>JBAQIS010000010.1:0-24348 GCA_049288955.1 Saccharimonas aalborgensis (SeqCode)
CGAATGAAGACACTATCCAGGCACGCCTGACGGCGTACCTGGACTTTTACAATACGAAGCGATTACACTGGGGTATACAGTACTGCACACCTAGTGAGGTTGTTGCAAAGGTGGTGAGTTAATACGCTTTATGAACCTGGGTCTCAAAACCTCCCTGCGACGGACAGTTGGCCTTAGGCGGCCAAGGCTCGCCAAGGCGTAGGCTAATCAGTTAGCGGCGAGCCGATTGTCCGGAAGAGGGGGTTTTGAGACTTAGGTTATGAAGAGGTCTTCTTCTTTTCAATGAACGTCATGAGTGCACTCGCTACAGCGACCGGATTATGCCGTATAAAAGACCGGGTGACTGGTATCATTTGTTCCTTTGGATCGTAGCTAATAATCTGACCCAAGAAATGTCCACCAACGGCATGGTAATGCTGAGAATCAAGCACCTTTTTGTCAATCTTTACCAGATAATCGTTCTCGGCTTCATAGCGCTTCAGAAGCCGCGCCGACGGAACCTGGCTGTTATAGAGCACGATATCCAGAATGTCACCACCGCCTAGTCGTTCAATCTCTCCCGCGTGATCAGAAACAGTAAAGTCATTTGTCTGACCATCTTTCGTCACAAGATTACAAACATACACTACCACCGCATCTGTTTGGCGAAGAGCATCCCCGATCCCCTTTATTGCCAACAGTGGTCCAAGTGAAGTATAGATATCGCCCGGCGCAATAACGACCAAGTCCGCCTGCTCAATAGCCTTTATCGCTATCGGGTTTACCGAAGGCGTTGGCTCAAGACTCAGCAAAGCTTTTCGTGGGTCCCTCTTAAAGTGGTCAGCATCAATTACCCGTTCGCCATGGAGACGTACTGATGATCCCGGCCAACTCATGACAAGTCGTACGTCATCTAGTGTCGCGGGGATAACTGTCCCATTAACTCGCAGTATCTCACCCGCTGTCTCAACAGCTTCGGCGAAATTCCCCGTGCTTTTCTCGAGCGCTGTCAAAAATATGTTACCAAAAGAATGTCCCGCGAACGTTCCGCTATCAAATCGATAGCTAAATAAGTCGCGTATTTTGGGTGAATCGCTCAGAGCAACAAGACACTGCCTCACATCACCCGGCGGAAGCACGCCTAATTCATCTCTTAGCACTCCAGTACTACCACCATCGTCCACCATGTTTACAATAGCGGCAATTTGCGAGGTATGCTCCTTGAGCGCAGAGAGTAATGTAAAACTACCTGTACCGCCACCAATAACTGTCACCTTTGCTTCCTGTTTTGCGAATGGCTCGTTCATCGTTATATACCTCTTAGTGATTTGATTACTTTTGACAACCATGCCGCAGAAGGTCGCGCGGAACGCTTCATACTTTTCCTATCCACTTCGTAAAGACCATAGCGGGGCCAAAAGCCCTTATCCCATTCAAATGAATCAAGTAACCCCCCATGCAGATAACCGATAAGTTCAACACCACTTGAAAGCGCCTGCTGCATCGCAATGATTGACTGCATCAACCACCATTTGCGACGCCGGTCAGTTGCATCTGCTATGCCGCTCTCGGTGACAAGAATTGGTTTTTTGTAGCGCTCACTTAGGCGCTCAAGGGCATGTGCCAGATGATCTGGATGTAGGTCATTTCCAAGATCACTTATCTCTTTGTTATCGTTGTGAACCCGATAGCCGTAGATGCGCTGGCTACCGTGGTAGTTGACTCCTATAAAGTCGCAGGTTTTCATCACTTTTTGCAGAAAATAGTCATCATGAATATATTGGATTGCTGCCGAGGCCCTCACCGTCAACCATGCGTCATCTCCGGGGTAGATGTAGGCGCTATTTTTTGCAACTGATACTTTATAGCGCCCGCTTTGGGCATGCAGCAGCTCGGCCACCCTATTGTGTGCGAGCGCCAGATTATTGAGCACCCTGAATGCTCGTGATCGACTCTGGTCCTGGGGCGGCCATCGACCGATTAAGTAACTTTGTCTCACATATTCATCGGGTTCGTGCATAGTGATGACAAATTGGATCGTCGGACCAAGTTCGCTGATTACTTTTTCTGCGAAATCAACAAAATACCGCACATTGCGGCGCTTCTCAAATCCACCCATCTCTACAAACCAAACGGGTAACGTGATATGAAATAGCGTCACGATTGGTTCCAGGCCTCGCTGTTTTAGCGCGGCGACATACTCCTTATAGTGCTGCATCTCGTCAACATTCCAAGCGTCTTTTTCTGGCTGCAACCGAGACCACTCGACGCTAAATCGAAGCGCATTCATATGCAGTCGCTTCACTAAATCAAAATCATGCTGGTATTGATGATAGTGGTCGACTGCTTTGGCGGAAACGTAGTTGTCCGGCGATTTTGCTTGACGCACAATTGAGTGCCAATTTTCTAGATCCCCGTATTGATACGAGGCTTGTGCGGCAAGCGAGCGAGCATTCTCAAGTTCCCACACCGACCATTGGTTGTGATTTCCGCCCTCTGTTTGGTGCGCACTCACAACGGCACCCCACAAAAAATCGGCCGGAAAGCGTATTGGTTGTTGCCTCGCCATATATTCTTATTATACTACTGTTCAACTGGAGCGCTGGCATGGAGCTCTTTTTTTGCCTTGAGCTCGTATTTGATACCCGTCATATCACTGGTCACATAATCATCGTTGAGGAGGTTGACAAACTTGGCGGCATCCTTCGCATCCATGATAATAATCGCACCGACTGCATCATCAGTCATTAGTTCTAGATCCATTTCTTCAGCATGAGTGATGATTTGGTCTTGCGTAACACTTGTCGGATCAACTTTTTGAAGTTTTGTCACTAGACTGGGAGTATCTCGCACCAGCGCGTCAAACGTCATCCCATCAGGGAACTTCAGCTTGAAATGCGCCTCGATTTCCTTGATCTTCTCCTCTGCTACCGCAAACTTCTTGGCATCATAGCCAAACAGTCGCACAAACTTAACCTCACTAAACGCAAAAATATCTTGGTCCACGATGAGCACTTGATTGTCGGGCGTGATACGGAGTCCAGCGTCGGCACTAAACGGCTGGAACGAGTCGCCGTTGTACATCCATGCCGTAGCCCCCTTTAGTACCTGCGACTGCGGGAGTAACTTGACTACAAAAAATGGGCTCTTTCCCTTCATTTGAAACCGTGCAACGATGCCCTTAACCTTTTTGAACTCGTGGTCGCCCTCGCGAAACACTTCAAGCCCTTCTTCACCATACATGATTTGCTCGATCACCTCTTGAGCGTGTTCGACTTTGTCTAGCGTCGTACGCTCAAGTACATTTTCCTCTGAGGCCGCCGCTTCAAAGTCACGCACCATCATACCCGTTGCTGCCCCTGTCTGGACCGTGCTGATCATGTCGTAGAGAAATAGCACTTTGAGCTGTGCCTTAAGTTCCTTTGCGTAGTTAGTCGCATACACCGTGTAGCCCTTTGTAAAGAGAAATAGGTCAATCTCTAGCTGATCTTTGTCTCTATCTGCTTGGTTTGCCCACAGGAAAATATCGGTTGGTTGTGTCGTCGTTGGTGAAGTAGTCATAGATTCTAGTGTACTATCTTTTTTGCTCTGAGTAATTATTTTATTGTGGCTATGCTTGCATACACCGGTATCCGGTGGCATACTGACTGCACGGTAGTTCGAAGAACCATATTCACTCAGATACCACCTAAGGAGGTGATCTAGGAGTGTCTCGACCTGCGACTGCTGCAGTGGTTCACCAGCCCATGTACTGGTGGCAACTCAGTCCGCCGGCGAAGTTGGGCATCATGCTCAACAGCCAGCTCCACATGGAGTTCGTCAAGAGCGCACCCAAGTGGCGACAGCGCCAGGTGCGCGCGGTCTGTAGTACCTGCATGCGGGCCTGGCCCTGTGAGGCATCACGCACGGTCTAGCCCCCCCACAATCCGCCCCATCACCCACCCTACGGAAGTGTCTCATCGCCCGAGTGGCTGATGGGGCGCTTCCCTAGGCAACCATATCTTCACCGAAGTGCTTTTGCAGACGCATCCTGATACTTCCCTCGTGCCGTCCAAGTTTTTTGCTCAACATCGTTATATCCGCACCTCCTAAAAAATCCGCCTTAAGCGTAGCATCGTCGGCCTCAGTCCAGGGCATATACGCCTGTGGGTACGTTTCGCGCATGACAGCTATCTTTTGAGCCCAACTACCCGATGGTTGCTTTTTCTTTTTCGGACCCACAGCTTCATCTTTCCTCTTTGCTGCTTTCTGATGCAAATGGCTAAATCTTTTGGCTGCGGCCACACTCTGACGTCGAAGTTGACCATCAATCTCTTTGGCTTGCTCACTTACTTGCAGTGCCATACGATTAATTCCGGTAAGATAGAGGCTGGATAACTTTTTTACTCGGCTGAGTGCGACATATCCCATACCGGGTACAAACGCTTTAGTGAGGTCAATACGAGCGATATCAAGCGTCATACCCTGGCTTTTGTGAACAGTGATCGCCCATGCTAGTCTGAGGGGTATTTGGCTGATGCTGGCCCGTTTTTTATCGCCATCTCGTAGCTCCCAAGTATCGGGCATCATCGTCACTGTGCGTCCACTATGAAACTCAACAATGGGATAATCACTACCATTTTCGAATGCAACAACGGTGCCGATACTACCGTTTGCATAGCGACGGTTAGTATCATTTTTTACTGCCATAACTAATGCACCTTTTTTAAGCGTCAGTGTGGCTGGCGCCAGCACGCTTCGCTGGAGGCTTTCGACATAGCTAACAGAACCCGTGGTGTGCTGGTCGTAGGCTACTTCATCGCCCGTCAGCCGCATAAGCTGTTGGTTATTGATACGATCAACATCAACATTGATTGTATGCAGCTCTGTCAGCGAAGATGTGGGCGGCGGTGTTTCATCAGCACGCGCAAGCAGCAACTCGGCGTGTCGGCGACGAAGATCACCCGCCCTAAGGTGAGTGAGGATATCATACAGATCATCATTCTCATCCTGTCGATACTGGTCGTCGAGGTACAAAATAACCGGATCAAGCTCACGCCAGGCGTGACTTTCAACAACGAAACCACCCGTCCTACTTCCCTCTCGATTAATAGGGGGTAATTGAAAGAAATCGCCACTCATAATAAGCTGTATGCCACCAAATGGGGCATCTGGCTGTTTGCGCACCATCCGACAGACCTCATCAACCATATCAAGCCGGTAATCATGCAGCATTGACACCTCGTCGATGATAAGGATGTCTGTTTTCTCTATAATATCTCGCCGACCCTTACTAATATGATCGACAAAACCATCCGGTAGACTATCATTGATACCGATCCCCGACCAGGCATGTATCGTTGTTCCGCCCAGGTGGGTCGCCGCGAGGCCCGTGGTAGCAGTTACGCTGACGTGCTTGCCCTCATACTTACTGAGACGGATAAATTGGTTGAGCACATATGTCTTACCGGTTCCCGCTGGACCCGTAAGCAGCGCGCTTTCGCCCGCCAGTAATATCTCGAGTGCTAACCCCTGATTCATTCTCCTTTAGTATAGCGCGGAAATAGTTCTTGTAGCGTTGTACTATTTATCCCATGCAAACCCATGGCCAAAATGTCCATAGCGAGCGGTCTGCTCGTATTGAGGTTTTTTTAGATCAAGTGCTTCTATAATACCTCGAGGACTCAAGTCATACCCTTCGACAATTTGCTGAACACCGTCGACAATCACCGTCGCCTCCAGGGGTTGGTCATACCCAATGGCGTAGGCGAGATAGCAATATACTTCTTTTGCATTATTCTTCCTCAGGTAGTCAACAGCAACACGACGAGCCATATAGGCAGCACTGCGATCAACCTTTGTCGCATCCTTACCACTAAAGCATCCTCCGCCAATCGGTACACCCGGCCCATAGTTGTCTACCACCAACTTCCGACCTGTAAGACCGGCGTCGGCGTCAAAGCCACCCTGCGACCAATCCCCTGCCGGGTTAATATGAAGCCGCACCTCAGGACTAACGGCGAGTCCGGCAGTTTCCTTTAACCACGATTCGACCGCCTGCTTGAGACTGGCTTGGTCGACGTTTTGAAAACTCGCTACAATTGATTCGATGATACCGTTTCTGAGCGTTACCTGCGTTTTGCCGTCAAATGGCCATTGATCAAATAGGTGCTGGTTAAGTTGACGTGCCAAAACCGTTTCCAGCGGCAATAACTCAGGTGTTTCATTGCACGCATAGCCTACCATAATGCCCTGATCACCCGCGCCACCAGTGTCTACACCACGAGCAATCTCGGGGCTTTGCTTGACGATGTGCTCTATTATCTCGACATCCTCACCCGCCAAACGTTTCACGATGGGAACAACGTCAACATACTGGCCTGCCGTTACTTCGCCAGTCAAAAATACCGTTCCATGGCCTCCGCACGCCTCTACGGCGACACGAGCATTTGCGTCAACCGTCAAGTACGCATCCAAAATAGCATCACTTATCTGATCACATAGTTTGTCGGGATGTCCTGGACTGACACTCTCTGCTGTTCGATAGTCGAGCCGCTCGATTGCTGTATGAATTGACATAAAAAAAACCTCCTTATCGTTACTGCCACCTGACGGGAAGTAGTGAGGAGATTTCTCGCCTATATCTTCGCCGCAGTGGGCCTGGATGAGGCACCTCGCATTTCGAGGTTGCCGGTGAGTCATCGGGCCAGTCCCTCGTCACGCTCTTGATATAGTTTATGTTGTTAATGTGCCTATGATTATAGCATGCTCGCTACTTGCCCGCCAGCTGTTTGACTAAGTCGGCCGTGTCATTAAAGTCGTTCTCCCTCTCTTGCACGGTTCGCCCATTCATCGGCAAGTTCATTTTGTTCATCATTATCGTGTCCACGAACCCAAATGAGCGAGATGTTTCCCGTGCAAAACAACGCGTATGCTCGCTTTACAAGGTCAAGATTTTTTATGTCGCCTCCCTTTTTTGTCCAGCCTCTTGCTTCCCACGATGGCGCCCATTTTGTCATTACATTTATCCAAAACTCACTATCGCTATATATCTGGCACGCTTCGCCGCCCGCAAGCTCCATAGCAGCGATGAGCGCATGACCTTCCATACGGATATTCGTTGTATCTCCGGCTTCGCTGCCGAGCACAACTGGCTTGCTATGCTCAATCACGGCAAATCCGCCCGGACCGGGGTTTGGACTTGCACTACCATCAGTGTGGAACATTCTCATGTTCCCTATTGTACCTCTATTAGATTTTCAGACAACCCTATATATCCCGAACTGGTCGAATCAATTCGAGTGCTTCCGGCACAAAATGATCGTCAGACTCGATATGGTACTTGATGAGATATTTTGCCTCGAAATAATCATCGGTTTCTACCACGCGATAGCGAATAAGTGCATAATGTTCGGCATCGTTCTTTGGAATACTGCCAGCATATACCTTCACCTCGTGCTCTTCTTCTGGCTTGAGAAATCGTCGCTCATCAACTCGCTGCCTCAGCAACTCAACTTGTCGTACTTCTATTTCAGCCTCTGAGTGATTGCGAAGATGCGCCCACAGTTCGAGATGTGTCTCGGCGCTATCCAAATGCGGCTCCAGTCGAGTCACTTCAAGCTCTGGAACGATCTTTTGCTGATGCGAGGGTGTCGCCCCAGTAGCTTCCACCGAGTCGATTCTCGGTTCGACGACGCTCACCTGCTCCTCAGTAACTTCATACCGGGAAGAATGGATAGACGTTTGACCCCACTGATCAACTTTTTTTGGTAATACTGAATTAGAAGGTGGTGCGGTCCTTCCGGCATCTCCAAATAGTAATGAGCTAAACCACCCCATGGTAAGCGCTCACCTATTTTTCACACGCAATGCCGTCGTTATCTCGATCGAGACGACGCTCATATGAGGCATTGTTTCGTGCAATATTGAATACTCCTGCTTCAAATGCAGCAGTACAGTTTTCAAACTTACGCCCGTTGGTTGGATTGCTGGTAGTTTGGTTTGCTATCTTGTCTTTTGAGACCTGATCGGCAGTTGCCGCAGGATCAGCGTTCACGGTACTCGACTCACCATCTGCCGAGGCTTTGACGCTCGCCATCGGCGTGCCGTCAGTGATTGGTGTTTGATTTGCTACCCAGCCAAACCCTCCTACCCATGCGGCGATCACTGCTACGAGCACCGGCATGAGCGGACTTTTCTTAAATCCCTCTGGGTCTTTAGAGTACCACACGATAGCGATCACGACAGGGATGATCGGCAAGGCCACCAAATAGAGTAGTACAGCGATCACACTTCGTTTCGTCTTTCCCCAGGACTGATAATGATAACGAACACCTGGAAAGCGTGACAAAATCCAAACAGCCCATGCCGGGCCGGTTGATACTGCTGGCGCGCTTGTCGCTGGTGCACTTACGGGCGCACTTGTGCTCTTAGCAGTGCTGACGCGCCTTACTTTTGTCTGTGCCATGATTTTTACCTCGCATATTATCTTATGCGTTTATTATACTATCTTTGACAAAAAACGATACTACTCCTCTTCGGAGCTAAGTCCACCTCTAATGAGTCGAAGCTTGGCTCTCCCCTGTACGGGGCGGGAAACTTCGGGCGGGATCTGTGGTGGATCATCGATGTCATACAGCCGAATACCGTCCCACGACGTATCGATACCAAGCTCGGGGTAGTACGAGATTGCACCGGTCTCAATCATGCTCGCATCGATCTCATATGGTGGTGCCTCTGTTTGATTGGTAGCGAATACAGCAACGGCTTCGCGAGGAACGGTGATTGATTCAGCCTCACCTGTATACCAATTTTGTCGCGTTGCTTCTGCCAAAACACGCATCCCCGCAAAGCGAACGGGTATGAACTTCCCCGGCAGCACGCTTGTCACCCACTCAGCGGCGACATCTCCGGGATCTGCAAAACCATACGCACTTTTTGTTGATAGCCAAAATGCCTTGCCACCCAACATTACCTGGAGAGTTCTCTCCACGTTATCATTACCAGCGAATTCGGCGAGAGTTTGTGGCGCTAACCGCTGGCGCATCTCAGGGGAAACAGGAAATTGCAACAGCTTTCCCATGACTACTCCCCCGCCTCCAAATAGTCATTCATCAACTCATCGTACCCAATAGTGATGCGCTCGTCATACTCGATGCCAAGTGAATCAAGTACAGCAAACAACTCTCGTTCGACCGCCACTACATCACTTGGCCCATCAACTAACTTCTCAAGCTCAATGAACGACCCAAGAGGTGGTACTTCATCAAGACAAAGTTCGATCTTACCAACATGCGCTGTCTGACGATATTTAGTGAGATCACTAAAGATTTCGTATCCCATCAACCGCAAACTCGCATCCATCTCTGAGGCGCTCGCGATGGTTGTTTCGTGTTCAATACTATCGAGACTTCCCGAAACAGATTGCTTCAGCGTAAAAAACACCTCGCTATCATTTTGTGTACGTATTCTGAGCCAGTTGACCCCCGACTCTCCTGCCCTCTCTCTGTCCCCGGGCAAACAGTACACAACGTCGTGTTGCTTTTTCGGTTTACCAAGAGCAATATCTGCTTTTTTTAGTGCAGCAATAGCTAGATCCTTATCTTTCAGTAGCACTTTTATCTCAATTTCTCGCATTAGTTTGGTCACCTTTCTCTATGACGAAGCTAGTAGGTCTGCGGAGCGGTGAGAGCAATCGAGAGCGCCGCATAGACACGCCAGTCAACTGCTTGCCAAGAAGTATCTTTCATCGAGAGACGAAAGAGCGACTTGCGGGGACCAAAGCGTTCGTACACACCTGTTTGCTTCCTACTCACTGGTTCGAGAATAATAATGCGATAGTTAGCAAGCTTACTGAGGGCAAGACTTGCTTGCCCGATGATTGGCCGGTCGGCAAGCTGTCTCCGCATACCACCAACTAACGAACTACTTTCGACCGTGACAGCGCATTCCGCACCATTCTGATCAAGCACTCGCCATGACTGGGTACGAAGCGGCATGGATGGCAACTTGACAAGCGTGCCCAGCACTCGCCCATTTGTTTCCTCGACAACATAGGAGTGCTGACCGCTATCGGCCGCCAAAAACCTGATGGCAAATGCTACCTTTTCACGCTGCTCATTGCTATAACACAGGGTCGTCTCTACTCGGACGAAGCGCTTTTGCTCCGCTAATACAATCACCTCACCTGGATCGCTGTCTTTTGTTGGCAACATCACTCTCAAACGATTGATGTGAGAAGTGTGTGTCTTTTTGACGATCAATCGTGGCTTCATTCTGTTAATCCTTTTCTCTGTTCAAACATTTCCGGAAGCGCATCCCCAAACCGCACCATCGGCAGGGACCCGACCGTATCATTCATTGAAAGATGGGGGTACTGCGCCCGGTAGGCCGCCATGACGTCGCCAAATACCGCATCCTTTTCCCAGTCAAACCCGAGCTCGCTTGCCACCTCACGGAGTGCCGACTCGTCCTCACCCTCTATCTCGATATACGGTTCAAGCCATGGCCACTCATCGAGTACCACTTCTGTCCCTCTATACTTCCAGGTTTCGCGCTTTGACTCTTGTGTCGAAAAACAGCGGATGCCGGCCGCTTTGAGAATAGCCACTGTTTTATCATAATCAGCAACTGTCGTTTCAATTTCTTGTGCACCATGAAGCGTCAACTCTTTATCGAACTGCTTGTAAGTGAGCGTTACTCGCTCGCCCTCATCGCGAACGCGGATATAGCCCGATTCACTATGCATTTCCGGCGTCGTAGCAAACACCGCCCGTCGCATCAAACGCATTGGCTGCTCGCAAACGGCGCCTACAGCAGTAAGTGCGCGACGTACGGCAGCATGATCTGTTCTCAAGAACTTAACTTCTATCTCTGTATCCATGCACCTTGTATTATACGCTCCTTGACGAAACTCGATAGTATATTTTATTATAACTGCAATATGCCCTATTTACACGAATCGCTCACGCTCCCGGGACAGGTTTCAACACGCCACTCACTACTAAGAGAACGGCCAAGCGGTTTGGTGGTTGCCGGTCAAGAAACTGATTCCGTTTTTGGTATAACAATGATTTCTGACCCGAGCTATGCGGCTGATATTCGTCAGTCAGCTCTTGTCATCCCGACTCTTGAAGAGATCGTTAAGTATTCAGGAGAAATTGCCCCCACAAAAGACGTCCACGAGTGCCAGGAAACAGGCCCTGAGGCACTGCGTCGCTCGACCGCAGAGTTTATGGAAAGAATTATGAGTCGTTTTGGTGCCCAAGTGAGCTTCATGGTAAATATTTCGAGCGATCCCGAACTCACCGAGAATCACGCTGCTGAATGTCGAGCCTTTTTCGAAGCACTCCAAGAGTCGATGGGAGTAACCTTTGATATAAAAACAAATGGGGCTTACCAACAGCAACCCACAGCATCTTCACAGGATGACAAACCAGTTGGATTTTACCTATAGGGTCCGTTATCTATGGCTGAACGACTAGCTCCCCCGCAAGTTCAGATAGAGAGCCCGTTCATGGCATCGACCAGAGGCGGTATCGCGGTACGCGTCGTCTATCTTATGAACGCGATGCATCACAGCATGTTTGAGAGAGGTGAAGCACCCTATGCCAGTCATATCATCAATACGCTAGTGACAGATGACACCAGTGCCTTCGAGCGCGAGATTGGCATAGAAGCGGGGCTAGTCATTGGCGGGAAAGCTGACTACACCGCTGTTTATACTGACCTTGGTATTAGCTCAGGTATGGAACATGGTATCCAGCGTGCCGAGCGCGAGGGCCGGCCCATCGTGTATCGTCGGCTCTATGACAATGCCTTATCGTTGCACGAGCTCGAAGAGCTCATTCGCAGCACCTCACCTCGCCCTATCGAAGCGATTGAGTCGCTGTATGGCCATATCCTTCGATAATTATTGACCGTTTCTTGGAATTGCTACGAGCTCGATATCAAACACTAGGTCGCTATTTGCCGGAATATTTTTTGCGGGACTTCGCTCCCCATAGGCTTTCACTGCTGGTATGACGAGCCGTCTCGTTCCCCCAACTTTCATACCTGGCACCCCCTCAGTCCAACCGGCGATTACCTGATCGAGTCCAAACGTGATCGCTTTGCCAAAGTCATGCGAGCTCTGAAAAATAATACCGTTTTTGACAAGTGCTCCCGTATAGTGAGCGGTGATCGTGGCACCGGGCTTCACTTCCTCTCCCGTACCGACCTCTGTATCGGTAGCCTCAAGTTCAGTTACCTGGTCGCGAGGTTCAAAGTTCGGTAGTTTGGTTCCTTCGTATTTCATAGTATATTCCTCCTTTTATCTTTCCTATACTACCCTTTCAATGGCCATGACACAAATTACTCGCAACACACTACCCATTGACCGCTAGCATCCCCGTTTCGTATAGTAATCCGCATGGTACGACCTAGAACAAATCGCCAGCGAGCCGAGGTCACCGTCATCGGTGCCGGTACGTTTGGCCACGCCATTGCCGACAGTATCAGCCGTAGCGAAATCCGCACTGCGCTCGTAACTCGTTCGGAGACACGTCTCGAACGTATCCGTCAAATGCTCGCACGATCATCTCCTTATCTCATGGCGCAGAGACTTGGCGATGCCCCACTCGGGAAATATGTATTCTTGGCCCTCCCTAGCGCAGATATCGCAGAGGTAGTCGGCCATCTCGCCAGCTATCATAGCGAAGAGACACTTGGGTACGTATCACTCAGTAAAGGTCTCACGCCACCCGATGGTGAGACACCTCACGAACTTCTTTCTCGCCGCTTTGGTAGTATTCGTAGCGCCGTCATCTCAGGCCCCTCACTCGCCGATGAAATGCCAAAACACGGTGCTCATTTCGTTGTTGCGTCCAGTAGCTATACGCTCACGGACAAGCTCGTTTTACTGATGGACGGTGAATATACGAGTGCTACTGGGAGCAAGGATCCGACCGGTATCGAATGGGCAGGTATCACAAAAAACGCTGTAACCCTCGGATTTCATGCCTGCCTGGCCGCGACAGGAAGTCTCAATCAAGCCGGCGCATTTGCTGGTCAACTTTTTGGTGAGATATATGACTACGCACTTACCATGGGAGCGAGCCCGCGTTCGTTCGCTGGCGTCGCAGGTATTGGTGACCTCATGGCAACATCCCATGCGAGCACTAGCCGGAATGTCCGTGCAGGGCAACTCATCGGCAACGGTCATTCTGTCGGTGAGGCCGAAGCTCGCATCAAACAAGTCGTCGAATCGTTGCATACTGTTCCCCTGTTAGAACGACGAATCAACCAAGATCATGCTGCAACAACCACGCCTACGATCACCGCTCTCAGCAATCGTATCGTCGGCAACCTCGCCCACGAGCAGTGGATAGCGTCGCTCACCTCACGATAAGTTATTCTACGACCTGTATACCGTTCCAAAACGCGACGTAGTTTGAGAAATCATGCCCAACTCGCTCCACCGAGCCTTCTTTGGGCAGCGGATAATACCATGCACCGTATTCATTACGCTTCTCCCCTACGACAACATCGTAGTAGCTCGCTTCACCCTTCCAAAAACACGTCGTGTGGTGGTTACTCTCCCGAAAATATTCGCGTTTTACACTGTTCGGTGGGAAGTACCAATTACCCTCGATCCGAATCAGATCCTCCTTTGGTGCCTCGGCAATGACCGTTCCATCCCATACTACTTGACTCATGGCTTCTCCTTTCGTTTTCTTTCCATATCACTTCTCACACCCTACCGCATAGATCTATGATACTAACGATGTTTATGAGGCAATGTCAGTACATACTCCCGACACATCTTGAGTAACCGCGGCAAATTGTCTTCGTCGAGAACCTCAGGCTCCGCGAGACACCACGTCTTCATGACTCGTCCGCCAAATTCAAATGGTTTTATGCCAGGCTCGTGTAGTAATGTCTCAGCTTCCTCTGGTGCTGGCTTGACAATCAACTCATCACCCTTCACCCCAAACGCCATGTTACCATTCACAAAATACCCAAGGCCCCCGAACATCTTACGTTTTGTCACTTCAACGTCCCACCCGACGATCTCATCGTCGATGCGTACTTCGAGAGTTAGATCGTATGCCATAAACTAACTTTTATCTCCAAATATACCTATTTCGCTCGCTACCGCATCATCAATCTCAACCTCGCCACTGTTTTCTGCCGCTTTATACTGCTGCTGGGCATTTTCACCTGGCAAGCGTATCGAGCCGCCCTCCTTGACCCGGGATGATTTTATCTTTGCAATCATATCGGAAGTGTTTTCTTTGAACTGCTCTCGACCGACCATCAGATCAGGGTCAATCGCTATCACTATAGTCCCCCATTCCTCTTTATATGTCGTATTATCAACCCACGTGCCACCAAGGAGCGGTCCCGCAAGTGCCTCAACTACCATGGCAAACCCAGAACCCTTGTAGCTCCGATCAAACGATAACAGTGCGCCATCCATCGCTGCGGCTGGATCAGTTGTAGGCCTGCCGTCTTTGTCAATTGCCATATTTTCAGGAATTGTTTCACCACGTGCCTTCGCAAGCACTAGTCCGTAATACGTCATCGCTGATGTAGCAGCATCAAAAACAAGTGGTTCACCCAGGCTCGGAAAACCAAAGCCGATCGGATCAGTACCAAATACCGGATCGATCCCTCCAAACGCAGCCTGAGACGCGGGAGAACGACTACACATGATACCGATGAGATCGTGTCTAGCAATTTGTTCGACATAGTATGCCTGCGCACCGTTGCTCGAAAAAGTATTTTTTACCCCGACGATTGCAAAACCGTGTTCGTTCGCTTTTTGTATGGCAACGTCAGTCGCAATCTGGGCATTCAGTGGCGCAGGATTGTCTTTTGCATCAATGATCCGCGACAATTTCGTATCTTTTACTATCTCGATCTCGCCCTGGGGTCTAATATTTTGTATCGAGGACGCCCCCATAAGCTTCACGATTCCTTGTGTTTTATTACCCGACATCTCCGCCCACACAAAATACTTCGCTACAATTTCAGCCTGTTCGTGAGACAAATTCTTTTCTAGTATTCTGGTGACTTGCTCATGCAATGAGTTGATTGATAGTTTCATCTGGCCTCCATTATTTCAATTTTTTTGGTTTCACCACGTCTTTGTTCGCGCAGATAACTAATTCATGTAATGCACTTAGCACGTCCATTTGGTCGAAGCTCATATTCGAATCTTTTTTGATTTTGCGGCGAATGGCCGTGATAATCTCTTCGGTGTAAATTGTCCTGATGAGTTTCGTCGGACTTAGGGCATCAAACCTCTTCCAATATTCCTCCAGTTCGCCCTTTTCTACAGCACGTTTTGTGAGATTCACGAGCGCATCCGAAGCCTTCTCAATTTGCGACAAATCGCTCAAGTCAAATTTAAAAATCTGCACATCAGTAACGGGCTTCGAAAATATCATCCGATGCAACTCCAAACTCATGCCATTGGTCAGCAGCACCCAATCAATTCCTTCGTCGGCAGCGTAATGTGAGGCCTGCAACAGGTGCTTAGCATTGAGATCAATTTCCATAGCCTTTACCTCTACAACAAACTGCTTCTTGCGCTTCAGTTGTATGACATAGTCGGCATACTGGCCGCGTATCGCATATTCGGTCTTGATCTCATCCTGCATTTTGTAGCCCAGGACGTCAGTCAGAAAATCGTTGACGCATATGCGAGTGTCGGCCTCGTTCAGACTTTTGCCCTTGCTTTTGCCGAGCCACTTCTTGCGATACTCCCTGAGATTTCTTTCGAGTAATTCACGCTGGTGTGTTGTTGACATACTGTCTCCTCTATTTTTTTACGATACCTGACATAATCTGTATAACAAAAGGTGTTGCCGCTACAACTATGCAGCCAGCAATAACGGTTATTATGAGCGTTGTAAACCAATCTGGAAATTTTCTTTGCCTTTGCCGTAGCACGACAGCCCGTTGTGAGACAAGATGGACTAAGTTGTTTATCCGCCTATCAAATTCATCATAACGCGCCAAACTATATGAGTGCTTGGTAAACGTCATCGTTATACGATTACACTCATCAAGAAGAAACTTATTGATTTCAGCTACATTCTTTTTACTATGATAGGTCTCCAGGAGCTTTGTAACCTTGGCCTGTAATAAATCTGGAATCTTTTTTCCTTTTGCTTCAACCGCAATCCCACCATAAAATACACCTCTGCTGATAACATCAGAATCAATAGTTGCTACTAGCTCATCGATTTTCTCTCTAATAATTACCAGTTCGGGCCCTAGCATATTCATGCTTTACAATATTTCTCCCGTTACTATTCGTTTTTGTTCCGTCGAATCCCTATCCCGCACCGTCACCGTGCCATCCTCTAGCGTCTGGAAATCGATCACCACACAGTAGGGCGTACCGATTTCGTCTTGGCGGCGGTAGCGCTTGCCGATGTTGCCATTGTCATCCCATTCACAGACAAATTTTTTACTCAGCTCCTCATAAACCTCACGGGCTTTTGCCACGAGCTCAGGCCTATTTTTGAGCAGTGGAAACACCGCGTACTGCACTGGCGCAAGCTCCGGCTTTAGTTTCAATACTGTTCGCGTGTCACCGTTTTCCATCGTTTCCACCGTATAGGCATCACTCATCACGGCCATAAAGATGCGCCCCATTCCCATAGAGGTCTCGAGTACCCATGGAATGTACTTCTCTTGTGTCATTGGGTCGATGTAATTGAGGTCGACACCGCTATATTTCATGTGCTGCGACAAATCGTAGTCAGTGCGGTCATGAATGCCCTCCACCTCGTCGAAGCCAAGACTCGGGTAGCTGTACTCGATATCCCAGGCATCCGACGCGTAAAACACCAGGTTCTCATGCTGATGCCAGCGCAATTTCTCAGGATTGATACCGAGGTCACTCACATACCAGTCCCAGCGATCTTGCTTGATTCGCTCATAGGCTTCTTTATTCTCGTGTGGTTTCACAAAAAACTGCGTATCAGCTTGCTCAAGTTCGCGAGTACGAAACAGGAAATTGCGCGGACTAATCTCATTGCGAAAGGCTTTTCCAACCTGAGCGATACCAAATGGTATCTTCATTCGCGTTGTATCGACGACGTTTTTGAAATTGAGATAAATCCCCTGACATGCCTCACCAGGTAGATAGACGGGTCGTTTGTTTTCACCAGTAAAGTCACCGAGATTTGATTGAACCAACATATTGAATGGCTTAGACTCGGTGAAGTTCTGCTTGCCACACACAGGACACTTGATCTTGTCGCGGTTCTCGTCAAACAATTTGTTCAAGTCTTCATTACTCATTTTTTCGTCGGCCTGTACGCCGATCGCTGCTAGCTCCTTGTCAACGCGAATACGCGCATGACACTCACGACACTCGGCGAGTGGGTCGGCAAATCCCGCAACATGCCCCGAGGCTTCCCAAACACGCGGATTTTTGAACATCGCCGAATCAATCCCGACATAATTTTCTTTGAGCTGTACATTGCGGCGCCACCAAGACTTCTTGATGTTGTTGAGCAGCTCCACACCGTACGGTCCAAAATCATACAAACCAGCTTCACCGCCGTAGATCTCACTACCCGGGTAAACAAAGCCTCTCCGTTTTGCGAGGCTCACGATATCGTCAAGTTTTACGTCGCTCATAGTGCACACACTTCCTGCATGTTGGCAACATGCTTAGAATTAACCTTAGTCGTAGTATAGCATAATTTTACACCGAGGCATGTTGACGGGCGATCAGCCAACAATCAGGTAAAATGCTCATCACTCCACCTATCTGGGTGATGGTTTGAATGGGCTTGGTTGCAATGATGCGCAGTAACTTGATATGATCTGCCGAAATATCTCCCTGCTCCGCCGGTCTCAACCCACGCTCAGACGAATCGTACATGTACGTCTTTTTCTCATCAAGCGGCTGGCCAGTGATATCATTTTCGAGGTTCAACTCATATCCCGTCAACTCTGCATAGTGAACATAAAACCACGTTTGGATGAGCTGCAGCGGAATCGTCGACACATCAAGCCCCATATACACCTCACTGAGAACACCATACCACTCTGGCTCATCGATCATTTCACTTGCTTTTGCTACCAGATTTATTGATTCATACCCAAACTGGAGGCGATCGTAGTCGTTCAATATGTGCTGATAAAACTGCACCAACCGCGCAGAAGTCAGTATCCCCAACTCGCCCCTCCCCCCTGTAATAACGACGTCACTAATCGCAAACAGCTCGATTCCTCCGGCTAATTTGCTTTTTTCTCTTCTCACACCTTTAGCAATCACAGACCGTTGGCCGAGCGGTGTGATCATTCTGAGTACGCGATCTGCTTCACCATAATTCGTTCTCCTCAGGATAATTGCCCGCGTCCGCTCGACACTCATGATGTCACTCTCCGAACTGCCGCAACCAAGTCGTCGGGTTGCATTGTTGTCTTGTCGAGTACGATATGAACGCCATATGATCCGAGATCATAGTCACCCAATTCGCGGGCACTATTGGTACACAATATGATAGGTATCTGTGAGAGATCACTGTGTGAGCGCAACTCATGAAGTAGTACAAACGCATTTGGGCCAGGCATAAATAAATCAAGAATGATGGCCGCCGGGTGCGCGCGATCAATCAGTTGCATCCCTTCGATAGCATGAGGTACCGCTTCCACTTCGTAGCCATGCTTCTTTAATACTCGAGCCACATGAGCACCCATCCACTCGTCGTCGTCTATGACCACTACAAGTGGGTGGCTCATTACAACAACCTCAGTTGCGTCGACGCGGTCAGATCAACATAAAATGTCGCGCCGTCTTGATGGCGAGTTGCGCCTACGCTTCCCATCATCGTTTCAGCAAAGCGCCGTGCAATCGTAAGTCCTAGACCGCTACTTTGCGGACGGTTATGCAGCGGCTGAGAACTAACTCCGAGAGAAGTATCGAGCCGCTGCCACAGTTGCGATGGCAACGCGGGACCATGGTCACGCACCGCTAATCGAATTTTTGTGCCACCGCTATGGGCCGAAGCTTTCACTACTACTGGCTCACTCCCGACACTATAGTGAAGCGCGTTGTCAGCAAAGTTTATTAGTATTCTCCTCAGTAGATCTTTATTTGCCACGGCTAGTAGAGGGCGATGTCTCTCGGCGACTACCAACCGACGGCCCTTGGCCGCGTACAACGGCTGAAGTTCGTCCACAACCTCTTCGCATAGTGACATTGGGTTGACAGGCTCAAGCGAAAACAAGCTATCCTTGAGACGCGAACTGCGTGTTAAATCTGTCGTCAATCTCAGTGCACGCTCACTCGTCAGCGAAATCCGGCGGATCATTGTTGATGCTTCATCAAGCGAACAATCCCCCGCTTCCAGTGCAAGAGAAAGCTGGCGGATGAGGGCCAGTGGAGACTTGAGTTCATGCGCCGCAGCAATAAAAAAGGGCGTATCAATTACTGAAACGCCACCCTCATCCTTGAATTGTCCCTCGCTCCCCTCCATACTGTCTCTAGTGTAGCACGAAAGAGTAGTCCATGGGGGCCGGTTTAGCACAATTTACTGATTGAACTTCACCGTTTTGATAAGTGCATCAAAATCGGCCTTAAATATATCGGCATCAGTTCTAATAGTAAGCGTACGGTCACGCATTTTGACAATAATAGCAGCACCCCTGACGTCCTTGTTGAAGTTACCGTCAACGCGCGTACCACTCATGCCGTTATCATTTGACCACGCAATCGATTTAAGGTCACCTTTTTTGATTGCAGCATCATAGTTGCCGAGGGATTTTTCGTACGATGTCTGCTCGATCGTCACTCTCAGTGCAACTTTCTGATTTTGTACACTGATTGGCGGCACCAATATAGGGTTAAGATACGCCTGATATATCGCGCCCCCACCGCCACTTACATCGGTAGCTTGGTATGCACTCCACGTCTTTGGATAATCAAACGTCAGGTGTCCGTAGTCGTCCGGCCCGACAAACTGACGCATCGGCTGCTTTTCTCGATCCAAAAACTTAATTTCATCAGCCTCGGCTTGCTGTTTAGATGCTTCAGCCTTGGCGACCGTTATTTTCCCATCGACATCATCCTTCACGTCGGTATAGTTGAGATACGCCCAGACCGAAAACCCCCCAAAAAACACCGTTAATAGCGCTAATGCAATAATAACAAAGACGTATCCGTGGATCATTCCAGATTCTTTTTTTGACCGTACCATAGTTCTTATTATACTTACGCTTTTTTATCTGTAAAGGGCTTTACCTCATAGAGATGGTGTGCCCCAAGTGTCATTTTTTTAGGAACACCCGGTACCTCAAATGCGTAGGATACAAACCTGATGGTTCGCCCGAGTCGCGAGGTTTCCTGTGCAACTTTTTTGTACATTTTCTCGATATCTCGATGTGTCGAAAAAGCGTACACGACGGTCGTCTCCGCAGGAAAAGACATTTTCCAGAGATTAGCACACTTTACCTTGATTCTCCCCTTATATTTGCGTGACGCCGACCGTGAAACCCAGGCAATAAACGGGTTGATCTCAACACCGTACGCCCGGTGGGCTCCCTGACGAATTGCCTCCCGGAGAACGATACCGTCTCCCGAGCCAATATCGACAAGGACATCATTGCCGTCGAGTGGACACAGTTCGCGGAATGTATACTCCAACTCCTTCCGTTTTGAAGGCAGGTAGGGTGCACCGGTGAACGCCATGAATCCAAAAAAAATGACAAAGCCGCTCAAAATCCAGAGCCACATCATAGGTCCGCTTGATCAAAGCGTTTTTTTAGTACCGTAATTTGATTTTTGTATTCTGTCAGCTGTACCTGGATATCACGCGCCAGTTTTTCCGCTTCCGCATATTTGTCGAGCGCTTGTTCAATTTCGAAGTCGTCTCCCTCAAACCAAGCAACCAATTCTTGTAGTTGTGCCATCTGCTCGTTGATAGTTTTATGTTCTTTTGACATCTTTGACCTCCGCGGTAATTATATCTTTTTTCCTCTCAACACTGATCATGCTTCCCACCTCCACCCTGCCTCTGACAACTGCATAACCACGCTCCAATACCTCTCTTGGATTATAGGCTTCGATAAGCTGCGAGATACTCTCCACCCGTGCTTCTATATGCTGACATCTGCCTTCGAGCACCTTCACTGCTTCAGATAGTTGTCTCTCGATACTCGTCTGCTGTTGTCCAATCGCCTCTTCAGTACGTGATGCAATCCTCATTAGGCTGTGATTGGTTGATGCAATGACTTCTCGACGGTCCAGGACCAGAAGCTCCGCTGCGTTGCTGGGGGTGGCAGCTCTTACGTCCGCCACAAAGTCAATCAATGTCTCGTCGACGTCATGTCCAATGCCAACCAGTGTTGGTATCCTGCTCGCCGCCATTTCTCTTACAAGTAGTTCATCATTAAAGGTACTGAGGTCGTCAGCACTTCCGCCCCCACGCACAACTACCAAAACATCAGCTAAGGTTTCTTTCTCATTGAAATACTTAACGGCACGGATAATCTGGTCAGCAGCTCGCTCACCCTGAACTTGTACATGCGCGACTTCGACGGCGACCCCTCCCCAACGGTTATCGAGAATTTTTATGAAATCTTTATAGCCCGCGGCTTCGGTGCTGCTAATGACGGCAATCCGCTGCGGAAATCGCGGCAACAGGCGCTTGCGCTCCGGCGCAAATAATCCTTCCTTTGCCAGTTTCTCCCTCAAGAGCTCAAAACTTTTTTTGAGACTTCCTGCGCCGCTTGGTCGTACCGACTGAACCGTGAGGCTAAACTTCCCCCACGCAGTGAGCTTTGGAACGGCTTTGATAACCACTTTCATCCCGTCTTCGATCGGGATTCGCAGCTGCCAGACACTCATAAAGCAGCTCACGGTTGCTTGCTCGTCCTTTAGGTCAAAAAATACATACTTATTTTGGTTGACCTTAAAACTTGCTACCTCGCCCTCAATCTCAACAGAGGAATACGCGTACTCAAGCGTCTGGTTGAGGAGCGCCGTAAAATCACTAACGCTAATTATCGCCGATAGATTCTGAGTCTCGTTTGCCATAAGTGATAAGCGCCCGTTGATAAAAAATGTATCCAAGACCGATCACCATCAGGAGGATGATAACTCGTGCTAGTATAATGCCGGCGATAGCACGCCCCTCAGAGAGTCCTGTCGTTGCCAGCACCAACACCATAAGGGCCTCATATGCTCCCGCTCCTCCTGGTGTGACCACAACAAATGCGGCTAACTGAGCGATACCGTAGCCGATCAAAATCGCTGCCGGATTGACATAGACACCAAGTGCCAAAAATGCAACATAAAACTGCGCAACATCAAGTGCAAAAAATAGCATACCCCACAGGTACGGCTTCAGGAGAATCTTTTTGTCTCGCATCATCGAAACATAATCGCGATGCATGTCATTAAACATCACCATGAGATGCTGGCTATCAATAACAGCCTTCTTGCGACCCCTAGTTGCCCACCGTACTAGTTTATTGCAGGCAATCGCAAGCCATCCAGCAAAGCGCTGCATACGCACCGGACTGCTTACCAGATAAATAACCCCCAGTGTTGCAATAAACATCAGAAATACCATTGCTGAACTCATCAAGATTATCCATCGGTTGATACCAGAGTCAATCGTGACAGCCAATACCGACACCACCAGTAGTGTTGTTATTGCTGCAAAACCAGTCACAAATCTGACTGCTTGAGCGACGGTTGATTGCGTACCGGCCACGCCAAGCTTGCTCAAACGCCAATTGAGATACGAAACGCCGCTCATCCCGCCACTCGGAAGTACATGATTAACAAAATTAAACTCCATCGAAACACGCATCAACTCCCAAGTACTGATATGCTGGATCAGTCGTTTTTGACGCAAATACGACAGCGTCATTTCTCCCGCAACGATATTTCCTACGACAATGAGCGGAATGATGAGCGCCAAAAGCCACAGATTTGCTTCTCGCACCAAGTGCCATGCATGATCAAGCTGATGTCTGGAGAGGTACAGAAGTACCGCCACCAGCAGGAGGGTTGTCAGGCTCAACCAAAACCGAAAAGAAGGTCGTTTCATGCTCCATCTAGTATACTATACGCATGCATGTCGCAATACTCGGACGCCAACCCGCACTTGGTATGGCAGAACTCGAACAACTCTATGGAGCATCAGGCGTCCAGTGGTTTTCGGACAACTCAGCCTGTATCGATCACCCTGGGTTCGATTTTGAAAGATTAGCTGGCAGCCAAAAAGCTGGCCGGATTGTTGCCGAACTCCGTGGCGACTGGCGACAAACCAGCACAGCGCTTGTCAACGCGTATTTGGGTGCCTGGCAGAATCATAAGGGCAAAATCACGCTCGGAATCAGCGCGTATGGGTTTCACATTTCGCCTCGAGATGTTCAAAAAACAGGCATTGTCCTCAAGGCAAGATTAAAAAAACACGGCGTCAGCTTGCGCCTGATCCCAAACAACGACCTCGCCCTCAGTACGGCGACATCTCACCACAATAAGCTGGGACTGAGTGATAACCACATCGAAATCCTCATTGTGCGGTCTGCAAATGGCAAGGTACTGATCGCCGAGTCGGTTGGTTCCCAAAACATCACCGCTCTCGCCCGCCGTGATCAAGGCCGCCCAAAACGCGATGCATTCGTCGGCATGTTACCGCCAAAACTCGCCCGTATGATGGTCAACCTATCTGGCGTTACTCCCCCCGGACGCCTGCTCGATCCATTTTGCGGCACCGGGGTATTACTACAAGAAGCTGCTCTCGTAGGGTTCGATGTTTATGGCACAGACCTGTCGCCAAAAATGATTGAGTTTTCCCAGAAAAACCTCGAATGGCTTAGCGAGACCCACCATACTGTCTCAGATATCACCCTTAACCAAGGAGACGCTATGACTCATATCTGGGAGGGTACGATTTCGGCAGTTGTTGCCGAGACATACCTGGGACAGCCCTTTTCGGCTCCACCCTCGCCCTCCAAGCTCGTTCAGGTACGCGATAATTGTGATCACATCATTAGTACATTTCTAAAGAACCTCGCGCCTCAAATCCCTGCTGGGACTCCTGTTTGTCTCGCCATCCCGGCATGGCGAGACAGCCTCGGCCACTTTACCCATTTGCCACTGACCGGCCGTCTCACATCACTCGGTTTTTCTCAGCAGACACTGGAGCATGTTCGCAGGGAAGAGCTCATATACTATCGTGAAGACCAAGTTGTTGCTAGACAACTTCTGATCCTTTCAAAAGACAATCGCCTCTGTTAGACTACGTATTAACTCACCACCTTTGCAACAACCTCACTAGGTGTGCAGTACTGTATACCCCAGTGTAATCGCTTCGTATTGTAAAAGTCCAGGTACGCCGTCAGGCGTGCCTGGATAGTGTCTTCATT
>JBAQIS010000011.1:0-3878 GCA_049288955.1 Saccharimonas aalborgensis (SeqCode)
AATGAAGACACTATCCAGGCACGCCTGACGGCGTACCTGGACTTTTACAATACGAAGCGATTACACTGGGGTATACAGTACTGCACACCTAGTGAGGTTGTTGCAAAGGTGGTGAGTTAATACGTAGATAACGCGTACTCCCAAAGGGTATCTTTTGTTTGACATAGATACCGGTTCCTAGGGTATCGGCACTGTGAATTGTGCGCTCACCCCATCGATTGTTGACTTCATCGATCGCCCACGTTACCTGCTGTTCACGCACAAATTGATCGCCAAATAATACCAACTGACGATCTGCGCCATCATGAAGATGATAACAATGAACACCGATCTCGCGTATATCACCACCTGGCACGTGTTCAAAAAGTCGGCGTGCTATCTCCCAAATCGCTTGATTAGTGTAGAAGGGCAGGGGAGCGAGGTATGTTTCATGCCAATAATTCCCCCGTCTTCCCCAGCGGCCATTTGTGGCTTCTCCCGATGCGCCGGTCGCGTAGAGTCGCGCATACACCCCTACTCCCCGCGCGCTTTTTCCCTGTGAGCGTAACTTTGTTCCCACCGATTCGACGAGGTGATGAAGTCTCTGGAGTACATCCGAGCGAGGCAGCTCTCGTCGTTCGATGACATACTGACGGCCGCAGCTCTTCATATCGTACTGGACGTCGTCTACTTCCCAACCCCTCAACCGTTGATACCACCAATCGCCGACGACGCTCTTAAAGGCAAGCCTGAGCGTTGCCCTATCAGCGTCGAGCATCTGGAGTGGCGTATAGATACCAACTGCGTTGAGACGATGTTCGTTGCGTGAGGCGATGCCCGTCAGATCTTGAAGCGAGAGGTCTAGTAGGGTGGCCCTTAGATTTTCGTGAGTGATGATATCAAGCCCATCAGGTTTATGCAGACTAGCGGCTGTCTTTGCGAGGAATCGATTTGGGGCAATCCCGATATTACAGCGCATCGCTCTGCCTATTTCTTCACGTAATCGACGTTTAATCTCCTGCCCCACTTCTACCAAATCCCGCTCCCGCATCGAGGCAGGGGACTGCGCGAAATCAATCACACCCTCATCGATACTCTTCATCGTGAAGTGAGGGCTATAGTCGCTCATGATCGCCATTAGTTTATGATAGACATAGCGATACTTCGGCGGATCACTTTCGATACCTACGAGTGCCGGGCACAGTTTTCTTGCATCGCGTAGCTTCATACCAAGCTTTACCCCCATCGCTTTTGCTTCGTAACTCGCGGTTACGATCGATGTCTGATCGGTTGCTCGATTGACAATCCCTACCGGCCTACCGCGTAACTGTGGCCGAGCTTGTTGCTCAACAGTCGCAAAACAACTGTTGAGATCGATATGCATCACAAGTGGACGCGCCGTATTACAGTCATTATTCATAGTGATCCGCCTCCCTTGTCAGCGTCCAGGTGAGTCGCTCAGCGTCAAACTCTAGTCGGTAGTCACTCCCCCCGTCAGTCACTTCAAAAACATGAATCAAGCGCCTTCCCTTCATAACTGGGTGGCGAAGTCCGAGCTCGGTGACCGCGATCTCCTTGCCGTTTGAACGGCGTATCCGCCTTGGAACACACAAGTCCAGACCATCAGCAAATGTCGCTATCACCTGAACGCGTTCATTGAGATAAAGTTCATCATTCATTTCACTAACTCCTCTTAGTTGCACATAAGAGAAACGATCTATTGAAATGTGTTGCCCGTTTTCCCCGCCCGTTTCTAGCGACGTATCCGAAGACAACTGATGATCCAGTGGTGAGGGACGCTTACCAAAGAGGCAGTGAGTATCACCCGGAGATACTCACTATTATATACCATACTGTCGCCGCCATTAATGCTATACTTGGATACACAGCTAACGGGCGGGAGATGAGAAGAACGAATGAGAACTCGTGCCGAACGACTTACCACAGCCATAGAAGGCAGTTGGTCGCTAGAAACTACTAGTACCCCTGATACATGGAATGATGATGTCCCTACCAGGGGACAGTGCGTTCCCACATCGCTCGTGGTCCAAGATTACCTTGGTGGCGACATCGAACGCCTCGGGACACTTTATGCAGGGGCCACCGAAACCCACTACCGCAATCGTATTGATGGCAACGTACTAGACTTAACGCGCAGCCAATACCTCCCAGAGCAGTCATTTGAACAAGCGCCAGTTGATAGCGATACCAGAGAATACGTTTTTGCGAACCCAGCAACTCGTGCCCGGTACCAACTACTGACGACGCGGGTTCAACGCCTGATGTACCTCCAGAGTATGGCAGAACACCCCGAAGATTCGGCTAAGCCGGTCGCTCTATTTGACCTAGACGGTGTCATCCTCGACTTTGACGCCCGTGTTGAGGCTGAGCTAGAACAACATGGCATTGCCATACCGCCACGCTCAGACTTCTATATGACTAAGCGCCTTGCCGACCCTGAGCATATTGCTCTCGTAAGAGACCTTCAGCACTCGAAAGGCTTTTTTGAATCACTGGAACCCATACCGGGTGCTATAGAAGCCTGGCACTTCGTGAGATCACTCGGTTTTCATGCCCGTATCTGTTC
This sequence comes from Saccharimonas aalborgensis (SeqCode), assembly GCA_049288955.1. Taxonomy (GTDB): domain Bacteria; phylum Patescibacteriota; class Saccharimonadia; order Saccharimonadales; family Saccharimonadaceae; genus Saccharimonas; species Saccharimonas aalborgensis_A. The sequence goes on from JBAQIS010000011.1 coordinate 2,567, forward strand.
TGCCCCCATCTCTGATAATCCGTGGAGTATTCGCGAAAAGCTAGTGACAGTTGAACGATACCTCGGGCCGCGCGCTGCCGATGAAGCATATATCGGCAAACGAAAATCGGAGTGTTCGGGAGTAATACTTTTTGATGATCGCCCTACGATAGTCGATGCTAGAGACGCCGATTGGCTTCATGCGCACTACACACAGGACTACAATCTGCATGTTGAAACACCTCTCCGAATTCGTGATTGGACCGAACTCGACAAAGTAGCCGAATTTCTCGGTTGCGCCTTGAAACGCTCGCGCAGTGTTCATCTCTAGAAATTAGCACTCTCCTCTGCTATAATTGGCTGCACTCGGCACTGTAGCTCAGTCGGTTAGAGCGTAGGACTCATAAGCCTAAGGTCACTAGTTCGATCCTAGTCAGTGCTACCACAGAAAAACGACCACACTCAGGTGGTCGTTTTTCTGTGCTATAGCGATAGGTCCAAGTTTAGCTACTTACTGGCTTACTTATAGTAAAGAGTTTTGCAACACCCCAGGCGATCAATGCATAGACGACCATTGCTACCAAGCTTGCGCTATCAAGCGCATGCGACCCGTCAGCAGGGGTCGGGAATATACCCGTGAAGGGTGCTGAGAACACTCCAGAGAGTGCATACACAAATCCGACGAAACTTGATGATTGGCTGGCGCCAAGCAAAAAGAAGAGCACTCTGAGTGCCAAAAGTACAATGATAAATCCGGCGATATACAACACGACGCGAGACATAACCACCGTACTACTGGTTGTCGCTGAAGTTGCAACCGTTTGACGTTGGACAGACGTGGCACCGTCGCGCACAGTTGTCTCTCGAACTTCGGTCGTTTGTTGCTGTTCATCTTGTAGCATACTGTTCTCTCCGTTTATACGTTTCATGCTTCAGTATGCGAGATACGACAGGATAGCAGGTATGATAATTTTCACGATTTCGCTTTATTCCAAAACGATGTCGGCTAGTCGCTCGTCATGATGCGACTCCACAAATGTTCGCAGCTCCTCGCTGCTCCGCTGACGGCTCCAAGTGGCAAGGCCAAAGACGTCGCTCGTGCCGACAGATTCTTGATCGATTGTGTTCATGGTGTTTGTTGCGCCTTTTTGTTATGTGTTGTCTTATAGGTTTAATATAGCACAAAATTAATAAAAAAGCAATAGCATCGTATACACTCAATACCTCTGCAACAAAAAGATAGGCCCCTGTAGACTGTAATAAGAATCACCTAATTACAGAAAGGAGCCTATCTATGGCTTATTCTACCAATATTTACCTTCCCGCTCTACGA
>JBAQIS010000012.1:0-66183 GCA_049288955.1 Saccharimonas aalborgensis (SeqCode)
ACAGTAACACCAGTGCTAGCGCTATTAGCGCGTTGTTCACTCCACTTGAGTGTACCTCCACTGCTGGCGTCATAGATACGGAATTTCATGTTGTAGGAGCCGGCAGCCATAGGGTTACCGCTGGCATCAGTCAAGCGACCCTGAAAGTTCATTTTGTACGGAATGGTTGTCACCGCGTGCACAGGGGCTGGAAACGCAAAACAGACCAGGAATGCTAGGATTGCTGGTAATGCGAAGAATGAGACCGCTGCTTTTTGTCTGTATGGCTTCAAATGAAACGTCCCCTATAATTCCACAATAATGTGGCTATAGTATAGTATACTGCTTATGACAACTATTTAACAGGGATTTTGGTCACTTTTTTGTGAGTACGATACCTATGTTTTTTGCGTCGGTTATATGCGTAGAGCACTATCCCGGTTAGTGCGGCGATAATGACCGGCGCAAGCCAGCGCCAGTAGCCAGTTACCGCAAACACTACCTGTGATTTACTATCGCCGCCGGCCGAAGCTTCAATCAACATAAATCCAACATAATCACCTGGCCGCCGATAGTCGATAGTGCGGGTACGGCCACTGAGGACGAGAGGGCCCTTTGCAGTTGTGGCTCCGTAGGGCTTCATGTCAACTTTTACTTCAGGGAAAAAGCCGGTGGATAAGCTAGGATTAGCCGTATTAGTAACCGCCAGTTGCGCCTCTACAGCCTCACCAATCTGTAAGAACGGTGCCGAAATTTCGCTGACCGATGCCACGTGCTGAGAGGGAGTGCCGTTTTGAATCATGAGCAATGTACCCACTCGCACTGATTGCATCGCACTAAACGCGCCTAAGGGTGTCGTCGTCGCAAAAATCACTGCAAATACGTCGCCCTCAGGTAATTTCCTACCGTCAATCGCAAATGCAAGACGCAGCGTCTCGCGGGGGCCAAGCTGCGCTTCGTTGTAGTCTAGCCGTATACCCGCCGCAACTTGCTCGTTTGGGTAATATTGCAATGACCCCTCGTCGTCGATTTGACGGAATGCCTGAACCTCAAACCTAATTGTCTGCGCACTAGCGTCGCTATTTGAAATATCGACAAACCCCTTTTTGGTTTCCCCCTTTGCAAGTGTAGTCTCGTAACTTAGCGGCGCGATACGTAGTGACAGCGCCGATACATGCCCGCCAAGTACCACGGAGACCACTAGCACACATGCCACGCTACACACTAACTGCAGTAACCTCACGGGGTTATTGTTCCTGTGGTGGTAATCACATTACTATACGTACCAGTTGGCTGGCTCACATCAACGTCAAGTCTAAGTCGCATCGTCAGTATGTCCCTGGTTGACGGCCTACCGGTACGCGTATAAAACGTGGTATCCGTCCCTGGAAATGCAGCATAAGCACTACCACTACTCCATTTACCGGGTATAGTGGTGGCATTCGTGCTCACCAGCGTGAACCCCAAACCCTTAGTTGTCCCCTCGGTCCATGTAGCCGGGCTAGCAATGGTCCCCGATACTCCTGCAATGTTATCGGCACCGCTTGTCAGATTTTGATTTTGATTGACAGAAAGGTCATAGCCATACGAATCGGTTTGTATCACCGCGTCGTACAATACAGTGTTGGAGGTTCCTGGCACTACCGCTCCCAGACTCACGCCTGCACTATTACCCGTATTTGACCCGTCGTACTCAGCAGTTATCTCATCTGCAGACAGTGCACGATTAAATACTTTGACATGATCAATGTACTGGGTGTCAGCAACCTGTGTCCCGCCTGAACGCGCTCCGATAGTAAGTGGCTGTGTCACTGATGGTAATGCACCCGTCAGCGGCAACGATACCACGTCAACCGCATCGACGTAAAGATGCATATTTGACCCGTCATATGTGCCGCATATATGATGCCACTGATTGAGGCTAACCGCGTTCGGTGCAACAATCAAATTATCAGCTGCATTCTTACGAATAACAAATCGGGGTTTTTGTCCGTTATTATATCCTAAGTGCCACATGCCGTCAGTGGTCAATAAGTTATCAGTATGTGTGACAATGGCAGGGTTTGTCGACGTAGCCGTCTTGTACACCCATGCGCATGCCGTGACGTAGGGTGTATTGAACGCTGCTGTTTCAGTAGTTTTTAGATACTGGGTAGTCGTCACATACCCAAGCGCCCCCCCTAGCTTTCCGGTTACCCAGGTCGGTGTTGACTGAGCAGACGCAGTATACCCATCGGCTCCATAATCATTAGCGCTCGACCCGCTTGGCTCATCAAGCGGATAGTATGCAACCAGCCCGCTCGGCTGTACGGAGAGCTGGATACTATTTTGCAACTGCGCCACGTAGCCGCCAGCTAACATATAGCTACCGTTCGACCCCTGCCCCACGATACTCTCACCGCCGCTTCCTGTCAGCTTATAGCTAGTCGAGCTATTACTACCTCCAAAATTGTTGGCAACACTCGCGTCAATCACATAGTGGGTAGAGCTATATCGATCAGCCCTCGCCGTGCTAACAAAACTACCGCCTATCGTAATGGCAAGTAGCAGCACACCTATATTCCTCACAGATACCCTCATGCTTTTCTCAGTATATCAGAGACAAACTTATGCGAGAAATAGAATAATGATAGTAATGATGATGAGTCCTGAAATACGTAGGAGAGCCAATGGATGACTGCGGAGTGCGAGCGGCAGCGGACGGGCACGCCAACCAAGTTTTACGTAACGAACATAGCGATAACCATCGAGGAGCGGACGCGCCAAGAATAGTAGTGCGAGTCCAACGGTCATTCCCGTAAAGCGCTGGGCCATCCGTGGTACCGAGCTAAAGGAGGTGGGTGAGGCAAAATCCAACCACACTAACAGCTTATAAAACCCATCGGAAATAATTTTTATCGGCGGGAGGCCTTCTAAAAACTCAGTGATGCCTGGCCCAGTCACTGGTGTCGTAGTAGTGGGATTCGATGCTGTCCCAGGAGTCGATGGTTGCGTGATTATAACATTCTGGTCATAGGTAATCGTTATCTCAGCAACAGGTGTTGTCTGCTGACAAATATCGACACCCTCAAATCGGAATACGTGGCTGCCTACCGTCATGGTCGCCGTGTAACTAAACGTGGTTGCACCAGTGTTGAGCGGTATGACACCATCATATTGACCGTCACGGTAAACAGAAATCTGTGATATTCGATTGACCGCCCCCTGTATCGTCACCGGAACCGCGGATACAGTCGAATTTGCCACTGGAGAACTAATAGCCAATTGCGTGCTTCCAGAGGTACCACAAATACCAACATTGATGGTTGTACCACTACTTGACGTGAGAGCATAACTAGGGGCAGCGCCCAAAACTAGGGTCATGGTGACCGCTGCAGCAACGGCAACGCGCCTAACGACGGCGCGTCTGGTGACTGCGTATCGCATAAACGACACCCGTTGCTATCAAGACTACCACAAGGAGAATAAACCACTGCGGTGCGACAAATACGTACGAAGATTGGGTCGTGGTATTGCCCAACACCGTTGTACTGACCGTGACTTTATAGAACCCCAACCACGATGCCTGATCCCAACTCATAGGAATCGTCCGAGTGATACCCGGCAGCACGATATGGTCCGAGCTTGTTGTTTGGTATTTTGTGTTGCCAAAAACATCTTCTACCCGATAGCTAACGGTGGGGAAAAAATCCGTATTACCCGTGTTCTCGATGCGGACCGATGCTTCAAGCGGTGCTTGCGATTGATACCCATCGATCTGGATCTGCTTAACTGCGCCCGCCGGTTTCAGATCTCCAGTGACCGTACTATAGATAATCATCCCTACGCGCTTCTTTCGCCCAAGCGACACACCCTGACTATCAGATGATTGCGGTTGGGTCTCTGCAAATATTACCCCGTAGTGTCCACCGGGCGAAGCGGTATCTTTGACACGAATCGTATACGGCACCCGTACGGACTGATGTGGATCAATATGCCACCTGGTCTGCGCAAAGGAAACCCATGTATTGGCATCAGCGTTTGCTGCCTTGCTCCCCTGATAGATAGGTTGGCTCGTCACGGGATCAAGTGAGTATGGCTCTGCGTAGACTAAGAAGTCATATGCCACTTCACCATCATTAAGGATAGTGAATGAATCTTCCTTTGTTGATCCAGGGTCAAACGTATATTGCTTGCTGGTTGGCGACAGGGTGATACTCTCTACCTGATCCGCTGCACGGACCGCCTGGGGTGCACTCGCTATCAAAAATGTGCCTGCCACGACAAGTGCGCATCGTGCTAATACCGTAGTTCTCATGTTAGCTAGTATACCTCGATAAGCACAAGCAGACAACTCTCTGGCACAAAAACCGCCCCAGAAGCCGGAGCGGTTTATTGTTGCGATCATTCAAAATATACTAGTTGGTTGTTGCCGTATAGGTGACGATATCTGAGTAGTTACCGTCAGCGATAGTGGTGTCTACCTTTGCTGCGTACCACACAGTTGTTGAGTTGTTTGCACCAGGCGAAGAAGTCGTCTTTATGTTGGCTCCAGCAGCCGTGATACCTGCCCACTTCGTACTTGTGAGTGCAGCGACATTTGTCTCAGCACTAGTAGGGCCCGCCGTAAATCCAGTGTAAACGCTAGCATCGTCTACCCTAAATCCCCACGTGTTGTTTGTAGTGAGCGCTGTTGGCGCAGCGACTGTACCGGTGTGAGCAGTAATAGAGGCACCAAGTGATGTGGTTGCGTCAGCATCCTTGAGATTGAGCGTGTAGCCAGTGCTACGGTTGGTGCTCACGAGCACGGTGTCGCTGTTGCTCGATGCTAGACCCGTACCGTTTGGCGTAATTGAGATATTGACCGTTGGGCCCGATGATATGGTGATAACTGGCTGAATCTGTGCCGTTACTGTGGTGTTTGCCGTGCTGCTGACGGCACCGACACCTGTCGGTGCGAGTACTGCCCCAACGACAGCTACCATACCAGCGCTGATCGCGAGAGCTGATTTGATTGATTGTTTCATGGTGGTATTTGTTTCCTATACGTTAGTATTACTGATGGGGATTATTGCATATTGTTTATGCTTTTGTCAATCACTGTAGTGTAGTATTTTATGCAACAATTCTTGAGTAGTGTCGTTACTCGTATGCTGGATCGAGATCATTCCCGCTACCTCTGCACCCTCGCAGTTTGTAGCCAGGTCGTCAATCATGACGCATTGCCCTGGAGCGAGGCCCATCCGCTCAGCCGTCATCGTGAAGATGGCGGGGTGCGGCTTAACCATATGTTCTTTGTAACTAAGGACAACAACATCGAATAGCTCACTAAGCTGATCGGCAGGAAAAAGCCTTTCAATACTATCATTACCTACATTACTCAGCATCGCGAGCACATACCCCTCACCTTTAAGGCGTTGTACTTCGTCGATAAGCGGTTGGTTGCGAACGTGCGAATGAGAGACAAGTGAAGCAACTTCATCACTCGACTTTCCGAGTAATCTTGCTAATCCCTCGATATACTCATCTGTCGTAATGTAGCCATAGTCCGTCTGTTTGTTGAGGTCATTGAGTTCGTCAAGTTTCTCGGGCGGACAAATCCGGCGCAACATAGAAATGCTCCCCTCATAGAGAACACCGAAACAATCAAAGATAATACCTCGTATCATCTCTCTAGTATACCCCGAAATAAAGGGTGCTTACTGTGTCTTATCAAAAATGGGCGTAAAATCAGGTATTTGATTTCGAAATAGTGCATGCACGCGAGCAACTGGGGCCCCCATCGAACCAGGTGATCCACCGCAGGTTGATGTCCAAAGTGTTTTGGAGGCAGTATTACCAGCAAGTGTCTCAAAGACGTAGAGATACCCATTGGTAGCGCATACGCCCCTCATGTCATCTCCGCCTGTTACATCTCGAGCTACACTGATGTCCGCTTTATCGAGTGCATAGACAAATTGTTCGTATGCTTGCATATTGTTGGCAAAGGTTTCTCGCCGCACTTCCCTCTCAAGATAGCCCACATACTCTACGTAAACGCGGCTCGATGGCGTCACAGTAATCTGATACGAGCGGAACTTTTCGTCGGCTACAATTGGTCCACGTACGGTATAGCGAACACCCCTAGTTGTACCGGTGTCCAGCACCTCATTTCGTATAGAGCTCGTAACTTGGGGCACCTGAGTCGTAGAGTTACCCGCAAAGAGCATCCTTCCAACAGTAACAAGTGCCGCAATCAATAATGCGATCACAATGACCACAACGATAATCGGGAATATTTTTGGTCCACTTCCTCTGTACATTCTTTTCATATGATACCACTATCCTCTACAAAAGTCAATTATTTTATCTCTAGGCGGCAATCGTTTCAGGCATCGCGAATTCGTAACTGACCCCTCGATTCCCCAATTGCCGTGCTGTCTGAGTTTTGCACCTCTCGTGAGCTCGCTGAAATGATGCGATAATCATCGCCTCGAGGGCCTCGATATCATGAAACTCTATGATCCTGCCCCCAGTGCCTTCACGAAGATGGAGTGAGCCAACCGCATGGTACAGTTCATTGAGTCTTGTTTCGATACGAATCTGCTCTGATCTTGGAGCAAAGAGCGCGGGATGCTTGCCAGGCGACCAATTGGTATAGTTTGCCGGTGCCAACTGAATCCATAATCGGCGAGCTGCGTCCACCGATGAACTCAACACCCGTTGATCAAACGACCGTCCGGTTTGTAGGTTGTGCTCAGCAACCAAAAAGCGGAGCGGCTGTCCATCTTGGCGGTGGGTATCGGCACTGACTTGGAGTAGCAGTGGATCCTCTCCCTCTTCGTAGGAAAAACCTGAAAAAATAGGGATACGATACTCGGCATAATTGTCAGCTACCTCTCGCTTGATCCAGGGATGCTCACCCCTTAGCCGACGCTCTCGGTTGGGATGTCCCATCCACAACATCTTTATCTCGTCATATTGGCGAAGCAAGGGAGAACTAATGTCGCGCGGGTCAAGCGCCGCGGTCTCTGACACGCCAGAAAGCGCCGCTTCATATGGTTCATCGACCATACGTCTTGCTAATTCTGCGGCTGGGTTCCACGAGCTACTGCTACGTAGCTCACCCTCTCGTGTTCCCATATATACCCTTTTTGTTAGACTTTGTATGTTATACGATCAAAAGCCTATTCATAGTAATACGCCTGTGCTTAGGCTTATGCAAGTACAATTTACCTTTTTTAAAACATTCTCCCATAGCGATTATCGGTCAATCCATGCTCTCTTAGGAGATGTACAAGCATGTCTCTCATCTTCGTTGAATCAATAAATCGCCACTCGGCAAGCTCACCAAACTTATCTGGCAAGATGCACAACACGACGATTGCCACCCGCTGCGTACCATGGCCGTTTAGCTCAACAATATAGTTCTGCCGGTCACCCTCTAGGAGTTGCCGCTCAGTTAGCCGTCCCTCATGGACCAACTGTTCCATACGGTGACGAAATGAGCTGGGGGTTTTTACATCGATATTGAGATAGCGTTTGGTTTCTGGGTCCTGGACTTGCATATCGATACCAAGTGCATCTTGAGAGCGATCGGTCATCCAGGCCGAAAATCCGTTGTCGACGGCCGCCTGATAGACCGCTACTTCTCGAGTCAGTCCACGGATGATCGCCGTCCATTGCTCGTTGGTAAAACATGGCGCACCAACTCGTTTGCAGATACGATCGGCTGCTTGCTTAGTTCGTGCCGAAAACTGATCGCGCAGCGTATCGGTCAGTACAAGGATTGTATTTACCATTGTGTCATTGAAATCAATCAACTCATAAAGTCGTTCGCGCTTGTTTCGATAGCCATGCGGGAACTGATCCATCTGTAGTTGCGCCAAAACTGCTCGCGGTACCTGTGACAAGAGCGCCACGAGGCCATCGTGCGGTTGCTTAGTACGTTCAAATCTTTTTTTGAGTCGGTCAATGTCGCGGTCAAGATCATGTAGCTCCGGACGTCGCTGCAGACGCGAGGCCACTTCCTCCTCGGCACAGTCAAAAAAGTCCGTACTGTTACAAACGAAATTAACTTGCTTGGGGATACGTAAGTGCACCGTGTCTTGCGCCGAGTCACGACGCTTATATTCGCCATAATGATGATGCCGATGCCTCAGGTGAGGTCGGAAACGATACCAGTGTCGTGAGAAACGAGGGGTCATTTGTTATAAATTCTCAATAGCTATTTCGGTTTTTTTGTGCTCTTGCCCATTATACCAGGCTCGCTCGATGGTCGCCGTGTAGGTTGCATAGCCTCCGGGCATAGGTATGCCTTTTTTTGCGATTGCTGTCGCATAAAACCCAACTTCCTTCCACTCATCATGCTGTGTGAGAAAAATAGTAATGGCAATGCGCGGTTCCCGCTCTATCGCCCGCGAATGAACAGTCCGCACACTTGATACCCACGACAGTTTCGCGCCTCGATGGTGCCGAATCACTACTGGAACTACCCACGGAGAACCGTCGTCAGTGACTACGGCGATACACATATGTTTCGCTTCTTTGAGCAGGGACTTTACTTTTACGAGGGGGCCGTCACTTGTCATTTTTTTGTCCCCGTACTACCAAACCCCCCTGCGCCACGTGTCGTCGTATCGAGCTCAGTAACTTCATTCCATTCTACTGTTTCATAGCGCGTGATGACCATTTGTGCGATACGCATCCCAGGCTCAATAACAAACGATGTGTTGCTGGTGTTGAGCAAGATCACCCCTACCTCACCACGATAATCGGCATCAATTGTCCCGACACCATTTGCTGGCATAATACCATGTTTTGCTGCCAATCCGCTGCGTGCACGAATCTGTGCCTCGTACCCTGGTGGAAGTGCGATAGCAAATCCTGTGGGGATAATGCTCCGCTCATGCGGCACGATTTCTACCGGCTTATCGAGGCAGGCCACGATATCCATACCTGCCGCATGCTCAGTTTGATACGCAGGGTACGGAGCATCGCCGCGCAACCTTTTGATACTGATCTTCATCATTTTATCCATTATACTAGAGCCATGAACACACTTACACTCCCCGAGCATCCTACACTTGCCGACTTTCAGCGCTATGTTGAGCAGATGGAGCATGAAAGAGGATTTAGCGACGAGACCATCCTCCATTCGTTTATGTTACTCGTCGAAGAAGTTGGCGAATTAGCAAAATGTATCCGCAAGGACGATGACATCATGCGAATGGATGCAAACAAACAGCATGATGATAACGCCGCCCATGAAGTTTCAGATGTCTTCTCACTCCTCCTCAGTATCGCAAACCGTCTCGGCGTCGATATCGAGCAAGCCTTTCGTGACAAAGAAGCGATCAATATGAACCGCACTTGGTCATTATAATTGTTGTGCAAACAAGGCGAACAAAGTGATAAGCACAACGATCTCGACTGAAATGAAAAATACCATCTGCGTCATCCAGAAATATCTGTGTTTGATTAGTAGCGAGCAGCAATATACCGCAAGTAGCCACACGATATAGCTCCAAATAATGATGTCGCGTACACCGACAGCCCGCATGAACACAACCGAAAAAAGGAGATAACCAACTGCCATAACCCACGCGGTCAGCTGGTGTATATCCTTCATATTAATTGGCGTGTGCTGAGTGTTCTTATTGAGTGCAAGCGCCTGAGTAATGTCAAATGTTGCCGCAATAAAAAGAATACCTGCACTGAGATGAAACCGCTGGTCTGCACACAACCATATACCAAAACCGTAAAAACAAAGTGCACCAACAACGTGCATAATGCGATGGATAAGCAGCGTATCGTTCCCGACCAAAGCGCTCTCGCTGATTGACCGCCAAACACCACCTCGGTGTCTAGCAATTGCGATCACCACGCCGTGCCAAATATTCACAAAAATCAACGGCACAAATGCAAGGAACTGCACTATACCTCTCCCCAATTATTACCAGTATGCACATCAACCTGCAAGCGTACCCCAAGTTTAGGGTAAATATGCTCCATTGTCTCGACGAGCATTGTAGCGATTCGTTCGCCATTTTCTTTGGGACACTCTATGAGGATACTGTCGTGAATCTGCAAGAGTTGCTCACCTTGACCCTGAAGCCTTTTGTCAACCTCAAGCATTGCCATCTTCATAAGATCAGCCTCAGTACCCTGTATCGGCATATTAGCCGCAGCCCGCTCCGCCGCAGAACGAACAACAAAATTACTCGACTTGACATCAGGTGTCCAGCGCCGCCGCCCAAACAGCGTCTCCACAAATCCATCATCGTGCGCTTTTTTGATTGTTTCGTCAATGTATTTACGGATGTTTGGCCGCACACGGAAATACTCGTCGATAAACTTTTGAGCATCGACGTATGTCATACCCGCAGCCGCAGCCAGACCGTGCTGACTCATCCCATAGAGCACGCCAAAGTTGACTACTTTTGCTGCACGACGCTGGTCTTTTGTAACGTTGTCGAGCGGGACATGATATACTTCGCTCGCCGTCTTAGCATGAATGTCGGTGCCGGCATTGAAATCATTGATCATCTTTTCGTCGCCCGACAACACTGCCGCAAGCCGTAGTTCAAACTGCGAATAGTCGGCGCTCACAAATACATTTCCCTTCTCAGGCACAAATGCGTCTCTGATCTGGCGACCCCGCTCAGTCCGGATGGGAATGTTTTGCAGATTCGGGTCAGTGCTCGACAGCCGGCCCGTTGCAGCTACGTCTTGATTAAACGTCGTATGAATACGACCGCGTTCATCTACCTGCTGTGGCAACGTCTGCACGTAGGTATTTTGCAACTTAGTGAGCTCACGGAACTGCTCAATTAACTCAATGATTGGATGTTGGCCTCGTAGCTTATCGAGTTCTTTCTGGCCCGTGCTATACCCTGTCTTACCTTTCTTTATACCAAAGGTTGACAGGCCCAATTTTGTATACAGCACTTCTGCGAGTTGCGCTGGACTAGCGATATTGAACTCACCTCCTGCTAGCTCATACATTTTTGCTTCGATTGCCGTGATGTCAGTCGTAAGAGTTGTGTTCATTTCAGCGAGTTTTGCTGTGTCAAGTCGTATCCCTCGGTGCTCCATGCGTGCAAGTACGGGTATCAGCGGAAAATCCATCGTCCGCGCCACATGTGCCAATTCGGGTAGTGCATCAAGTGCCTGACCCTGCTCATCGTAGAGTGCCCAAATCGCGCTGATGGCCACCTTTGGGTCGTCGATTGCTTCCATACCGACAAGATCAGCCAGCTCGCGGCTTTTGCGGAGTGGGTTGAGCAAGAACGATCCCTGCGCCGTGTCGTGGTGAATCTCCGGTAGTACCGTAACACCATCGCTCAGTAACTGTTTGAGGAACAATTTGCTATCGTGCCCCACCATCGCCACCTGCTCGAGTATCTCTGCAGCTTCGAGCCGAGGCAAGCGAGCGGCCCTACCTCGCTCATGGCTCAACCACACCTCATCTCCATCGGGCCATACAATGAGCTCGCGCGCCATCATCAGTACGGCACGTGCATGGCTTGGGGAAAGTTCCTCTGCGGATTCAACCTGTGCTAGCTCGGTCATCCCCGCTTTTGCCGCGGGTGCATCGCGCATGTGTTCGGGCAGGTTGCGTAGTAGGCTACGAAACTCAAGATGCGTGAGTAGTTCTTTTAATGCTGCGGTATCGAGGTCATGAGCATTCATATCGTCCAGGTTAAGCTCGACAGGCGCATCAAACCACAGCTCAGCAACTTTTTTGCTCATTTCGACTAGCTCACGACCATCTTCGAGCTTGCGCCGCAGACTATCTTTGACTTGCCAGAGGTTTTCGTAAAGATTATCGATTGTATCAAACTGCTGGAGGAGCTGGATGGCCGTTTTTTCGCCGATGCCGGGCGCGCCAGGAATATTATCACTGCTATCGCCCTTGAGCGCCTTGAGGTCGAGGAACTGATCGACACGGATGCCATATTTCTCGGTGAAACTTTCGGGCTTGAAGAGATCAATATTAGTCAGACCTTTTTTGAGCGCATAGACATGAACTAGCGGATTGATCGCCTGCAGGGCATCCAGATCACTCGTGATGAGACAGGCCTCTATGCCTTTGTCGCTGGCTTTTTTTGCCAGCGTCGCCATGATATCGTCTGCTTCATAGTCGTCGAGCTCATACAGCGGCCAACCAAAGGCTTGCAATAGCTCATGCAAGATCGGAATCTGCGCATAAAAATCCGCCGGTGCTGGCTTGCGCCCCGCCTTGTACTCAGGGTAAATCTCAAGCCGTTTGCGGATATTGGTCTTAGGCTTATCCCAGGCGACGCATACATAGTCAGGCTTGAGCTTCTTAAATAGCTCGAGCGCCAGCGCCGCAAAACCATACACACCACCCGTCGGGGTACCATCAGCAGTCGAGAGATTTGGCATCGCATAATAGCCGCGATAAAACACGCTCTTGCCATCGATAATCACCAACCGCTTCGTCATAGCCTCATTATACGCTACACTAGTGATATGAGTGAACGAGAACAAGGAAAGATACTGGCGTTTGTAGGCCTTACTGGCAGCGGCAAATCAGAAGCAGTCGAATATGTCTGCAAAAAAGGCTACCCCAAGGTCTATTTTGGTGGCGTGGTGCTTGGAGCTATGAAAGACGCCGGCATCGAATGGACTGAGGCAAACGAAAAACAATTCCGCGAAGGAATTCGTGAGCGCGAAGGAAAAGACTTCGTTGTAAAGCGTATCATTAAGCAAATTCACGACCTCATGGACGCGGGCCAGCATCACATTGTTGCTGATGGCATTTACAGCTGGACAGAGTACAAAGCAATGAAGCATGAGTTCCCCGGTGAACTTGTTGTGGTGGCTATTGTTGCCCCCAAACATACTCGACACCACCGCTTAACGACACGTCCTATCCGACCACTTACCGGCGAGGAGGCGAGCGAGCGAGATTGGGCTGAAATCGAAAACCTCGAAAAAGGCGGACCAATCGCCATCGCCGATTACTTCATTCACAACGACGGTGACCTCGACAAATTACACGACGAACTCGACGCTATCATACAGGCGGTCGAGTTCTAACAGCTTCTACTGGAGATACTCGTAGAGCTTCTTTGCGTCTTTGTGCTTACGGAGTTTCGCTAGGGCCTTTGCTTCAATTTGTCGGATTCGCTCGCGCGTGACGGCGAACTCCTGGCCTACTTCCTCAAGTGTATGACTTTTGCCATTCTCGAGGCCAAATCGCATCTTGATAATTTTTTGTTCACGTTCACTAAGTGTCGAGAGAACACCCTGAACCTGCTCTTTAAGCAATTGATTCGAGGCTGATTCTTCGGGAGTCGTACCGTCTTCGTCCTCAATGAAATCACCAAGTACCGAATCTTCGTCTTCACCATCGCGGCCAACACCGGCATCAAGGCTCGAGATGTCTTGTTTGATTTTGATGACATACTCAACTTTTTCTGGCTCCATCTCAAGCTCTTTTGCAAGCTCGTCAATGGTTGGCTCGCGGTTTAATTCCTGAGTCATCCGCCGCTGCGTACGAAGGAGCTTGTTGATTGTCTCTACCATGTGCACGGGGATGCGAATCGTCCGCGCCTGATCAGCAATAGCACGAGTAATCGCCTGTCGGATCCACCATGTCGCGTAGGTGCTAAACTTAAATCCCTTATCAGGATCAAATTTTTCAACAGCGCGCAGTAACCCGGTATGGCCTTCTTGGATAAGGTCGAGGAAATCAAGACCGCGCCCGCTATAGCGCTTCGCAATAGAGACAACGAGGCGCATATTTGCCTCAGCCATCTTATCTTTTGCCTTCTTGTCACCCGCGACAACACGCTGCGCAAGCTCCAGCTCTTCTTGGGCATTGAGAAGCGGGATTTTTCCAATTTCACGTAAGTGGAGTCGTACTGAGTCGTCAGATATATCGTCAAAATACTGACCGGAATTTAGGACGTCCTCGGGTGTGTCCTCTTCTTCATCGAGTAGTTCATCAAGAGCCGGTTCTTCGAAATCCGGCTGCGCTAACTCTTCCTCAGGCTGATCTATTACTTGGTCGTCATCGTTTGCCACGCGCTATCTCCTTTATCAAGTCATTGAGTGCTACTCGCAACTTGTTTGCCATTACCTCATCGCCAGTATCTTCGGCACTACGAAGCTGTGCGGTGAGTTGTTCATGGGTTTGTTTCTTGTGTTCTTGTTCAATTTGGCGGATCAAGCGTGCTGTTTCAAAGTAGCGGTCATTGGTATCCCACTCAGCATAACGCGCGTCGGCCCGTAATAGAAGTATTTTGACATACGTGTCGATGTTTTGCAACTCTTTCGGCGTATCAGTCAGACTTTTGCCGTAGTGCCGAGCAAAAAAATTCGCCACTTGCTGTCGCTCATCGGTGTGGAGTAATCGGATATCAAAATGCGCAAAAAGTTCCTGACTTGGCGCGTCAATGCACGCAACTGCCAGCAGGTCATCCTCATACGCATGCACATCGTAGACCAACTCCTTGATCTCAGCCTTAATAGCCCGGCGCGCTGACGGAGTTTCACTGACAGATTGCAGTTTTTCATGTACCGCCTCCACGGAAGAATGGGTAACTTCAGCAATGAGTTGTTCGTAATGCTGTCGTTCCACTGCATCAGTTAAGGTTCGCACCACTGCGAGTGCTGCCGTGGTAAACGAGCGCTTACCCGCTGCCGTACCAATATCCACGCGAGCTTTGTACTGATCAATCACCCACTCCACAGCCGGTTGCCGCTCCTCGATCACCCGTCGCCAGACACCAGCATCACGTCGCACTAACTCATCGGGGTCTTTATCTCCCTCCGGTAGGCTAATCACCGTGAGATCTATTTCGAGATTCGCCGCAAGCGCGATCGCCCGCTCGGTTGCAGCAATTCCCGCCTTGTCGCTATCGTAGGCTACGCGTACGTCGGGTGTTAGTCGCTTGAGAGCTCTCAGATGATGTTCGGTCATTGCCGTTCCAGCCGTCGCCACCACCTGTCTCACGCCCGCCTGATGGCTACTGACGACATCGAGGTTACCTTCCACTACAACCGCGTGTCCCTTGGTGCGTATCGCCTCTTTTGCCTGACTGAGCCCAAAGACATGTCGGCTCTTGTCGTAGAGCAGTGTCTGCGGTGTATTTAGATATTTGGGAGCAGTGTCGTCGGGAATAATGATCCTACCAGTAAACCCAACTACTTGCCCGGTACTATCCATCAATGGCACCATCATTCGCCCGCGGAAAAGATCACCGCCGTAGCGATTTGTAAGTCCTGCGTCACTGAGCTCTTTTTTTGTAAATCCTTTTTTTGTCAGATAGCTCGTGAGAGCCGTACCACTATCGGGAGCGTAGCCTATCTGAAAATCCTGGACGGTCTGACGACTAAGCTGTCGCGCGTCGGTGACGTAGGTGAGCGCGTGTGAGTTGCGCAGCAAACTATGCTGGTAATACTGGGCTGCCAGACGGTTTGCCTCAGTGAGACGCTTTTTACGCTCACTCAGTTGACGGCTTGTCGACGAATCGTAGAGTGACAAATCAACACCCGCTTTACGCGCCAAGTGCTCTAGCGCCTGACGGAAATCCATGCCTTCCACTTCCATGACAAAGGCAAAAATATCACCACCCTTATTGCTGCTAAAATCATGCCAAATATTCTTTTCAGGGCTCACAAAAAAACTCGGCGTTTTTTCGCTACTAAACGGACTAAGTCCCTTATAGTTACGCCCGGCCCGCTTGAGATGAACATACTCACCGATGATGTCCTCAATTGCGATTCTCGACCGCACCTCCTCTTTGGCATCCATATGCTCATTATAGCATCCTTTACCTCTGTAATTGTTTGTGCTTAAATGGGGACATGAATCCGCAGACTCCCGGCCCCCAACAACTTCCCCCTCCTCAGCCGAGTGGGCTGCCCCCTCTTTCTGGACCGGCCGCAACTCCTCCGTCAGCGCAGCAATACCAAGCCGTCGCCGATACGACGTCGGCCGCCGGTAATCAATTCTCGGTCGATTATCTTAATCAAATTGCGCCACCGATGCCGCAAAAAACCATCAACCGCTTCGCCGTATTCGGCATGATTGCCGGCGTCATCGCTCTCGGTGTTTTCCTCATGGTAGTAATGACAGGAAGCGGCAAACCCGACGTCTCGTCACAAACAAAAGTTATCCAGGCCCGCATCGCAACACTACAATCAGTCACCGCCGAGCAACAGAAGCATCTCAAGCAAAACGAGCTGGTTAGTGTCAACGCTACACTCTCCACCACACTTACTAGTATGATGAGTAGCCTAGATGACCTCAAAAAAGCCCAAGGTATAAAGAGCGTGCCGCTTGTCCAGTCAACCACCGAAAAAGCTTACCAGACGTCACTTTCGGGCAAATTCAACGATGCCTACCTCACTGGCACGCTTGATCGCACCTACGCTAGCGAGATGGCCTACCAATTAGCCATTCTCAAAAGCATGGTCCAAAAACTTACATCGATCAGCCCCAACAGTCAATCCATCAAAACCTTTCGCGACAGCTCCATCCCTTCAATCGACGTTGCGAGCAAACAATTTTCCGACTTCTCAGCGTCCAAATAACTACTTCGATACCAACTGATAACTGAGGTACGCGAGATCTCGTATTTCATCATCGCTGAGTTGACCCGAGCAGATAATCGTATTCCAGTGCTTCTTATTGAGATGATAGCCCGGCAAGACCGTTTCATATTTTTCCCGTAAATGGACTGCCAGTTGCGGATCACATTTCAGACTTATTCGTAGTGGTTTCGTGCCCTCCGAAATAAGTGCAAACATCTTTTCATCCTGACCAGGCACATCCTTACGACCCACCTTATACACCGCCACACCTTCGCCAAACGGGTAATCAAGCCACGCACCAGGCAAACTAAGCAAATAGGCCTCGATCGTTTTGTGATCCATCAGCCCTTTACCTTCGTCAGATAGTACGTAAGCTCCTCTATACTACCGCGTATATCCTCAAGAGCCCGATGAGCCTCAGGTTTGGCAAATTTCTTACTGTACTTCCCCTCCATCACAACTTTCCAAGCGCTGACATCAAGCATACGATAATGTAGTCGTTTGCTTAGTTTTGGCCACCACTGATCGATAAACTTCCGGTCCTGGTGGATCGAATTGCCAGCAAGCAGTACCGGTCCATCACCGCAATGCTCGTCAATAAACGTCAGGAGTTCTCTCTCCACAGCCGCCTTCGTTTTTGTGGTCGCCTTATTTTGCGCCATCAGCTGCTCGCGTGATAGCGGTGCTTCTTCGTACCAAAACTGCTTATTTTTCTCGAAGCGCGCCCGCACGTGCTTACTACACCAGTGCACTGCACCCTCGTAGGTGGCGATCTCTTTGAAATCCCAATCTGTCACTATCGCCGCAATTTCAAGCGGATAATCATTCACCGGATCCAGTCCAGTCATCTCCATATCCACCCAGAGAATACGTTTCGGTTTAAAGGCAGGTTTTGTCATAATCTCTAGTATATCCCCTCTCAGTATTTATAACCAATTACCTATTTCTCATCTCGACTCATTTGCAAGATCCTGTCGGTTACTATCTTTGTGACTGGGTGTAATGGCTGCATTTCCGAGACATTCTGTACTTTTACACCTAACCTTTTAAGTTTTACAGGTAACGCTTTGTGACCTCCACCAAATACTAACAGGCTACGGTCCGCGCCCATCTCAGCCATCCGAACACCGAGCATACCGAGTGCACACCATTCGCGAAGGTGCTGATAATAGGCCCATCGCTCAATCTGAGCCTCATCAGCATGTGCAGATAGGCACTCCATTGCTTGACGCATTTTGTAGAGTTCCCTACTGGCTTGTGATTCGTGAGGAGACTGAATATCAGTCAACACGATGCGCCCGGCTCCTTTCGCCGCAAGAATAGTCCGAAGAGCAGTTGCATCAAATCGTTGCATTATATCATGCAACGATGCCTTACCTGCACGATACCGGTCAAGGAGCTCCTGATCTGCAGCTTTCCACCAGACACCCTCAATCCCGATAACTGGGTATCCACCCCTTACAAGTGACTCATGGACACCAGGTGCTCCGAAATCATTATGACCCGCATGCCGCGCCAGATGCATATCTACTTTTATGCTGTTGTTAGCTAGATAACCGATACCGTTTGACAGCATTACACTGTGCTGTAATACGCTAGGAAGGCGAGACATAACTAGATATGCAGCATCCCCGACGCCAGATCTGCCGATATCATGTGATTGACTATTGCCATCTACTCTTGAAGCTACTCGATCAACTCCGCGTTGGTCTGTTTCATACACTTTCATTTTACAGCGTCCTAACGGCATCTACACCTAGAGCATGTCCTACTTTTTCTGTTAAGCGAGGCGGAGCGGCGTTATAGTGATCGAGTGTTTCAACTGCTTTCGCCGAAAAGGAGAAGTCCCACACCTCGGCTTCAAGCTGACTAGCTAGGACGTGGGGGTCAAGCGTCTGAGCGAAACCATATCGACGGAGCAATTTCATATATTCCCGCGTGGCATCAATTCCACGTTCAAGTATTTTATGTAAACTCAACATACTCTGGAAAGGCTCTCGTGCGCTGTGGCGGATTCCATACTTGAAGTTGATTCCTTCTATAGTCGCATCGATACCATCTGCCTGATATTCAGCCGCAAGACGTAACGCTTTGAGAGCAATCCGATCGCGCACTATACGAGATCGTTTACCATCCTGCTCATATACTTCTTCCTCATAGACGGTTGGACGAATAGTTGTTGTCGCCATGTCCCTCAAGGCTTGATCAGTACAATAAAAAGTGCCGCCTCCGTCACCATCGGCTATATATAGTACCTGATTGATAGTGAAATCATGTGCTGCCATGTAGTGCTTCAACCAGCCTTCACCACTTGCATTCAGTGGGTGAGATTCTGCAATGACTCCTTCCTCATAGAGAGTCTTAGAGAAATGCTGTAGTCTACTTCTATCCTCTGCGCTGTATGTCAACGCCAGTAAATCGATATCTCTCGGGGGACGAGTGATGTGACAGTTGTGTACGAGTGCTTCGAGTATATTTCTCGCAGCCCCTCCGTTAAGGCCACTATTAACGGGAAATTCGACGTCCGGTAGACCGGCTCGCTTTAGATCATCCTGATCTACTGAGAATGCACGTATGTCCTCATCCAAACGTTCACCAATACGCATCAAGCTTAGGGCTCTTTCAACCGGAGTTTGTTTCTTTTCTGCAAGTCGCGCTGGCGTAGGAATATCGTGCATCATAGGTTTTTATTTTTACTTTTAAGTATATATAATATATAGCATAAAATATGCCATAAGTCAATGCTTGCGTACTTGGGTGCAGAGGCAGCCGAACCTGGTCCTCTGTGATGCTTGTATAAAATCTTAGTTCATCTGACAAATTTTTTGTCAAAACCATAAGATTTCATGGGTGCTGCCCGGGTTTTTTGTAAGCGCACCCGGGCAAGCGCTGGTAAGAAAGAATTTTTCGGTACATCGCCCTTTCTCAGTGGCGAAGAGGCTT
The DNA here is from genome assembly GCA_049288955.1 of Saccharimonas aalborgensis (SeqCode). Taxonomy (GTDB): domain Bacteria; phylum Patescibacteriota; class Saccharimonadia; order Saccharimonadales; family Saccharimonadaceae; genus Saccharimonas; species Saccharimonas aalborgensis_A. The sequence goes on from JBAQIS010000012.1 coordinate 19,453, forward strand.
GGCTGTTACACCAGGCCTGCTTCTGCGTAGAGCTCGCGCTCCCAGTCGGCCAGCGACTCTTCTGGGATTTGCGCAGCGACCTGGCTGGTCGCCACCGGCGTCTCCCTGAAACTGGTCTGAGACAACTTGAACGAGGCCAGGGAGGTTCCCCTGACGCTCGTGGCCGCACGGTGTGCAGCCTTGAGCTCGGTCTCTCGACCGCCTCGCAGCGCCGCCCCGACGAGGTCGCGAACGCGGCGAGCCTCGGGAGTATTCCGGACATTCCGGTGCTCCCGTCCCATCGCCGTGAGCCAGGCGCCGAGCTGCTCACGCAGCAACTCCAGCCCGTCGTCACCCCCGGGGTCGACGACATGTGCGGTGGTTCCCTCAGCCTGCGCGTCCATGAGGAGCTCGCGCTCCTCGGCGGTCATCAGGACGACCTTCTCGCCGTCCCAGTGACCGTAGTAGACGCTCGGACGGCGGCGGCCGTCGCTGAAGATACGGATGCGGAAGACCGCATCCTTCTTCAGGACGGCCACGAGCTGTTCGCCCGATCCCATGCGACCGGCATCGCCTTCGGCAATGCGGCCGCGGGCGATGATCTCGCCCGGGAAAGGTGCGAACTCACGCCGCGGGCCACTGTAGCCTGTCCGTGATGCCGCACACTGGGGGCAGGTATCGGGTGTCGCGTCCGACCCGCTCGCGCTGCAACGGCACTTCCACCCCACCGACTCTCCGGTGTGAGCGTTACCGCCGCGGAACCCCATCGGGGTCCGGAACACGATAATTGCCGCGTCAGGTGATGGTGCACCCTGCGCGGCGTTCAGCCGGGGCTTGCCCGACTGACTCGTGCCAACGGACGCGACCATTAGCCGGTCACCATCCGGCACCGCCGGACAAGGCAGAACGGCGCGTTCGCGTCCCCTGCCTTCCTCGCCGATGATGACAGCGGAGATGGAAGTGTTGGCAGCCTTGATGGCCACCGCCTCCACCTTTGCGCCGTCGGTGATGACGAGTTCGCCGCCGTAGGCCGGGGCGACCGTGAAGACACGGTACGCCGGGCCAGACGGACGACGACCGGCAAACATTGCCGGGCTGGGCGTGGGAGTGTTGGACATGTCTCCTCCTATAGGAAACTCGGTACGCGGGATGGTCCCTTAAAGCTGTGAGGCATTTTACCTCATGGCACGTACTCTAAACTCTACAACTCAACGAACATGAGCTTTCCCTCTTGAGATAAGAAAGCTCATGTAGATATACGCGCATATTCATCATCGTATAGCTTCATAAACCTTCTTTTGACTAATTTCCTACGCTAGTCAAAGTGTTTACTATATTACCATATTATTTCAATAAAGTCAATATTTCACCTCTTAGAGGTCACTTTAGCTGTGACTGGCAGCATTGGTGGCAAGTGTACTCACATAAAGAGAGCCTAGTAAAGATCTCTTCAAGTAGGTTTGCTAGTGCGCCTTATATGGTGCCTTAAGATCGCGCACCGTCGCTGACCAGTTGAGGCGCTGCAGAATACTCTGTTGGAGCGCTGTGTCTGCGGGCCGAACAATTTTGTTACTTCCGTCGGACCCAACAACCGAAAAATCATAGGTAATCGCAAGTTTTTTGAGTCCTTTCGCCTTGATTTGTGCTAAACAATCGTCGTGAAAGGAGTTGCATGTCTTGCCTATCGCTAGCCACTGCTGCAACTGGCTCACATCTGCTCCCGGGGTCATCGCGAGATTCATCTCGATGGCCGCAGAGCGGGTTACCTCTCTAGTATCTTGTTGATCAAACAGGAAATTACCCATCGAGTAGACGATGAGATGCCCTTTATAGACTTCTGTGGATTGAACCCAGTGCGGATGATCGCCGATGACCGCATCGGCGCCATGATCAATCATGCTTCGATAGAGGGTAGTTTTTATCTCGTCAGGACCGGGCTTGTACTCTTGGCCTGAGTGAGGATACGCGATGACCGGCATATACTGGCTGTAGCGCTCCATTTGGCTCAAGGACTCTTGAGATGGTATGCGAAAAACACCGTGAAACCCACAGTACGCCATCGGTAGGGCGCCACTCTGAACCGAACCGTCACTCATCGTAACTTTTACCGGCATCGCAATAACTTCACAGACATCTTCGAGCTTCTCTGGGTTGAAGTGTCCGAAATATTGTAAGTGGTTTTTTTCGAGATTGGCACGCGTCACATCGAGACCAGCTTGTGCCCCTTGATTATCGCTATGATTATTGGCGTTCGAAAACATCGTAAACCATTTTGCGGCTTCGGGAAGGTAGGCAGGATCACAATTGAATGTCAGAGTCGCCTCCATCTGTGCCGAGGTCATTTGAACCCCATCGACAGAGGGACACTCCAGATTGCCTACCCATGCATCATACTGCTCACGATGAAATTCGTTCAGCTGCGAAAACGGATAGGCATATTTTTGAGGTGATTTCATTGACCAATCATTGATGTATCGACCCCAAAACACATCACCCATGTGCAGTGTCCTATTACTAAAGCCGACCGGTGTGGCTGCCTGAGGTGATGGGATATCATGACTCGACGATAGCTGTGTCGAACGTTGGGGCCATGAAGCACTTAGCCATAACCAAAGTACAGCAAGGACAACCAATCCAACAAGTGTGGATAGAGCTATCCCTGCCAGTTTGCGCGACTGTTGACGTACCTGCAATCCCATGATGCTTTTGATTATACAACAGCACTAGGATGAACTAACGAGATTGGGTCTACTTGTCTTTTGATTTATCGAGTTTATCGAGTTTATCGAGTTTCATCAAATGAACAATGGCGTAGACGACGAATGCAACTGCGAGGAGCGTGATGAGCGAGCTCACGAAAGCACCCCATGCAAAGACACCCTCACGATCACCTACCTTGAGCGTAAACTCGGCCGCCTTCAGGCCTGCCTGCGAACCAACGATCAGCTGAACAAGCGGGTCGATAAAGGCACCGACAAGTTGTTTGACCGTATCGCCTGCGGCAGTACCAATCGCCAGACCGACTGCCAACCCGACGACTCCCTGCTCCCTGATGAAGTTCATAAATCCTGCACTATGACCTTTTGCATTTGCAACACTCTTTGCTGGCATGACGCCTCCTCTGTTATGTATAAAAGCAGTATAGTATAGACCCGTCAGACAGACAAGACGTCGATATACCCTTTGACATCAATTTCATTTTAATTTATAATTATATAATATATCTAGGTATCTCTATGACAGAACGCTTCCCTTTAGCCAACCAAAACACTTCACTTACCAGCGATATGTTGGCACTACGTGCCGATGTGCGAGTGTGGGAAAAAAGAGTGATGGCAAACGAAGACCTCCTAGCATTTTTGACCAAAGAGCCCACTGCAACCACGTCACCCTTAGAAGCCGAACGAAATCTACTACTCGCTCGACAAGCACTCCAAGCAGCCCTCTGGCGCGGCTATGAGCATTATGCCACTCACCGCGCTGAATACATCGAGGCTGCCCGGCAGGAATGTCCCGTTCCACTCACCCTCTCGTAATGCCATACCTATACATCATCGCGAACAAGCGGCATACTCATGCAGCGAGGACCACCTCGGCCACGCGACAACTCGCCACTCGGCACTTCGATAACTTCGATGCCTGACTCTCTGAGAGCGCGGTTAGTAACCCTATTTCGATCGTAAGTGACGACCACATTTGGAGCAATCGCGAGGGTGTTTGACCCATCGTTCCACTGCTCACGAGCGGCAGCGATGGGATCGCCCGCGCCGCACTCGATCAGCTGAACACTATCAAGTCCCAGTGTGTCGCAAAGGACTTTTGTCAGATCACTTTCCTCACTGATAGCCATGTCTCCGTGTTCGCCGCGTTTTTTCATGACATAGAGTTTCATCGCATTACTGCCAGCACGTACTTCGGGGTGGATCGAGAACGAATTGGGCCCGACCATTGTAAAGACAGTGTCGAGATGCATAAAAGCGCGTGAGTCAGGGATCTCGACTCCTATCACAGTATCAAACGTTGATCGGTCAAATAGCTCCCTTGCGATCATTTCAACTGCTTGGGGTGAGGTGCGTTGGCTCATACCAATTGCCATGACGCGGTCACTGAGCACAAGTTCATCGCCTCCTTCGACAGCATAGGGTTGCTCGCGATCATACCAAACTTTAACGCCGCTCTTTGCGAAACGAGGATGATGAGAAACAATATATCTCATAAAGAGTGATTCACGCTGGCGCGCCGGAAAGCGCATGTGATTGATCGTCAGCCCATCTCCAATCGCAGCCGCAGGATCACGAGTAAAATAGAGGTTTGGCATAGGAGCCAAGTGAAATGGTAGTGTCCTATCAGTAGCAAGGCGAACCAGCTGGAATTCATCGTCGCCACCTGGCAATTCATCCTTACGGATACCTTGCATGACTTTCCACACCATATCGTGAGTCGTCATATCGGCCAAATGGCTCGCTACGCGGGCACGTGTTCTGAGACTCTCGATTCCTGAGCCTTCTATCATCTCGCCAGTAAAGGCCTTGCGAACCTCATTATCAGCGAGCGCCTCTATGGCGAGCTGGTCGAGATACAGTACTTCTGCACCTCGGGTCCGCAAAACGTTAGCAAACGCATCGTGCTCTCGCCGAGCTTCTCTCAAATACGGCACGTCGTCAAACAGCAATTCAGCCATGGTATCAGGGGTGAGATTTTCTAGTTCTCCTCCAGGACGATGCAGCAGCACCGAGCGGAGTGTACCGATCTCTGAATTATTGTGAATTGGTTTCTCAAGTGTGTTCATTATCTATCCTTCTGGGGTTAGTTGAGTTGCTTTACACAATGACTGATGGGTCTAATACGCTTGCATGATAGCTGTATACTGCCGGTACACCTCCTTTATCGCTTGGATGCTTATTGATTCGTTACAGGTGTGAGCACGTTCAAACTCTCCCGGACCATAAATAATCGTGTCGATACCTTTCTGCTGAAAATAGGCTTGGTCGGTTGCGCCGCTACTAATACTCGACGTAGCAATACCCGTCACCTGTTTTGCGCAGGCGAGGATGGGTGCCGAACGCGAACAAGATGCAGAAGATACAAAGCTTGCGTCATATCGCCAGGTGCATGAATAGGTAGCCGCTAGGTTATCGATCCATCGCTCAAAATCTTCGTCCATCTCGGGTGTGGTACGGATATCGACTGAAAGTGTCGACAGGTCGCTTGTTTTATTGAGCGAGCTATTCTTGCCCGACCCTACGCGAGTAGGGGTAAATGATGGTACACCCATTACTTCACTGCAATACTTGCGGCGCAGATGCTCACGAATCACTTCAAGATCGTTTAGCATCGCAACGAGCGGCGGCAGAGACGAAATAGCATACTGCTGCTCTTGGGACGCATGGCCAGCCTCTCCCGAGAAACTAAAGGTTACAAAACGGTTACCTCGGTGACCAACCTCGACACGACTAGCGTTTGTCGGCTCAGCGATAATACAGTTTACTTCTTCGTAGTCTGTCTTTGACTCAAAGTAATCAGTGAACGCAGCCGCACCTGCGCCATCAACTTCCTCGGCAGCAACTGCGGCTATCCATAGATCATACCCATACGGATGTGCGGCTGCAGATTCCATACAGGCCATCTGAATCGCCACACCAGCCTTCATATCACCGACACCCAGGCCAGAGAGCCGACCATCGGCTTCGACAGGCTCCCAAGGAATATGTGACCACTCGCTGACCTCACCCGACGCAACAGTATCAATGTGACCGCAAAGAATCAATGCACGTCTTGCTGGCTTTTTAGCGCGTACGACACCACACACAAACCTATTGGTAGCATGGATATCTGAGAGCCCCGCTTCTGTCGCCCAACGATGGATAAAATCCAATATCTCTGTCTCATTCCCGGAAACGGAAGCAATACGGACGAGTTCCTTGGTGTGTTCGAGCACATTATTTGTCATGCTGTTCCTCATACACCATAACAGTATCGCAACATTCTACACCAAGCACTCTCGCTCCCAGCTTTGGACAGCGGGCACAGAGCGATCCTGCCTCCTCGGGAACATCACGGAGCGTACGCTCCTGGTAACCGCTCGCATCAAAAATACCCTTACTCGAAGGATTACAGAAGGCGTACGGCGTAATGCCGTCCAACTGTATCAGGCGACTAACTGATTTGGTCAGCGACGTACCGATACCATGTCGACGAAATTCGCCCGGTACCCATAGTGAGCCTACCTCAGACATGGTCCTTACTCCATGTTTAAGCGGCTGCATGGCTCCCACATAGCCGCCAAATTGCCCGTCAACAAGCGCGACCACGCCCGCGTATTTCGCGTACACCTCCTCGGGTGTAATCGGCAGCATTTGAAGTGGTTGCTCAGCGCTGCTCGTCGTTGCAACTGCGAGAGCTCGCGCGATTTCAAGGCGGCGTTGATACGGCAAATGGTCAAAGACGCGTAGCTCGACGCTATTTCCCCACCGTTTGTATTGCTCTATCACCGCTCCTGCCGACATACACTCACCTCTTTGGTTGTTATCTGACTGCTTCAGTGTTGTCGATCCATTGTAGTGCCTCAGTCCAGCTATGTAAAGAGTACTTGTATTTTTTTCACGACACACTGTATACTAAGCCCATGAGTTATCACCAATTTGCTGATTTCCGTCGTCGCCTTCGCCATTAAAGAGGGCATGTTTCGTATATATCATCTGAACCAAAATCGCGCCCTCGCACCAAGAGGGCGTATTTATTATCACAAGAAGGGACCTACCATGAACAAAGAAGTGACAAACTACAAAAAAGTTGCCAGCCACGAAGCTCACCCAAACACGTTTTCACGCTGCCTGCTGCTCTATTCGGGGGGTCTCGATACATCAGTTATGCTGAAATGGATACAAGAAACGTATCACTGCGAGATTATTACGCTCACCATTGATATCGGACAAACGGCCGACGACCTCACAGCAATCGAGGCAAAAGCAAAAAAACTTGGCGCAAAAAAAACCATTACCTACGATGCAAAAAAAGAATTCGCCGAAAAATTCCTCTCGCACGCCATCAAGGCAAACGCCGACTATCAGGGAGGTTATGCGCTGAGTACACCGCTTGGGAGAATTATCATTTCTGAGTTAGCGGTCAAATTTGCCAAAGAAAATAACTGTCACGTTATTGCACACGGTGCGACTGGCAAAGGTAACGACCAGGTGCGGTTTGAATCTTATATCACTACGCTCGATCCTTCGCTCAAAATCATTGCACCTGTTCGTGAGTGGAGCATGGGGCGCGAGGCTGAAATCGCCTACGCCATCGCCCACGATATTCCTGTCGTTCAAACCCTTGATTCGCCTTACTCGAAGGACGAAAATATGTGGGGCATCACCAGCGAAGGAGGAGAGATCGAGCATCCTAGTCTCATCCCAAAAACTCACGCCATTTTGAGTTGGTGTAATCCCCTCGACAAGACACCTCAAGACGCCACTCGTATCGTCATTGGCTTCAAAAACGGCGTCCCTGTCTCGATTGATGGCAAACCTCAGTCTCTTACTGGCATCATCGAAACCTGCAACACGATCGGCGCGACACACGGTGTCGGAGTAGTCACCCTTATCGAAGATCGTTTGGTGGGACTCAAGGTCCGAGGGGTCTACGAAAATCCCGCCGCGACCATCCTTATCACCGCGCACAAAAAACTTGAGCAACTCGTCTCAACGAGAGTCGAGAACGAATTGAAAGGTCTCATGGATACCAAATGGGCCTACATGGTGTACGCCGCTCAGTGGCACGAACCTACGCTTCATCACATCTCAGCGTACATAGACGATCACAATAAGAAAGTGACGGGGGAGGTTACTGTAGAACTCCACAAGGGACATGCCAACGTTGTTAGTCTCACCTCACCTCATTCGTTATTCGACCATAGTCTTGCCACATTTGACACCAGCGAAGCATTCAATCAAAATGCATCAGCAGGCTTCATTGAGATTTACACGCTTGCCCAGAAAACTGCATACGGAGTATTTACCTATGACGACAACTAAACTTTGGCAAATTGATGACGATGAGCTCCACCCACTTGTCGAACACTACACGGTGGGAAATGACCGTAGCTGCGATCAAACACTTCTTGGCTACGATATCACCGCCACAAAAGCACATGCCCACATGCTCTCGAGTATCAGTATCCTTTCTCGGGATGAATATAAGCAAATTGCTGATACTCTCGACGCTCTCTACGATAAGTGGCAGAAAGGTACTTTTGTAGTTACATCAGAGGACGAAGATGGTCATACTGCTATAGAGAAATACCTCACCGCCAAACTAGGCCCGATCGGCAAAAAAGTTCACACTGGCCGCAGCCGCAACGATCAGGCGCTCGTGATGATGCGGCTGTACCTCAAGGATCAGCTCTCGGCGATCAGCGCTGAAGTTACCACGCTATGCGATGCCTACGATCAAGCGATCGCAGCGGCTGGATCGCAAGCGATGCCCGGCTATACGCACACCCAAAAAGCCATGCCTACGACTGTGGCATTGTGGCTCGGTTCGTACCGTGATGCATTTGCCGACACCCTGCCCTATCTCACAAACACGCTTGCCCTCATCGACCAAAACCCGCTCGGATCGGCAGCCGGCTTCGGTATCGAACTTCCTCTAGACCGTGAGATGACAACAAAAGAGCTTTCCTTTGCAAAAGTGCAAGATAACCCTCTCTACTGCGGTCTGTCACGCGGAGTATTTGAACTCATCACCATACAGGCCTTTGTCCCCTTCATGGTCTTTGCGGGGAAGTTTGCCGAGGACATGCTGTTATTTACATCACAAGAGTTTAGTTTCTTCTCCCTCCCAAAGAGCATGACGACTGGTTCGTCGATTATGCCTCACAAAAGAAATTATGATGTCTTTGAAATTATGCGTGCGACCGCCCACTCCTACTCAGGTCATATCACAAAACTACACGCAATTACTGCCGGGGTTGGCAGCGGCTATCACCGTGATCTCCAGCTTACCAAAGCCATCACCATCGAAGCCTGTCAATCAGCAAAGCAAACGCTTGAGGTTCTCACACTGTGTGTTCGCAATCTCATGCTCAATACAAAACATCTCGACGCCGCTATGACCGATGAGCTCTATACCGTTGCAAAGATCAACAAACGCGTTGCAGAGGGTATGGCATTTCGCGATGCCTACGTCGAAGTCAAACGTACACTCCAATAACCTAGCCTGAGTCTCAACCCCTCCCCCGACAGACAGTTGGCCCCAATGGGCCAAGGCCCGCCAAGGCGAAGGCTAATCAGTTTGTGGCGGGCCGGTTGTCTGGAGTGGGGAGGGGCTGAGACTCAGGTTAGCTCAGACTTGACACCGACCTCCTTCATCGATACACTAGCCAAAAAGGAGGTGAGATGACTCACGAATTGCCAAGTCACCAGGTGGAGGAACGCTCGTTTCATGAACTAGAAATCGTGGTTGCAGAGGGCAGATCGCTCGAGAAGCCGTTTTTTTCTTTCCCGTTAGGCCGCCCGTTCACCCTCAGCTTTGAAGATGGAGAAATCATCACCTTTCCAGAAGGTACGATGGTAACCCACTATGGGGCTCGTGCTGTATTTTTGGTTAGTCTGAATGATGCTGAGGTCAGCGTATCTGTCGATAAGCAAGGCAGCGCGACCGTTTCTCCGCGCTCGTAAGCATTACCCCTTCGTACACTACCTTACATTTTCTCGACTGCTTCGATACCGAGAATTGCAAGTCCTGAGGCCAACACATCCCGGTAGGTTTCGACGAGACTGAGGCGTACTGCCTCGCGCTCATCACCGATGATGCGTGATTGCTCGTAAAACCGGTTGAATGCTTGAGCAAGTTCATAGAGGTAGCTACAAATCCCATGAGGAGCGAACTCTGTCGTTGCTTTTTCGACTACAGCTGTATACTCACCAAGTTTATACAGGAGAACCCGCTCAGTACTATCAAAAGAGCCCGTGTGAATTGGTGCACCTTTTTGATTCGCTTTTTGCAAAATGCTGCACGCACGAGCGTGAGCATATTGGATATATGGCCCGCTATTACCCGCTAAGCTCACCGTCTCGTCAATATCAAAAGCAATGTCGCCTCCCACACGGTATTTGGCAAATACATATTTGATGGCCCCAAGGGCAACGGCGTCGGTCAGCGAAGGATCGGACACGAGCTCCTTCACTTTATCGCGTACGATATTTACCACGTCAATCGCCCGAGCAACGTTTCCTAGGCGCGAACTCATTTTTTTACCATCCCCAAATCGCACCGTGCCGTTCGTAATATGCGTCATCGTACCCGACAAGCTTGGATCAAATATCTCCGCCGCCGCAAATACCACACGCATATATTCTTTTTGGTCGTTACCGGTGATCAACACACGATGGTCAAACTGATATTCTTGTCGCTCGAGCCAAATCACACCGATATCTTTTGTCTCGTAGGTCGGCAGACCTTTGCTGGTAATAAACACCCGCGTATGGAGATGCTGCGTCTCATCTCCTCTGAAAACGACCGCTCCTTCTGACTCAACCACCGTTCCCTTCGCGAGCTGCTCACGGACAACTTCGAGACCAGTTGGTGCTGTGCTACTCTCTGGGTAATAGCGCATCGTATCCACCTGTATCTCTTTATAAAACGCCTCGAAATAGTCAAAACTCCACTGACGTGTCTCCCAATAGATCTGCGCAAGTGCAGACTGGTGATCATCGCTCGCGTGAAATTCGTAGATCGTTTTATTGAGAGTATCGATAGCTTGCTTTGTTTGCTCGGAGCTTTCATAAGCGGCGGCACCGCGGACATAACAGTCGCTAATCCACCGCGCTCGACCAAACGGTGTTTTGTCGACATCATCCAATTTCTCAGGATATTCACCGCCAATGGTATCGACGATTCCCCATAGGCATCTCGCCACATGCAATCCGACGTCGCCGCCGAAGCTCGTCCGCGTTACCCGTGCTCCACTCGCTTCGAGCAGTCGACATAACATATCACCGAGGACTGTTTGGTAGAGATGGCCTGTATGAAGCTCCTTAAAGGCATTCGGACAGCTGTATTCCACAACGTAATGTCTACCATCCAACTGCGCCTGGGGCACAGTCGTCACCAGAGCGGCCAATGCCTTATCCGTCAGTCGCATATTGATAAATCCTGGACCAGCGATCGATACTTCATTGAATAGAGGTTGGGCACGAAGCGCTTCCGCAAGTTCCTGCGCAACTTCGCGGGGCGGACGACCCAGACCAGGTGCGATCTGTAGCGCCACGTTTGTCGCGAAATCACCATAGTGGTAGTCGGGTCGCTCAATATGAGCAACAAGTTGTTTATTATACAACGATTCAATAACTGAATTGACCGCTTCGCGAATAGTATCCATATCTCTCATTATATCAGAGGTAGCGACTACTCGTCATCTTCTGCAAGATAGTCAGCCTCACGATAGACCGACACGGGCGCAATACCCTTGGTATTTTTGAGGACATAACGAAGCGCATCAGTATCATCAAAATCAAGCGTATCGTCGATCTCTTGCTGCATAGGTGTTTCATTTTTGTCGTTCATATGGCTATCTAAGCATGGACAACGCTAGCCGTCAATCACGCGCCGCGTGGATCAACCCGCCAAAGAGCGGATGCGGCCGCATCGGTCGAGAACGAAATTCGGGGTGAGCCTGAGTAGCAATGATGTATCGTTTACCGGGTGCCTCCACAAACTCAACTAAGCGACCATCTGGTGATGTGCCACTTACAACAATCCCACCTTTTTCTATCTGTTCGAGAAACGCTTGGTTGACTTCGTAGCGATGACGATGGCGCTCAACGATAGTGGTGCCATCATAGAGTCGGGCTGCCAAACTATCCGGCACAAGCTGGGCGGGATAATCGCCAAGGCGTAACGTCCCCCCTGTCGACTCCTTCCCCTCTTGGCCTTCCATGATATAAACGACGTTTTGATCACCTGGTTCGAATTCATCGCTATTTGCATGAGTGAGGCCGCCGCGTCGTGCAGCCGCGATAACAAGTGTCTGCAGCCCTAGGCAGATACCAAGATAGGGAACGTCATGTTCGAGGGCGTAACGCGCTGCCGCAACCTTCCCCTCTACCCCTCGCACGCCAAAGCCGCCAGGCACTAATAATCCATCGACAGTCTCGAAATCTTCATCAGTTGACGTTTCGGCGTTGATCCATGTTGTCTCTAATACAACACCCTCATGCCAGGCTGCACTTTTTAGCGCTTCAAGTACCGACAAGTACGTGTCCTCATTATCGAGGTACTTTGCCACAAGCCCGATTCGCACCACCTCACTTTTGTCACTTTCTTGCATCGAGACTAACCCCTGCCAGCGCCGCATATCGGGAGCTACTTCGTCGCCAACAAAGTGGTTAAGGATCGGCAGTAAGGTACTTTCGGCAATACGCTCAGGAATCTTAAAAACACTATCGACGTTTGGCATCATCAGCACTGCATCGTCTGGCACACCACCAAACATAGCAATTTTACGCTTGATTGACTCGGGCGCAGGACTGTCAGTCCGCACAATAATAATGTCTGGAACAATACCAAACCCTCTCAGATCACTGAGGGCGTTTTGAGCAGGTTTGCTCTTAAACTCCTTGCTAGTACCAATATATGGCACATATACCACGTGGACAAAAAGTGCATTCTCACGGCCAACACGGCGACCAAACTCACGAAATGCCTCGACAAAGCTCAGTCCCTCGTAGTCACCTACCGTGCCCCCAAGCTCGACAATATGAATATCCGATCCCTCAGATGCCAACTCAATCTTACGCTGAATAGCCCGTGTCAGGTGTGGTACAAGCTGGACAGTTTTACCCTCAAACTTGCCCGCACGTTCGTCATCAATCAGCTCTTTGAGAAGCCTGCCCGACAATGTCGCACTCTGCTGTGTTACTTCAATATCAAGAAATCGTTCATAATGCCCGAGGTCGAGATCGGTCTCAGCACCATCTTTTGTCACGAAACATTCACCATGTTCTGCTGGATTCAGAAGACCCGCATCCACATTAAGATACGGGTCGCATTTCTGAATTGAAAGTGACTTACCTTTGGCTTGCAATACTGCGCCAATGCTCGCCGCGGTAATTCCCTTTCCTACCCCCGACAGGACACCGCCTGTCACAAAAATATATTTTGTTTTTCCCATGTCTATTTTCGCCTCCATGGAATTTTATTATATCACGTGCATTCGCATGCACGCTACATATAGTGTAGTTTGTTGTTTATTCTACGCTACATATACCAGAGGGCCACCAACTAGGGCACTGTGGGAGCGCTTTTGTTCTGAATGCTGCTTCCATTATGAGAGCAGTGTTAGTTTTTTTCAATAGACAGTCTACGAGATAAACGTGGTGGTTATCAGGAGTGTGTTAAGAAGGGTTACGAGTACCACTACCGCGTAACCAACTACTTTCATCAGCCGGGTATTCACCTGCTTTCCCATCACCCGTTCACTCGATGTTAAATATATAAGCGATCCCACGGCAAAGGGAACTCCAAAACTTAGGACAATCTGTGAAAAAATAAGCAGCTGCGTAACACTAATGCCCAGCGCCAAAACAACAAGCGCGGGGAGGAGTGTGGCTACTCGTCGCCAAAAGAGTGACCACTGCACTCTGAGCAATCCTTGTAAAATTACTGACCCCGCTTGATTACCGACTGCTGTCGATGCAAGGCCCGACACAAGCAGCCCTACTGCAAACAAAACCGCAACTGGATAGCCAGCTGAGCTGGAAATCACATTATAGCTAGCCGAGAAATCATCTATTCTTCCCTGCTGTGCAAAAACTGTTGCTGCCATGAGAAGCATAACGATGTTTGTTGTTCCTGCTACCGCCATTGCTATCATCACATCTAGTTTGGTAACGCGGAGGTAACGCGGCAATGAGTGATGCGCAACCTTTCCATGACGATCTCGCGCCAGAGCTGAGTGGAGATAGACAACATGGGGCATGATTGTTGCTCCCACCATTGCCGTGGCAATGAGGAGGCTGTCTTTATCACTAAAGCGTGGGATCAGTCCCTCGAAAATACCCTTCGCGTCAGGTGGGTGAGCAAACAAACCAACAACAAAACCAAGGGGTATAATAAGCAAAAGACCAACGATAATACGCTCGAAATAGCTCTGACGACGTTTTTTATACAACAACAATAAAAGAAGCGAGACGATCCCGACGATGATCCCGCCCACCAGTAGCGGCAGACCAAAGAGTAGGTGGAGGGCAAGTGCGCCACCTACCACCTCCGCTATGTCACACGCTATCGCAACCGACTCGGCTTGTAGCCAGAACAACCGACGAGACAAGGGCGATAGCCGTTCCCGTAGCAACTCAGGCAAGCTTTTGCCCGTCACTAGGCCAAGTTTTGCACTCAAATATTGTACATAGGCCGCCATTAGATTAGCTAGCACCAGTACCCACAACAGCAAGTAACCATATGCCGATCCTGCACCCACATTTGCCGCGAAATTACCCGGGTCAACATACGCAACCGCGGCAACAAAAGCTGGACCCAATAACAAGACTACCTGTTTACTACTCTCTTTATGCATCATACGATCTACACGAGACTGCGTAAGCGATAGCGGCGCCAGTGCTGGTACTCACAAGAACCCCCTAAGCGTAAATTACCCGATATGCCCGCTCTCTACTTATCGTCGTTTTCGTCGGGCTCTTGCTCTGTACCGTCAGTCGATTCCTTTAGTTTAGCCTCAGCATTACCAGCATTGACTTCGTAACTGGTATTCGTACTCTCAAAGAAATTGACCAGTTCATAGGTATCGTTAGCGGTCGCCATCCACTTGGCAGGATTTGAGACATTATAATGAGGTTCGAAGCCAAGTTCCTCGAGACGCCGGTCAGTCAAGTATTTAACATACTGGTTGATATAGTCGGCATTAAGGCCGAGGATACCGTTTGGCAGCAGTGCTTTATTGTACTCCTCCTCCATTGTCACGCCGTCGAGAATCATCTGTTTGATCTCTTCGGCAAACGCTGGGTCCTGCAAATCCTCGTTCTCTTCGATGACGGTTAGAATAAGGTTGATGCCAAACTTTAGGTGCAAACTTTCGTCGCGGACAATCCAGTCGATCAAGCTACCGAAGTTTCGGAGCAGATTTCGTTGGCGGAAACTAAGTGCCACCATGAATCCCGAGTAGAACCAAATGCCCTCGAGAATAATATTGTAGGCGATAAGGTTACGGATGAAATCTTTTTTGCCCTCCGTTGTTGTGATATCCATGGTGTCTTCGGTCATCCGTTTGATGTATTTCGTCTCAAACTCTTCCTTGACTGCCATGACCTTCTCGTCGACATGAGCACTATAGGCGGCTTCGCGATCGATCGGAAACGTGTCAAGCACATACTCAAACGCCATGCAGTGATTCGCTTCTTCCCACATCTGCTTGGCGAGATAGAGGTGACACTCCGCTGCGTTGACGTAGGGATAGACACCAAATGCCAATGCCTTATTGACCAACAGCTCGTTGGGGTTGAAGTAGCTCATCAAGAATGTCACTGCGTGACGCTCCTCGTCGGTCATTTTTTCCCAGTCAGCTAGATCCTGCGCCAGCTGAATCTCGTTAGGAAACCACGTGTTCGCAACTGCCTGATCATAGAGGTCCATCGCCCACTGATAGTTGATTGGTTTCAGTAATAGTCCGTCTTGGATGCCGGAGCCTAAGATTTTACCCATCGTTGTTTCCTCCTTATCTTTTATCCTGCTCGCTAATATATCTATATATAGTATGACACGAAACAAGCTAACTCTCAACTGAGCGCGCTACACCTGGCAGTCACTAGTTATTCGCAGCCGTCGCAAATCGTAAACGTCGCTGGATCAATTGGTGCGGCCGTTTGCCCCGAGCGGGCTGCCTGCTCGTTCGCCGAGGCCTGCGCAGCCTCCATAGCATCACTGATAGCTTGAAGTTTTTCCTCGAGTGACATGTTGTCGTTGATGATAGTTGATGCGTTCATTTGGTATCCCCTCCTATTATTCTGTTGATGTGGTGTTAGTGGATTAATTCAAGTGCTGCTTCATCTCATGCCGCCTGCTTCTTTGCAAATCCAAATCCGCTCTTTCGCGCCCCGGTACTATCGACAATTGCGTCAGCTTTGTTGACCTTTACGGTACTAAGCTCAGCCTGATGGCGCGGTTTCATGTGCAAGTAGTAGGTAGTTTTGAGACCGCGCTTCCACGCACCCATATAGACCTTCTCCATGTCGTCGATGCTGCGGCTTTCGAGATACATGTTGCGGCTGATTGCCTGGTCGACCCATTTCTGGGCTCGCGCTGCCACTTCGACAAACGCGAATGGGCTGAGCTGGAAGCATGTCTTGTAGACGTCTTTCAGGTGTTGCGGCACTGTATCAATATTCGTCAGATCACCTTGCTCGATAAGAAGTTGGTCCTTTACCTCATTCCAGATACCTAGTGCCTTCAAATCTCGCACAAGATTGGTATTAACCTCGAGAAACTTGCCGTTGAGAGTGCTGCGGCTAAATATTTGTCCAAACTGTGGGTCAATACCGGGTGTTGTACCTGCCACGTGGGCGATATTTGCTGTCGGAGCAATCGCCATAAGTGTCGCGTTACGCATGCCTTTTGCCGTTTTTTTGCGTAGCGCTTGCCAGTCGAGACGAGTTTTGCGAGTGACATCTACGGCGACACTACGGTCTTTGGCCAGCACATCGACAGTATCGATCGGCAATTGACCCTTGCTCCATCCACTGCCCTTGAAATCAGGATAGCTCCCTCGCGTTTTGGCGAGTTCAGCTGATTCATCAATCGCATAGTAGCTAATATATTCGGCGAGTTGATCCATCGTATCGTAGGCCTCTTCGCTCTCATAGCTATAACCCAGCTTTTCGATGACATCAGTGAAGCCCATGATGCCAAGCCCCAGGGCACGCGTCGTCTGAATGCTGTTGATCGCCTCGGGAATTGGTGTGTCGGTAATATCGCATAAATTATCAAGCTGTCGAATGGCGCTACGTGTTGCCGCCTCAAGCCGCTTCCAGTCCCAGACTTTTTTATCAACATCTAGAAAGGCGCTCAGATTTATACTCACGAGATTGCAGACAGAAATATTCTTTTCGTCATTTGGCAAGGTAATCTCGGTACACAGATTACTACTATGGATGGTGCTGCGGTTGTTGTTGAGCGCGCGCACATTGATGGTATCTTTCCAGGTGATCCAGGGGTGACTGCTCGCCTGAAGACTCGTCAAAATCTGTCGCCACTGTTGGCGTGCGGGCACAGTCTTAAACTCTCGCAGTTTTCCAGCCTTTGCGAGTTTGACATACTCGTTGTAGCGCTTTGCAAATGCGTCTCCGTAGAGCTCACTCAGATCAGGCGTCTCGGCGGGATCAAACATATACCAATCCTGCTCTTTTTGCACACGACGCATAAACTCGTCACTGATGTAAACGGCGATATTGGCAAACCGAGTTCGGAAATAGGGGTCACCGCTATTTTGACGGAGCTCCATAAATCCAGGAAAGTTGACATGCCAGTTCTCCATATAGATAGCCGCTGCACCAGCCTTCTTGCCCTTGCGACTAACGGCAAACAGAGCAGTATCGATCATCTTCATAAACGGCAATGGTCCCGTACTCACCGTATTTGTCGTTTTGACAGGACTGCCCGCGGCGCGTAGTTTGTTCATGCTGATACCAATACCGCCAGTACCCTTGGCAATCCACATCGTGTCGCGAATCGATTTAGCAATTGCTTCCATGTCATCATTGACATCAATCACAAAGCAGTTTGATAGTTGCGGAAACGAGCCTCCGGCATTGACGCGCGTACTTCCACCAGGCAAATAATCAAGATTACTCATGTGCTTATAAAAATCAAGTGCCGCAGCGGTAGGGTCCTTTTCGTTGAAACTCAGCCCCATAGCAATTCGCATATGCGTAAACTGCGGAGTTTCTACCGGCTCGCCATTTTGTTTACGAAGTGCGTAGCGATTCTTATTAGTAATAACCCCAAGATATTTACTCAGTGCATCACGTTGCGGGTCAAGTGCAGCCGCAAGTTTCTTCACATCAAACAAAGCTGGGTCGACCATTCGCTTATCGAGAAGTCCCTCCTTGACCGCTGTCTTCAAGTACTGAGGAAAAGCCTTCTCGTGTAATTTTTTGAGCTCGGCGTCGTCTTTATAGTCGCCCAGGATGTTCTTGTAGACATTCTTGAGCAGCAGTCGTGCGGCGATAGTATCAAAATCAGGATCATCTTTGACATTCTGAAGTGCCGTATGAATAACTGCTTCATCTAACTCTTCACTAGTGATTCCATCAAAGAGTGTTAGTTGCAGTTCAGTCGCTACCTGCACAACTTTTTGAATCTGATCTGGCAAACCCTCACTTGCTTTCACAAGCGCGAGATTGATCTTGTTGGCGTCAAATGGTTCGCGGGTGCCATCGCGTTTTACCACATGAATTCCGTTCATTACCCTCTATTCCTTTTTGTTATAGTTTGTACCTTCTTCTCGACACAACACCCCCCAGTGCATACCAGCAAGAAAACCGCCCACTAGTGTGGTGAGCTAGCTTTACGATATCCTTGCCTTTGTGTCTATTTTGCTGAACTACTACATATGTAGTGTCTGCGTAAGACTATACCCACTATATGTGCTGATTTCAAGCATTTTGGCTATGTTTTTTTCACAATGGCTCCAGCAACACCTTGTAGTGTACATTGTAGTATTTACTACGCTATATATAGCGTAGCTTGATCATTCAACCTCACCATAAGAGAAACCCTGTGGTACACTTTTTGGTATGGAATCTATCATCTCAATCTCAAATTTTGTTATGCAATTTGGCAAAACAAAGATTATCAACGACCTGTCATTTGAAGTAAAGAGGGGTGAAACATTTGGGTTACTCGGCAGTAACGGCTGCGGCAAGACAACCACCATCCGCGCCCTTCTCGGTATCTACCCGCCAACATCCGGCAAATTACTTGTTGATGGCGCACCCTACAGTGTGAGTGGCGGAATCAAGCTTGGCTATTTGCCAGAGGAGCGTGGGCTCTACAAGAAAGAAAAGGTTCTCGACGTGATGACATACTTTGGCCAGCTCAAAGGCATGACACGCGAGGAGGCACGAGACGAAGCGTTAAAATTCCTCGAGAGAGTCAAGCTCTCCGACAAAGCAGCAACCCGTCTCGACAAATTATCGGGTGGTCAGCAACAAAAAATCCAGCTTGGTATCACCATCATGGCTGATCCTGAACTGCTCATTCTCGATGAACCGACCAAGGGCTTTGACCCAGTCAACCGCCGTTTGCTCATGAGCATTATCGAAGAACATCAACAAAAGGGTGCTACGGTAATTATGGTGACGCACCAGATGGAGGAAGTCGAGCGACTCTGCGACCGAATCATTCTCCTCAAAGACGGTAAGGCTCACGCCTACGGTACGGTCGCAGAAGTAAAGAAGAAGTTTGGCGGCAAGTCACTCGACGATATCTTTGTGCAGGTATATGGCGATGAGAACGAAGAAGAGGAACAAGACAATGCATAATCTTACGACTGTCATCAAATTTGAAATACTCCGCACACTCAAGAAAAAATCATTTTGGATTATGGCGCTTGGGTTCCCCATTATGCTTGTAGCACTGTTTGGTATCATCTTTTTTTCAAACAAGACGACCGACGATGCCACCAAGCAACTCGAGAAGCAGTCTTTCACGATTGAGATGACCGACCGTTCGAAACTTATCAATCCTACTATCGCGAGTAGCCTCAATATCAAGCAGGTAACTGACAAAAACCAAGGCATCGAGGATGTCAAGGCTGGCAAGACGGATGCCTATTTCTACTACCCCGAGAATATCGATAAGACTCCCGTTGAAGTCTATGGAAAAGACGTCAGCCTCTTTGACAATGGGCGCTACGAGGGGGTTGCCAAGAACTTGCTCAGCATGTCGGCAAATGCCACTGTCTCACCAGAAGTCAAATCCGTTGTGCAAGGTACAACGACCTATAACACTATTGTCTACCGTAATGGTGTTCCCTACGATGCGGTGAAGCAGATGATCTTGCCAGGAGTCTTTCTTGTCCTGTTTTATCTCCTTATCGCATTCTTTGGCAACCAGATGCTGACAAGCACCACCGAAGAAAAAGAAAATCGCGTTATCGAGATGATTCTCACCACCATTGAGGCTCGCACGCTTATCATTGGAAAGATCATTTCGCTTGTCATACTGGCAGTAATCCAGGCGGTCGTTATTGTCGTCCCCGCGCTCGTCGGCTATTTTGGCTTCCGCGAAAAACTCTCACTCCCTTCAATCGACCTCACTGCCCTGCCAGTTGACCCAACCCGCATCTTGCTCGGAGCGCTGTTCTTTATTCTTAGCTTCTTGCTGTTTACTGGACTCCTTGTCGCCATTGGCGCCGCTGTGCCAACAGCCAAAGAAGCAGGCGGGTTCTTTGGTATTGTCATGATGCTCATCTTTGGGCCCCTCTACGCCGCTTCGTTGTTTGTATCCGCTCCTACCAGCTCGTTCGTTGTATTTCTCACACTATTTCCCTTCACCGCTCCTATTCCCCTCCTCCTCCGAAATGCTCTGGGCAATCTCCAGGGATGGGAAATTGGGCTGTCTATCATCATCCTTAGCATCACTACCTTCATCGTGATGAGTGTAGCGGTGCGCATCTTTCGCTTTGGCGCACTCGAATACAGCCGCAAACTCAGTTTCAAAGAGATTTTTGCCCGTCAATAACAATTCTTTCGCTAGTCACCCGCAGGAGTAGTAGAACATGATGTGACCTGAGGACGTAGGCATCACCAGCTGCCAGTACCCCATCCAGGCAATAGCCCAACCCGCAAAGAAAAGTGATGGGGTAACGTCACATCTTGGTATCATTCACAATAGTCATTGCCTGGCTCATCGCATCCATATAGACTGCCGTCGAAAAGCGAGTCAACTGCACGTACTCGCCTCCGTCCGTCGTAAAACTCCTGCCGATCATGCCTGAGACAAAACGCCATAGCACCTCATCCGGCAGATAGAGATCAACTTGTTTTCGCTGCCCCTCATCCCATTCTCGGTCAACCCTGAGACATGTTATCGGGCCGGTTGTGTCAACGATCAGCCTGTCATCTCCACCTGAAAACATTCGATAGACACGCTGAGAACCACCCTCTGGTCGCATAATGCCCCGGATATCATACGCATCGACACGTCCCTGTCCCTGAGTTGTTTCGTGGCACCCCGCTGCGCAAAGCTCTCGCATAATCCCTCTAATGTGCTCGATATCTTGCTCAAATGCACCCATACCACGTTCAGTCGCCATCCGCTTAAAAAGCTGCAAAAATAATTCCATTTCCGAAAGCCAGTACATAAAGAAATGTTCCCTGCCCCCAGGACGGTCAGTAGGCCTGGTGGTAAATGCGAAATCACCATATCCACCTGGCGCCGACATATCTACGCTGAGCTGCCGACCATCAGGTTGCATCACCTCAAACACAAGCAGGTCTTTAAAACGTTGCTTTCGTTCGTGATCGTGTGTTGGTGGAAATTGCTCGCGCATTGCTTTGGCTTGGCGGAGAGGATGAGATTCGAACTCACGGTGCGAGTTGCCCCGCACACACACTTTCCAGGCGTGCACCTTCAACCACTCGGTCACCTCTCCGTATATATCGATTGTACCATCTGAGTCCGTACGCCATCGGGGCACGTCCTCCAGGCGTGGTCACGTTCCGCGACCCCATGAGTCAGGCAGATGTGCATAGCCCATCTGTGACATCATCTTGCGAGCTGCCGACTGGCAGCTCTCACCTTCAACCACTCGGTCACCTCTCCATACCATCCCAGTATAGCAGTTGTATTTTTAACCTCGCCATTCCGCTTGCATTCTCTTTTTGCCCGCCCGTATACTAAGCTCCAGATGCCAAAAAATTCCACCACGCCAGTCATAGAACTCAGGGCGCTAACAAAGCGTTATGGAATTGGCGACGCTGAGCACAATGCACTCGATACCGTCAATCTGCGAATCGACAGAGGTGAGTTCATTGCCATCATGGGCCCTAGCGGATGTGGCAAAACAACACTTCTCAACGTTATCGGACTGCTCGACCGTGCCGATGCGGGTGACTATCTCCTCGACGGCAAGCCAGTCGATAGCCTCTCGAGCAAACAACACGCCCGCATCCGTTCTCAGCAGATAGGAATTGTCTTTCAAAGCTTCAATCTCATCAACCGCCTCTCGGTACTCGAAAACGTTGCCTTACCCCTCACTTATAAAGGTATCGGACGCACAAAACGCCTCGAAGCTGCTAGTGCAATCTTAAAAACTTTTCACCTTGGCGAACGCGAATACTACATGCCCTGGCAACTCTCTGGTGGCCAAATGCAGCGCGTTGCTATTGCACGGGCATTGGTCAACCAGCCTTCGATTATCTTGGCGGACGAGCCAACAGGCAATCTCGATAGCCGCAGTAGTCATGTCATCATGGAAGAACTCTCTGACCTTCATAAACGCGGAAACACGATTATCATGGTGACCCACAACCCCTCGCTCACAAGCTATGCCAGCCGAGTAATCAAGATGTTGGATGGCAAAATTGCCAGTGATATCAAGATCAAAGTACAACTCGCCGATGAGGAATCGGTCTCTATTCCTCTCAACCGCAAAGCTCGTGAAGAGCAGATAGTCCCAGCAGAACCGACGCAAGATGACCCACCCAAAAAGGCTGCACGCAAAAGAAAGCCACGCAAGTCAGCGACAAAAAAGAAGGTAAAAGCATCATGATGCTCACTGATCATATCGAGAATGCCTATCGTTCACTCAGACGAAACAGGGGTCGTAGCATCCTCACTACCCTTGGTATTGCCATCGGTGTCGCCAGTGTTGTCACTATCTTGGCACTCGGCGGCGGCGCCAGTCGCGTCATTGATCGGCAAGTAGAGGCACTCGGTGGTAACCTCACCCTTATCCGTCCTGGCGCACCAACACTCAGAGATATCAACTCCTATGCCAACCCTGTCGCGCAAACTGCCTTTGGTACAAGCACCCTCACTGAGGAGGATGTAGCAACACTTTCACAGCTTCCTCACGCTGCTGCCGTTGTTCCTCTTATGACAATTGAAGGAACGCTCACGGCGGGAAAAACGTCGGTAAGCAATACTGTTGTTGTTGCCACAACAACTAACTTTACTACGGTGAGCAAACTATCGGTGCGGGAAGGACAGTTTATCGACTCCGACACGGCTATTCCGACCGCTGTCCTGGGACACCAACTCGCTATCGACCTATTTGGCACCGAACGCCCCATCGGCCAGACATTTACCTTGCGGGGGCAGCGTTTCATGGTCAGCGGCGTTCTCGATACAATTCCAAATCCGATCAATTACAACAACGTCGACTTTAATCATGCCGCCCTCATTAGTCTGACGAGCGGTAAACAATTTCACCAGGGCAGACCACAAATTCAGCAAATCAACGTCCAGGCCGACTCTCCTCAAAATCTCTCGAGTCTTACCTCGGCTATTAGTGAATCGCTGCGGAGGAACCATCAAGGCGAAGAAGATTTCACCATCGTGACGGGCAAGGACATCGGCACGCCAACGAGCCAATTATTCCGCGCCCTCATACAGGTAATGACCGCTATTGCCGCCATCTCACTTCTGGTGGGCGGCATTGGAATTATGAATATCATGCTTGTAGGGGTTGCCGAACGAACTCGTGAAATCGGTATCCGTAAGGCAGTTGGCGCCAGCAACCACACGATTATCACTCAGTTCTTGATCGAGTCCCTCATGATCAGCCTGCTTGGCGGATTCTTTGGCTATCTGCTCGGCTACATTGCAGCGTTCATCATTTGTAATTTTCTATTTTTTGCTCCCGCTATCACCTGGTCGACCGCTCTGGCGGCATTCGCCATGTCGACAGGGGTAGGCATTGTCTTTGGCCTCTACCCAGCCCTACGAGCTGCTCGAAAAGACACTATTGAATCACTCCGTCAATATCACTAAACCTGGGTCTCAAAACCTCCCTGCGACGGACAGTTGGCCGTGACGGCCAAGGCTCGCCAAGGCGTAGGCTAATCAGTTAGCGGCGAGCCGATTGTCCGGAGGAGGGAGGTTTGAGACTCATTTCACTAAATCACTAATTGCCCTGGATCTCTTTTTGGTAGCGCTCGATCAGCGTATCGTCCGATGGGTTAGCATTGTTGAGGATAGCAACGTATATGCTCACAAACTGAGCGAGTACATAGCCCGCCACCACTTGCTCCATAAGTGTCTCCCCCGGCAAGTAGACAGATGTCGATTTGGGACGGCGGCCGCTCAATAGTTTGTCTGTCGCATCAAATCCTCTTGTCGCCTGAGTGCTCTCGAGTGAACTTCTCAAATCAAAAATGGCAAATGGTTTCTCAATGGGGTGAGATGTCCATCCCAGTAGCTCACCATAGGCCGCTTCCGGAAACGTGTTCCAAAATGCGATATTTTTGGCAGTTTTGTTCCAAGCATTCTTCCAGGCGTGCGCCACAAAACCAAACGTCTCGGGAGCGTAGAATACCAGTGTTTTACCGACAGCCATTAGGGCAAGTTGTTTAGCGTAATTATGTTGAATCACTGTCTCCTTGCTCCACTGGTCACTTTCGTGCGCCAAAAACGCTTTTGTTCGCTCAAGTGCATCATAGGTACTAACGGGCACAACACCAAACTGAACCAAGATGCGCAGGAGCGACCGAGCGATGACAATCACATTCAGTTGCGCCCTTCCTTCAGGTGATAGTGCGACGCGCGCAACGTGGTGAGTCGCCGCCCTCTCTAGAAGCTCTTTTTCTGCTGCAATCAAGGCCACTTGCGGACGCTGATGATGCGCCAACGCTTGTTCCAAACACGCACGCGCCTGGTCGCTGTCGTTTTTATAGCTACAAACAACAACAAGCGTCGTTGAACTCACCGATGCTGGCAATGTATGCTCTCTCACTACCTCATACGGAACAGTGAGCTGATCCCCCAACATCGTCTTTACCAAATCACCCGCCAGTGCAGGTACATCGATACCTGCCACCACGACATGTGTGATATGTCGGCCATCGTGCTCACTATCTTCTATAACAGCTTGATACGAAACCTGTTGACACAGTGCAGCCGCATCCTCAAGTAGCCCTTTCGCATCGCGTTGTTTCAAAACATTTACGTCGTCAAGCATTTTCCCACCATTCGTCTTGCGAGTTATTCTCCTTCTATGATACAGTATGTAGTAAGTAAGCATAAGAATAATCTAACTATCAGAGGTGGGTATGGATATTAAACCGCAACTGCAGCAATCAATTAGTGACGACCAGGAACTTGCTAAAGTGTTAGCAGGTGTGAGCGGTGAGGCCGACGATGCCGCCGCACAACAACCGGTGATCCCACCGCTACCTCCAATGCCAGCTGCTCCTGCTGCCGATGATCCGACGGCGTCAGTGGAACCACCCGTTCCGCCAGCTACCGATCCTACTACGCCGCTCGCTATGCCAACTCCATCTGATAACCTCGATAGCGTCAAGCGAGAGGCAATCACCGAGCTACGACCGCTTGTCGACAAACTCGCTCTTGCCCCAGAGGAGAAGTTCGATACCTACCTCTTACTTATCCGTTCAACCGACGACAAAACGCTTATCGCCCCAGCGCACGAAGCAGCCAAGGCGATTGTCGATGAGGCGCGTCGCGCCCAAGCGTTACTTGATATCATCAAGGAAATTGATTTCCTTTCACACCCGCAGCAATAATAAAAGCAATCGACAAACAAAAACGGGGATAGTCCCCGTTTTTTGGTCTGTCATATGTGCTCTTTAGGCAACTGGCGTCGGCTCATGATCCTCTGGAGCGTCACCACGCATGCTTGGTGCATTCGCTATATCCGTTACACTTGCATCACTACCAAGAACAGGTGCTGTTTCCGCTGCTCGTCGTTGTCGGTACTCAGCGAGGTCAATAACATCAGCGCCCTGGCGTCCATCTCCTCCTGACAAGTCTCCTTCGGCCCCAGCATCGTCGGCAATACCCAAGTCATTTTCTAGATCAGCAGCAGCTTCGGCAGCAAACGTGTCCAAGACATCTTTTCCAAAATTTGCTCGCTCTTCAGGTGGCATACCCCCAGCAATTACTTCCTCAAATGCGGCATTGTTGTCGTCTGCACCATCCACCATTGTTTCGCGTGGTGGCACTGGTGGGACGCCTTCACCTTTTGTTTCCGTCTCAGGTACTGGATCCGCTTTCTCGAGCAGCATCGTACCGCCTCGCGGCAGCGCGCCCTGATCTGGTTTGTTATATTCGTTCATTATCGTAATTCCTTTTTTGTTTGTGTTAGTGATATCTGATATAGGTATGCTATCACACTTATGCTATTTTGTCAATGTGCTCCTCATCGACTGTTATACTAATGATATGGATGCACGCTTCGCCACTACTGAAGAAATCAAACGATGGGACTCGCTCCTCTCAAGTAATCCTGATGGTGGGAACGTATTTCAACTAAGAGAATTGGCTGAAACCAAGCGTCTCAACGGATGGCTTCCCCGCTATCTCATGGTGAAAGGCCTTGCTGTCACGGTACTCCAAAAGCGCGTCCCGCTACTCGGAAACTACTGGTATATTCCCAAGGGCCCCGGCGTCGTGAATGAAACTGAATTGACATCGTTACTCGATCCCCTCCGTCAGCTGGCACGCACTCAATCTGTTTTTGCTGTAAAACTTGAGCCCGAGCTCCTCGAGACCGAGACACTCCGTGAGCGCCTCAGCACGCTTGGGCTGGTTCACACCGCAGCCATCCAGCCCAATGTTTCGACGGTACTACTTGATATTTCTGGCTCCGAGAACGAAATAATGGCCTCACTCAATCAAAAAGGCAGACATGCCATTCACCGTGCCGAGCGCGACGGTGTGACCGTAACCCCAGTTTCTCTGACCGAGCAAACCATGCGCGAGATGTTCGCCCTCCTTAGCGGCACCGCCTCAGGTCGGTTCGAGAGCTCCCTCAAGAGCTATCAGTACTATTCCGCTTTTTGGAAACGTCTAGCAGATGCCGATCATGGGCAACTTTTCTTTGCTTACCACGAGTCTAGGCTCGTGGCGGCCGCCTACTGCATATACCTGGGCAAAAAGGGCCTCTATAAGGATGGCGCTTCAGTCCGCGAACGCACTGTCTATGGCGCCAGTCATTTGTTGCAGTGGGAGATTATCAGGTGGATGAAAGTGAGGGGCGTTAGCGAGTACGACCTCTGCGGCGCACCGCATAGCGGCGATATACAAGACACGGCTCATCCCTTTTATGGCATCGGAAGGTTCAAGACGAGCTTCAACAAGAGAGTGACTGATTATATCGGTTGTTATGACCTCGTGGTGAATCCATCAGCCTATCGTCGTTGGCAAAAAATCGGTCAGCGCGCCGCTGTAAGTTTGAGTTACCGGCTCAAACGACGCCAGTGGTTTTAGCTATACTGCTTCACCTTATTGACATATCGTAATGTTTATGCTATCATCATGTCATGAATAAAGAAATCCCCACCACAGACACAACCGAAACAAATACCTTCACCGAGGCAGATCTCGCAGCAGCTCGAAAATTAGCCGAGCTAGCGTCAGGCAACCCTGACGAGATTGACGCACTGCGTGAAATGCTCGCAGATGATCTGGGCGGCCCAGAAGGTAAAGTTGGTGCCGAAGTGGTCAAGGTCGCCGGCTTTGGTAAGCGTAGAAATGACGAGCCTACCACAATAACCGAGGATACCGCTGCTGATCACTGGCTCACGCCTCGTGGCTAACATACTCAGCTCCTACTTACTTCTTGCCAAGTAATTCCCGTACTACTGCCGCATCATTCCACGGTACTCGTTTACCACCTATGATGCGGTAGACTTCGTGTCCCATACCAGTGATAAGGATGGTATCGCCCTTGGTGGCGACCCCCAGTGCTTTGGCAATTGCTTCGCGCCGATCATCTATCTCAGTGGTCTTCATCGCGCCGCCCTTTGTTTTTTCGATACCGTCGTAAATCATCGCTCTTATCTGAGCAGGGTCTTCGTTGTAGCTCTCCTCATCAGTTAGGATGATGCGATCGGCCAGTCTAGCGGCAATCTCACCCATCAGAGGGCGTTTACTCTTGTCGCGGTCACCACAGGCACCAAATACGAGGATCACGCGATTTTTGGTGATGGCCCTTGCTGCTGTCAGTAGTTTTTCCAGCCCATCAGGTGTGTGCGCATAGTCAACGATGACATCATAGGGCAGTCCCTCGGCAACTCGCTCAAAACGGCCCGGCACAAACTCAAGATTGGCAATTCCCTCCACGATATCGTCAAGCTCCACACCAAGCAAATAGGCTGCGGCTGCGGCTGCCGTCATGTTGTAGGCATTGAATTCGCCAGGCAAATTGGTAGCAAGTTCTAATTTTGTCTGGTGATCAACAGTAACAACGGCTTCGGTGCCTTTGCGGTAGAGGGTGACTGAGTCAATGTGGGCTTCGGCCTCTTCATGCTTGCCATAGGTGATCTTTTGGCTTGCTGCCGGAAACTGGTTGAAATACTCAAACCATGCATCATCCCGGTTGAGCACAATGTATTGCGGCTCCATCGCAAATAACCTTCCCTTTACCTCGGCGTACGTCTCCATTGTGCCGTGGTAGTCGAGGTGATCTTGGGTGAGATTAGTCATGATCACCATTTCGACCGGTACTCCGTAGAGTTTGTGCTGATGAATGGCGTGGCTAGGGAACTCCATGACCACAAAGTTTACCTGAGAACGCTTTGCGTCGCGAAAAAACTGCTGCATTCGCCCTGTTGAAGCCACGGTGGCATTGAGGTCATTTGGTGTTGATACACCCGCTACTTCAATCGTCGACGTACTAAACATAGCAGTGGTGTAACCGGCTTCCTTGAGAATTTCGTTGAGATAATTGACTGTTGTGGTCTTTCCGTTCGTTCCCGTCACGGCAATTACTCGGAGGTGTTTGGCCGGATGACCATAACGCATACCAAGCAGCCGAGCGCGGTTCTTTCGATATGTGTCTTCAAGTCGGCTAATCGCCCTCTTGGATACAACACGCCTCACAAGTTTGACTGCCGTCTGCTTCATACCTCTATTTTACCACCCCGTGAGACAGAAAAAGATGTTATACTCATCTCTAGTGAGAATCCTAGGAATCGAGAGTAGTTGTGACGAAACCGCTGCCGCCGTTGTAGAGGATGGATTTCATCTGCTATCCAATGTCGTCCAATCACAGATCGATATTCATGCCCATTACGGAGGGGTTGTACCGGAAATTGCGGCTCGCAGTCATATCGAGGCAATCAACCCCGTCATCGACAAGGCTTTGACAGATGCCAACTGTAGCTGGGATGATATCGATGCGATCGCTGTCACCTACGCACCTGGTCTAGTTGGATCTCTTTTGGTTGGTACGTTGGCGGCTCGCACACTTGCCATTATCCATAACAAGCCGCTGTATCCGATTCACCACGTGGAGGCGCACGTCTATGCCAACTTCATTACCGAGCAATCACCAACCATGACACCGCAGCTCTCGCTTCCCACTCGCCAGCCTTCTTTTCCTCTATTAGCGCTCATCGTATCTGGTGGTCATACGCAACTGGTTTTATTTCATGGTCATGGAACATACGAACTACTAGGACAAACCATGGATGATGCAGTCGGAGAAGCATTTGACAAGGTGGCAAAGATGATCGGTCTTCCCTACCCCGGAGGAGTATCGGTCGACAAGGCGGCACTGCTTGGTGATTCATCAACCTATCAGTTTCCCACTCCTCGGACTCAAGGCACCTATGATTTTTCCTTCTCTGGCCTCAAGACAGCCGTTCTGAGGGCAACTCAGCGTGAAGTAGGCAAAGATCACACTTTTCCCTCCCACGAGCTCCCAGGGCTGTTAAACGACCTTCAACGACAAAATATCGCAGCCAGTTTCCAAAAAGTGGCAGTTCGGTGTTTGGTCGATAAGACGGTGGCGGCCTATGAGCAGTATCTGCCCAATTCAGTCGTCATTGCCGGTGGCGTTGCGGCCTGTCAGCCTCTGCGCGATCGCCTGCGAGAGCAGCTTCCGATCGAGATCGAGTACGCTCCTCTTGCCCTCTGCACCGACAACGCAGCGATGATCGCTACCTTAGGCTATTTTCATGCCACCACTATGCCTCCCGCAGATCCCTTGTCACTTGAGGTGATTCCTTCACTATCAATGACCCGTACTTCATGGGTAATGGCGGACTAACCATGCCAGCACTGCGGATCTCAGCACTGAGTGATCCTCGTCTTATCGATCTATTAAAGGACGGCGCTATCGGCGTTATGCCAACAGATACTGTGTATGGGTTGGTAGGTATCGCTAACAGTCAATCTGCAATCACTCGCCTTTACCATCTCAAGTCACGCGCTCGACAACCGGGCACCACTATAGCCGCAACTACAGATCAGCTCATCGCACTAGGGTTCCCTCGGGCAGAAGTTTTAAAAGCAGCTCGCTTCTGGCCAAATGCCGTAAGCGTGGAAATGAGCGCCACTTCCCTTCCGACATATCTTAGCGACGGGCAAGAACACATGGCGGCACGTATTCCCGCACACTCTGATCTTCAGAAGCTTTTACTTACGACCGGCCCACTTATGACAACGAGCGCAAACACACCAAATGCGCCTACCTCACAAAGTATCGACCAAGCAATCGACTATTTCGGTGAGAAAATAGACTTTTATGTCGATATCGGTCCTCTTGGCGACCGACCTCCGTCAACAATTATCGGATTCGACAGTGCTGGCGAGATTATCGTTTACCGACAGGGCGCCGTTCGCATTTTGTAACGACACAGCCTCTGCCGTTTTAGGGTCTTCTCAACACCTTTCCAGTAGTGCGAACAAGTTTTTTTGCTATCGGTAGTGCTCGGTTCCAAATTGCATAGAGTGGCGACAATGGATAATCGTAGGTCCCGGCAAGCATCGTTTCATGACTTGCAAAGCCCTTTTTAAAGGCGCTCACTCCATCATTTAAGAGTCCGTTCATGTCATAGCGCATGATTCCGCGCTGTTTGCAAATAGAGATCGCCTGCCATTTGAGCGCATAGTTCGCCCTTCGTTGTTGTCCTTCGTCATTCATACCACCATAGAGTTCAAATGCCACTTCCCTGCTCACCGCGAGCCATAGAAATGCAATCGGTTTTCCCTCGTGAAACGCCGCCAAGATGAGGGAGGCGTCACCGAGGTGATTGTGAACGTCCCGATAATAGGCGTCGCTGTGGAGAGCAAAATCAGCACGGTTAGCTGTCTCGTGATAGATCTGTAAACAATCAGCCAGCTCATCATCGGTGGCAACCAGACGAATATCAAGTTCCGCGCGCTGAGATTTACGGATGTACTGCCTAGTCTTTTTTGTCATATCAGCCTGAAGCTCACTCTCGGTGCGTGTCAGGTCGAGGACAAGCGTATTCGGTATCAAAATCGTTCGATTTGAATGTCGCCACCCTTTTATATCAGGAAACTCACGTGTATTTGGCTCGACACTGAGGACTGTTCCGGGCAAATGGTGCCGTACGTATGAGGCAAGGGCATTGAGCGTATCTGCTTCCCTTCCCGTGCAGCTAACTGGCCCGCGTGGTATGTAGACAAAGCGACGAAACGCCCCAGGTAGTTTTCTCACCAGGAGCTGAGCACCACCGATAACCTCTGACCCGTCGTTGACAAGTATACGATGTGCCGTCCAATGATGTGCCGTCTTTACGTCTCCCCAGCCCCATAGTTGCAAAGGGTGACCATTCGTCACCGAAACAAACTCGTCCCAGTCTACTCTACTCTCGCACGGTGTTGCAACAATCATGTCTGTAACTATTATACATTGTTTGTGCTATACTAGGTGTGAACACAAACACGCGGAGATAACAGAGGTAGAGATAACACGCTGGACTTTTCACGTGAAAAGTTCTGGTGAGTTTGCTGATGTTTTTTCGCGTGAAAACAATGAAAGAATGACCAGACCATCCATGAATCTCGCAAAAACCTACACTCCCAATGATTACGAGCCGACCATTTATGCCCTCTGGGAGTCGTCGGGAGTATTTAAGGCAAAGGGGCAGGGGACACCCTACAGCATCATCATGCCGCCACCAAACGCCAATGGCAACTTGCATGTTGGACATGCACTTGGCAGCGCTCTGCAAGATATCCTGATTCGCTACCGCCGCATGAGAGGTGATGATGCCCTGTATATCCCCGGTGCCGACCATGCTGGCTTTGAAACCTGGGTGGTGTACGAGAAAGAGCTTGAGAAACAGGGGAAAACGCGTTTTGATTACACACGCGAACAACTATATAGTCAGGTGTGGAACTTTGTCGACGAACAGCGCGGCAACATGGAACTCCAACTCCGGGCTCTCGGCGCCAGCGTCGATTGGAATACGCTTGTCTTTACCCTCGACAAAAAAGTAATTGATAGTGTCTACGATACCTTCGAAAAGATGTGGCAAGATCAGTTGATCTACCGCAGCGAACGAATGGTAAACTTCTGTGTCAAACATCAGACAAGCTTTGCCGACATCGAGGTAGTTCATAAAAACGAGAAAGGGAAGTTGTGGAGCATTGCCTACCCAACACTCGACAAGGTGGGGGAGATCATCGTTGCAACAACCCGCCCCGAGACAATGCTTGGTGACACCGCTATCGCTGTTCACCCCGATGATCAGCGCTATAAGGACCTGATCGGTACAAAAGTGCAATTACCCCTGATCGGTCGAGAAATCCCCATTATTGCCGACGACTACGTGGATAGGTCTTTTGGTACCGGGGCCGTCAAGATCACTCCAGCTCATGATCCAAATGATTTCGCTATCGCCGAGCGTCATCAGCTCGAGCGCATCCAGGTCATCAACTACGACGGCACTATGATAAACGTGCCGCCTCAGTACGCTGGGCTCACAGCCGAAGAAGCTCGCAAAAAAGTATTGTCGGCGCTCTCGATTGAGGAAGCACTGCGGGGCGAACAAGAAATCGAACATGCCGTGGGACATTGTTATAAGTGCGGCAGCATCATAGAACCCTTAGTCAAGGAACAGTGGTTTGTAAAGATGCAAGAGCTTGCCAAGAACGCCATTGCAGCTATCGAGAAAGGTGAGATAACCTTTACCCCTCACAACAAAGCACAAGTGGTTATCAATTATCTCAAGGAACTTCGTGACTGGAATATTAGCCGTCAGATCCCTTGGGGCATCCCAATTCCCATGTTTCACTCAACAACCGATCCAGACACATGGCTGTTCGATCGACGTGTTGACGAAACGCATATTGATGTAGATGGCACAACATATGTGCGTGAGGAAGACACGCTCGATACCTGGTTTAGCAGTGGCCAGTGGCCATTTATTACCACTGATTATCTGACTAATGGACCGCTCGCTCGCTATTTTCCAAACGCAGTCATGGAAACAGCAGGTGATATCCTCTTTGCCTGGGTCGCCCGTATGCTCATGCTCGGCCTCTACCGAACTGGACAGGTCCCGTTTCGCCATGTCTACCTGCACGGCCTTGTTCTTGATGAAAAGGGCATCAAGATGAGCAAAAGTAAGGGAAATGTTATCAACCCCATGGAAACAATCAGTGAATATGGGTCTGACGCACTACGCATGGGGATCGTCTCTAGCCGTAGCGCCGCTCAAAATCAAGCATTTAGTCGGGGTAAGGTGATTGCCGGACGCAATTTCTGTAACAAATTGTGGAATATTGCACGATTCATTGAGGGTCAAGTAGGGGATTCGCAGCCCACTCCTCACCCAGATCCACATTCGATGGCTGATCATTGGATCATCCACCGACTTAACCAAGCAATCAGCTCGATCGAACAACAGCTTGATGATTACCGCTTCGCAGAAGCCGCCGAGACTCTCTACCATGTAATTTGGGACGACGTTGCTGACTGGTATATAGAGGTTAGCAAGATTGAGAAGCACACCTCAATGCTCACCTGGGTGTTGGACACTAGCTTACGTCTGGCGCATCCGTTTGCTCCCTTCGTCACCGAAACCATCTGGCAAAGTCTCAATTGGCATAGTGATGTCCTCGCTGGTGCCGCATGGCCAGAACAAAAGGAGTGTAATGAACTTGAAGCAGCCGAATTTGGGCGTCTCAAACGACTGGTGGCAGAAACACGCTATGTCACTTCAGAACTACCAGGCAATGAGCGCTATAGCCTGCTTTATATGGATGACTCTCTTGTGGCCGACAACGCTGGCCTCATCCAACACCTTGCCAAACTAGAAACCGTTGAACACGTCGATCAGGCCCGGGGTCTACGTCTCGCTAGTAGTGGTCGTGATGCTTGGCTCGACATTTCCCCTGAGATACTATACGAACATCAGACCAATCTCGAAAAACGATTAGCAGAAGCACGTGCCGAAAGTGAAGCGCTCGAAAAACGATTAGCGAACGATCAATATATTACAAAAGCTCCCCCCGAGCTCGTGGAGCAATCACGCGAACAGCTACAAGCCAAGCATTCCCTCGTCGAACGGCTCGCCCGCGAACTCCAGGTTATCTCAGAAGATAGTTCTGATTCTAGTCAATTATAGGGAGATTGGCGTTATCAAACGCGTGTCTGCTGCCTACCTCAAACATACGCAATAGCTCCTTGTGATGACTATTCCGACGGGGCATGAGACTTGGTTGCTGATAATTAAAGCTGTTGGCAAGTGTGCTCAACAAGGGGTTGTAGTCACTATGAACATGAAGCGGCTTGATCTCATCGAGCGGTTTTGTGGTTTCAGATTCATGATATGCCGAAAGGAGTGGACGGCTAACCGCCACCGCAAAGGCACGCTCCGCCTGGCTATCGTGAAATACGAGGCCAAGAGATAACAATGCACTAAGAAGCGCGGTAAGAGAGGTAATAATTCTTTTTGTCGTATTCATTTTTTGTATTTTTTCGTTAGCCTACTACATAAAACTTAGCATGAATTTTATTATTTGTCAATGCTATGGTATTAGCTGTGGTGGTACGGGGTGTGCTTTGCGATTGATTGGGCACGATAAAGCTGCTCAATAAGAATAAGCCGCACCAGCTGATGAGGAAATACAAGTGCCGAAAGCGACCAGACATTATTGGCGCGCTCCCTTACCTTGTCTGAAACCCCGTAAGCACCTCCTATCACGAAGCTCACGTGGCAAGAAGTAGCATGCTGTTGCTCAAGCATACGTGAAACAGTGGGGGAATCGACCTGTAAGCCGTTCTCGTCAAGTAAAATAACATAATCGGATGGCCTAACCCGCTTTAAGATGCGCTCAGACTCTTCTAGAGCGGCTTTCGACGCGTTGAGTGAGCTGTGTGGCAAAATCTCCCACCGAACGTTCCAAGGAGCGCTTAGGCGCTCTTGATACCGTTCTATGGCATTTGCTAGCAGCGCGTCGTGCTTCTTGCCGACAGTAACGATCGTGATCATGCAATCCGGATTTTTTCCGCATCACGTGCCAATGCATTATGGTCGGGGGTCTCCGCCATATCAGGCAGATGGCGGTATTCTTTGCTTGTCGAAAAGGCAAATACCTTGGCATGAACATGATCTACCTCTAGCCCCTCGATCATGAGACCAACTTTTGCTTTATCTGGATATACCTCGCACAGCCGCTTGCCGATACGCAGTACCGTATCCATAAAATGATGGTATTCATCTGGGGGCATATCCCACACAGTAGCGATTTGTGTCTTTGGTACCACAAGTACTTGGCCCGGCTGAATCGGGTGTATATCGAGGAAGGCAAAGGTGTATTCATCCTCGTATATCTTGTGGCAAGGGATCTCCCCTTTAATAATATTTGTAAAGATTGAGTCTTCCATGATTTCATTATACACCCCGCCTCTGTTAAAATGAGAGTACCACGGAGAGGTGGCCGAGTGGTTGAAGGCGCACGACTCGAAATCGTGTATGCGTGCAAACGTATCGGGGGTTCGAATCCCCCCCTCTCCGCCAATAAAATAGCAAAGGCTTTTACGTCTTTGCTATTTTATTGAGAATGATCTGATTATCGGGCAGAAGTACCGGTAACGCTCTGTCCGTTCGTTGCGGCATTTGGAACGAAACTCGCCACGACGA
This sequence comes from Saccharimonas aalborgensis (SeqCode), assembly GCA_049288955.1. Classification (GTDB taxonomy): domain Bacteria; phylum Patescibacteriota; class Saccharimonadia; order Saccharimonadales; family Saccharimonadaceae; genus Saccharimonas; species Saccharimonas aalborgensis_A. Next base: position 55,527 of record JBAQIS010000012.1, read on the forward strand.
AATTGACCGCCGCATAGGCGAGAATAGCCACAATGACACCGATAAGCGCATAAAGAATCGTATTTTTTGCCGCTTGTACCTGGGAAGCATCGCCTCCAGATACGACATAGCGCAAGCCGCCGATGATAATCATAATGACGGCAACCGCACCGACAATAAAGAGAAGGACGTTGCTGATTGTTGAAAAGACTCCGGCATTTCCAAAAAGATTTGATGGCTGCTGGTCACCGTGTGCCGCGTCCACCCCTTGAGTCACAGAACCGACAGCGTACGCCTGTGCAACATTGAGCGTAGCCACAACAACAGTAGCACTTAAGACCGCAGCATAGTTTGTCAGGGATTGTCTTTTCATCTGTTAGATCTCCTCATTTGTGTCGTATTATAGCAAAAAAAGTGTATTTTGTCGAGTGATTACGCTGGCCTGCGTAATAGCACTAGTGTACTCTCATCGCGAGTTGTCTGCCAACCCTCTGATTGAAGTTTGCGAGCAAACGCGTCCGATCCCTCCCAAATAACGCAGCGGACTCCATAGTGCTCAAACTGTTGTCGCCGAAACGTGTCATCTCGGAGAATACGATAGTAGTCGTCCATATATTTCCGGCCATTGAGCTCCCAACTTGGCATCCTGCCATCAATATACACCTCTGTATCTGGTAGTTTCCAGATTAGATATCCCCCGACATTGTAAGAATTAAAGATTCGACCTTCGCAGGGTTGCTGACGAAGCTTCTCGACAATCTCCTCAGGGTACTGGGTCTTTTCTGGATGAGCCAGAAATTGATAGTCGTACAGTAGACATGCTCCCAACACCATCCCGCCTATACTAAGCGTGAGCGGCAATAACCATCGATGGACAAGGGTTATCTTCTTTGGCAGGGTAGCAGCAAGTGTGCTAAAGGAGCGCTGCGTAGAAGTGAGGGACATCAGCACAAAGAGTGGGACATTCCGCACACTGAGAACAGCGCTTATGAGGAGTAGGCCATCAAACCACGGAATCGTCCGCCACTTTCGCCCCCGTAATACAATAGTACTTGCCCATATGCCCAAGTAGGGCACGATGGAGGGCTCGAATGCAAATGAACGCCACTCGTCGATTCGGTGATGCAAGGAAGTATCTAGGAGAGTGCGAAATACTTCCTCATAGATCCGATAGCCATAGGGAGTAACACCCGTCAGAGCAACTGCTCCGACAAATGCAATCCCAAGTAACGCCGACCGACGCCAAATAGTAATCCATAACAGATAGACAAGCCCTAGGACAAAGCCGCCATGGATATTTGCCCACACCAGAAAGAGGGCGAGGATGGCTGCAATCCGCCACCGATGAGAGCTATCAATTAACCAAGATAAAAGCGCCATGAATCCCACTGTCCATGTCGTTGCGCGTACTCCAACGTAAGGCAGAACGGCCAGTGTAGCTATGACAGCTAGGGCACCATATCGCCAATTCCTCAGGAATACAAGTGTTGCAGCCGTCCATGCGCTCGCATACACGACAGAAAGCAGCACGAAACCACCAAGTTGGTATATTAGGTAGTTAATGACATCTGCGAGCCATTCGTGATGTATCCAGAGAAAATCCGTCGCCGTATAAGAATAGAGGTCGTGCGCAGGGATACCATGCGACAAGATGTCACCACCTGAACGTATATGCCATCCCGCGTCGGGATCGAGAGCAAATAGGCAGGGAATGAGATAGAGAACAAACACCACCCCGCCAGTGACGATTGGGTTCCATACAAAAACTCGTTTAAAGAGAGATAGCCTCACTAGCCAACTATAGCATGTCTCTATACGCTAAGGTGTTGGTATGGTATACTACTATGGTTCAATTAACAATCTGAAGCGATCGTCTACGACAGTAGCATGGTCGATACGGAGGAGTACCCAAGTGGCTGAAGGGGACGGTTTGCTAAATCGTTAGTGTGGGGAGACCTGCAGCGGGAGTTCGAATCTCCCCTCCTCCGCCATAAAAAAATGACCTACGTTGGGTCATTTTTTTATGATGTGTGCTTAGTCAATACGATAAAAGTTTGTCTCAAGTAATCGTTTGTAAGGGTCCCAAATCTGCTTCGCCTTTTTGTGGGTGAGGGTGGACATCTTCACAAGAATAACAACTAGCATCGTAAGTCCGGTCGACACAAGGGCAGCAAGAACACGGAAAATGACGTTTTCGCCCGTATCAAGCAGCAATATAAACGAGAGAGTAACGCCAAATAGTACCAACATCACCATCCATTCATTGGAATATACCTTATTCGCAATCTGCATGGAAAAATCCGTACGGTTTTTTTGATTTGCGACTACCTTATCTAGGATATCAGCTACCGCTTCGGGAGATTCACCCCCATAGGCTATGCAATAGCTAATGATTTCTTCATATTTTTCCTCACCCTCAGCAGCTTTCTGTTGTCGTATGCACAACTTTAGGTATTCCCTTACTAATGCCCCAAGGTGTTCTTTTGCCACATCTGGTAAACGCTTCACCGCAATCATAAGTGCAAAAACCGCGTTGGCTTCAGCGCGAACTATCTTATGCATTTCCTCAATACGAGTTTTCTGAGCACTAAGGATTGGCGCGATATAAAACCCATACAAAAACGAGTTAACGGAGAATAGGGTGAGAGCTGCCGAATCAAACTTTGCTTTCGGTAAAAAGAGCGACACAACGGTCATCGAGATAAAAATAAAGATAAAGTAGGTAGATAAGCGAATTCGCATTAAGAATAGATTTTTCATCACTTTGATGATATCACTTATGCTAATAGCCTGCAATTCGCCTCGCAATCTCCTGCCGCCCATAGAAAAACCCCATGAAACCATGGGATTTTTCTATGGTACACCCGGTACGATTCGAACGTGCGACCTTTGGCTCCGCAAGCCAACGCTCTATCCAGCTGAGCTACGGGTGCATACGTTCGCATATAGTAACATACCTCAGAGGTAGGCACAAGATATCGCCGCACGGTATATGGACCACTACTACTAAAGTTCACGTGAATTGTCGGTGCAAAAACCGTCTTAGATACGAAGTTTAGAGGTAATTCTGTCGTAGAGGTCTGGTTTTGCTTCTTTCATTGGCAGACGAGCGGCAAGCATATCAACGAGCGGCTCACCAACGTCCTCAGGAAAATACAGGACTTGTGCCAGTTGGAATCGCTTCCGAGGTGTCAATATGATGCTGTTATGGCCCCCTTGAACAATGACACCAAAGGATTTGAACGTATCATAAGGGAATAGCCGATCATCAACATGAAGCCCCTTACGGCTTAGCGTATAACGCACGACGGCTGGCGGTCGCCTAACATACACAAGAAGTGCTACCACCATAACTGGTATAAGCAGTGCAAATGAGATTGAGTTCATCCAAAAAATAGCAACCGCCATCAGTGCGGCAACAACGACAGCCATGATGATATACCACACTACCGGGCGTTCATGTTGAACATATTCGGGTGACTCCCATCTCAGAAGCGTCTCCTCGTCCTCGTCACTTGCCTCAGGGGATTGTGAGAGCGGTTGTGCGTCCTCAGCAGGGGCATCACTGGACATGGGCTGCACCTCTTCTGGCACTTCCTCGCTAGGCAGTTCTTGAACTTGCTGACGCTGATCGCTATCCATGTGCACAGTATAGCATGAGTGAAATTCTTCGCGCATCATCACGCCAGACAAAAAGACCCCTTTGGGGTCACTTTGCTTGGCGGAGAGGGCGAGATAGCGGTCACTTATGATCCCTATTTCCGCTCGCTTGCAAAACAAGCAAGCAAGTTTTGCTGCGCGTCGCTTCACGAACTCGCGGTTTGCGCGGCTAACGCCGCGCCCGCGAGTTCAAATCTAAGCGCCTATTCCGCCAGAGAAAAAACACCCGTTCGGGTGTCTTTTCTCTGGCGGAGAGGGCGAGATTCGAACTCGCGGTGAGTTGCCCCACGACGGTTTTCAAGACCGTTACCATCAACCACTCGGTCACCTCTCCATAGTATGCTTACTATATCAGAGAGAAACGGGGTCGTCGAGTGGTTGACGAGCGACCACCGCCACCCATACCTCTCTGGCACCAGCAGCCAAAAGTGTTGTTGCCGCGTAGTGTAGCGTTGCACCAGTTGTAAAGATGTCGTCAATGATAAGAACTGTACTGCCATCAATATGGCGCGCAGCCTCAAACGCCCCCTCCGCTTGTTTTAGTCGCTCTTTCCTGCGTGCCCCTTGCTGAACTGTCGTGGTTCGCCGTTTCAAGAGAGCCTGGTATTTTACGCCACGCTGCCGTGCCACTTCTCGTGCTATGAGGGCAGCATGATCATAACCGCGTTGACGAATGTGGGTAGATACAGTGGGAACACTGGCAATCACAAGGTTGTCAGGCAGGTCAGGGAGAGCACTGGAAATAAACTCACCGAGTGGTTTTGCAGCACCCCTCAAGCCATCAAACTTGAATGCATCGATAAGGACCTTAACTGCTCCCGCACGTTCAGCAACACACCAGGCACGCACATACGGTGCAGCGCAGCGTGAGCAGTGGGCTCCGCGATCCTCGACGGGCCCGAGACACATGATACATCGCTCAAATGGGTCACAAATGATGTCGTATTTACAATAATCACAAAAAACAGTGCCAATCTCTCCGCAAGAGCAACAGTAGTGTGGTGCTAAAACATTTCCAACGATATCGAGCATTGTATTTTTTACGTTTTCATCGGTGTACTTATTGATTATACCGTGCTGGTTAGTTATAATAAATCTCGACTATTTGTCAACAAGCCAGCGAGAAAAGTGGAGGATATCATGGCACGTAAGCAAAACGACGATCTATTGATCGAGGACGAACTAGCTGCTGCATTTTTAAATGACGACAGCGTTTCAGATGATCAGACATCTGTATCACCAATTCAATCTTCAGGTGACGATACTGCCTGGGGGGAAGCCGAGGATGATTTTCCTGGCCAGTTAGCAGTTGATGTATACGAGACCGAGGAACAGCTCATCGTCAAGGCAAGAACAGCCGGCGTCAACAAGGAAGATCTGGATGTCAGTATCAGCGACGGGATTTTAACCATTAGTGGTACGTTGAGTAGCGGTGATGACAGTCACGCGACCAACTGGCACATTCAGGAATGCTATTGGGGCGAATTTAGCCGAACATTGGCCCTTCCTGTACCCGTAAAGGAAGATGAAGTCGCTGCCGTACTCAAAGATGGTGTTCTGAGCATCACGTTTTCAAAGGTAAAACAAGAGCAGGCGAAGAAGATTACTATCCAGTAATCATCTTACTAACAAAAAAACGACCGAGATATTACAGGTCGTTTTTTTGTTAGCGCTCCAGGAACAATGTGCGCTCGCTTAATGCAATACGCCGCTCCGGTAAGAGGCGGCGCATTGCATTAAGCGGCTATTTATAGCCTTTATTATGGAGTCGTACTGTTGTTGGCCGATGCAAAGTTACCAATCACAAAATTGACAAGCGCAAAGGCGAGTATGGCGACAACGATACCAATAATCGCGTACAAGATCGTATTTTTGGCGTTTTGAATTGCCGTGCTATCACCCTGAGAGACGGTATAACGAATACCGCCAATGATCAGCATAATCACCGATACAGCACCAATGATAAACAGGAGAACGTTAGTGATCGTTTTGAAGAGCGGGGTCTGACCAGTACAGCCCGCCTCTGTTCCAAAGAGACAGGATGCTTGGTCATCACCCTTTGCAGAGCCGGCACCCTGGCTCAGTGAGATATTATTGGCTGCGAATACTGGAGCCGAGCTCACACTCAACACAAGGGCGGGTACTGCCAAAAGCCCTAGGAGATGCTGTTTGATAGATAACTTCATGAAATATCCTTTCATTATTGGAATATACTCTTACTTCTATATATAACAAAGTTATGAGCAAATGTTAATAGCTCCTATGAAATACTACTTGACATTTGTCACGACGAAATTGACAAGCGCGTAGGCGAGAATGGCTACAATCAACCCAATAACAGAGTAGAGGATAGTGTCTTTCGCTGCTTTGATGTGCGCCGCATCACCCTGCGAAGTTACATAGCGAATACCTCCAATAACGATCATAAGGACTGCAGTAGCACCAAGTACATACAACAGGGTATTAACAACTGTCTTGATGAGTCCACCAAGATCACCATTCTGTCCACTACCGCCCGCTGTGTTTGCACCCGTTCCGATACATGTCGCAGCAGATGTACAGTCATCGGCAAACGTTGTTGAGCTAACAACGAGACCGATTCCCACTACAAGAGCGATGATACTAATAGCCTGAAATGCCTTCTTCATTTTTTGTAACTCCTTACACTATTAACTAAACCTACTTGCTACTGCTTGAACAATTGCAAACGAAAGAATCGCCACAATCAACCCAATAACAGAGTAGAGGATGGTGTCTTTCGCTGCTTTGATGTGACTTGGATCTCCCTGTGAGGTCACATATCGGAACCCCCCTATAACAATCATGAGGACAGCGATCGAACCCAGCGCTATCAAAGCAGTTCTGATCCCATTCATAACGAGAGATGTGTTGCCGTTTTGACTGAGCTTGTTTTCACCCACTACACTACAGCCAGCCTTTTGTTCTGCGGGAATATTTGGGTCTGAACATATAGGGGAAAGATCGAGGGCCCCCGCCGTCGGTACAACGACGAGTATTCCTGCAATCATCGCCGCTCCAGTGATTATACGTCGAAAGGTCCTCATCATCTCCTAAAGTCCTCCTACGACAAACTTAGTGATGACGAACGCACCCATAATGATAGCGAGGCCAATAATTGCGCCAAGGATAGCATTTTTTGCTCGCACAACGTTTTGCGCCTCTCCTTGAGAAGTGACATAGAAGAAGCCGGCAACAATAATGACGATAACTGCGACAATACCTGCCCAAAAATAGACAGGGTAAAGGATGTCGTTTTTGACGTCTATAGACTTGGTCGGACCCTTGAAGCCAATTTCGTTGGTAGAATTAAAGACCGCTGCAAATAGTGTATTCATAGTTATCCCTTTATGAGCCCCGCGATTGCATTAACGATTGACGCGGCAGCAATACAGATGATCAAACCAATGATTGCATTGGTAATGGTTTTTTTTGCGCTTGCCATGCCATCAGTTGAGCCTGCGCTAGTAATATACATAAAGCCACCCTTTATGATGAAGAATATCGCAATATACGCCACGACGACGAGGGCCGCCTGAAGAACGTTGAGAACGATCATCCAGATAAAGCGCGACATGTCGCCATCGGCATTCCCGGGGAACTTAATGCTACAATCGTCTTTTTGAAGGTTTCGGTACCACGCCGGAACACCAAGAAGGGTATCGGGGTTGTTACAAGCGGCACTAACAGGGGTAGTTGCGACGAAAAATGATGTTGTGATCGAGACAACAATAAGACTTAGCGCGAGATAGACAGAACGTATCATCCGAATACTCCTCCGGGAATTAAGAAGTTGAGAATAAGGGCCATCAGACCATAAGAAATTACGCCAATAACAACGTTGGTAATAAGTGTTTTCGCCTGGCTGACTTGGTTTGCATTATCTCCGGCACTGGTGTAGAGAATACCAGCAAAAATAACCGTGCCCACCGCCACAATACCGACACCTGCCGTCAAAATCTGCAGTGCGAACTTTATCAGACCCATCACTCCGCCGTCACAGACAGACTGAGGCAAAATGGAACACTGTGCAGCCGCTGAAGCAGTATCAGTCGACAACAGTGTGAGAGCCATAAGGGCTAGACCGAAACCAGTAAACGCTACATATCGCCGCATAATTTATCCTCTGGATTTCAGTGTACACATCTCTCTCAAAAAAACAAACTGCTATCTCCCCAAAAGCATTGACTTTTTATCCTAAAAATGGTAGTATAAATACGGTTATGTGGGAACTGCGCACCATCCTCCCGCACGGTAGAATACACCTGCGGAATTTAGTGTTGATTGTCACAAGTCTCCTTGTGGCTGTTTTTTCCTGCAATCTCTTGCTTAGCGCCCCCGTTAGCGCCGCCGATGCGGTCCGTAACGGAAACACCATCACCTACAATAATGGTAGTTTCACCCAGACTACTGATATTCAAGCTGGCGATAGCCGCCAATTACCGGTCGGAACGCACATCTTTGAGTTTCAAAATCCTCAAACCAACAAACGTGAAGCGATTATCATTGACGCAGCTCAAGATCCTACCAAGGCAACGAGCGCACAGTACATTGTGTATGATTTCAATTCTGGCCAGTATAGCAATCCTTCACCACCTGTCGCTGTTACTATCGTTAACGGCATTACAAATAACACCAGTTCTCCCACCCCCAGCACCTGTAGTGGATCGGTCACAAATGGCCTAGGTTGGTTCATCTGTCCGATCGTCAATTTCTTAGCAAGCGGCATGGACCACCTCTATAGCGCGCTGTCGTCATTCCTTACTGTCCGCCCAGTCCAAACCTCTACCACCAACTCTCTCTATAGGATGTGGGCGATCGTACGAGATATCGCCAACGCACTCTTCGTCGTCGCCTTCCTTGTCGTTATTTACTCTCAGATATCAAATGTCGGTATCAGCAACTACGGTGTCAAAAAAATGTTGCCTCGCCTCATTATCACCGCCGTTCTCGTAAACATCTCATACTGGATCTGCGCACTGGCAGTAGACGTTTCAAATTATCTTGGCTATGCGATTCACGATATGTTCCTTGGTATTTTCAACGCCATGAGCACTACCGAAAACTATGGCAACATCACCGCACTCAGCTGGTCAAGTGTTGCAAGTGCTATTCTCTCGGGAGGCACCGCAGTTACTGCTTTGGGACTGTACGCCAAGTTTGTGGTCCTCGGTGGTTCACTCTCTGGCGCCCTCTACCTCCTGATACCGATTCTGGTTGGTATTTTGATGGCCGTTCTCGTCGCACTCCTGGTAATGGCAGCTCGACAGGCGCTCATCACCGTTCTCATCATCGTCTCACCGCTCGCATTTGTCGCCTACATCCTCCCAAATACTGAAAAATACTTCACAAAATGGCGCGAGCTACTGACCACAATGCTCCTGATGTTTCCGATATTTGCCGTCATATTTGGTGGCTCACAACTTGCCGGCATGGCCATCATACAAAACGCCGACTCATTTAATCTCATTATCCTCGGTATGGCCGTTCAGATAGCACCGGTCGCTATTACACCAATGCTTATTAAGTTTAGCGGGTCACTCCTTGGGCGCATTGCTGGTATGGTCAATAATCCAAAAGCTGGCATTATGGATCGTACTCGCAACTGGGCAAAGGAGCGCGCCGAGCAAGAAAAAGCCCGCGTACTCGCCGGCAAGGGTCGTAACAACTGGGCAAATCGTACCACACGTAATGTCAACTACAACCGCCGCCGCCGTGAGGCATGGAAAAAAGTAAACGAATCTACCTATGACAACCTCTTTAACGACTCGATGGAAGGTCGACGCATCGATACCGCCACTCGCCAAACTGAGCGGGAGAAACAACGCATTCAGCATAGTTTGGACGAAAACTGGCATGTCAATATCAAAGCGGACGCGTCAGAGCTCGAAAAAGAGCTAAGCGTTCGCCTGGCGGGCGATCGGGCCAAACTTGCCGGTGAACAGATTGAGGCAGCCTACGATGAACTGCGCGTGGGCCACGCACCCATCGCCACCCCCGCGATGCAACAACTCGCAGCCACTGCTTTCGAGACCGCCGAGGGAATCTCTCTCACGGCTATCCGAAAATCTCAGGCCGAACACCGACTCAAGAACCAAATCAATGATGAACTGCTCAGCAATGGCCAAGTCCATCAGCGCGACGAGCACGGCGTGATTCGCCGCGATGCTGACGGTAAGCCAATCTTTAGCGGTCAGGTCCGCGCTATTGACGGCAGGTCACTCAATGAGTATGCGACCGGAATTGGGCACAAAGACAATGTCCTGGCTGGTGCAATTTCCGAAGGACGTAGTGAGTGGGGCAAGCAAGCCGCTGCAGCTGGTGAATTGATGAAACACTTTAAGCTCGAAAGTGGCCAATACCAGTCACTTGCGGCAAAGGGTAAGGGGACAGTTATTCGGGCCGTCGACGACAGTGGCAACGTTCACGAATTTGATGCTGGTGACGAATATGTCAAAGAGGCAGCAATCGTTACTCAATTCAAAGAGGGCTCGTACGCTCAAAAGATGGCCATCCTCAACGAAACTGGGTCAAAGGTTGTCGACACCAACCCCGACGGCAGCGTCAAACTTGATAGTTCTGGCAATGTCGTTTACCGCAAGGGTGTCAACTACGCCCATCGACTCTCGGTCAAGAGTGAGGCGATCGGTTCGGGCATCCAACGCCTTGCACCGTTTATCAATGACGTTACTTTCAACGAAATTGTCAAAGGTAACTTCAATGGTATTGATAGTACAAATATGCACGCCATGCGCCAGATCTTTGAGGGCCGTATCAAGACCGATAACTTGGCAGGTGCCAACTTTGAAGCACTTGATATCTTGTACAAGCTTGGCTCGCTCAAACGGAGTGCTGACCCCGCCGATCAAGCCGAGTTTGCCCGGCACCGCAGCGCCATGTTTGAACTCTTTGAGGGAATGTATGGCGGTACCAGTGATCCGCGTTACCAAAAAGTCATTTCTACCTTCGACGACAAGTTCGACAAGAACTTTGCGGGTAT
>JBAQIS010000013.1:0-24909 GCA_049288955.1 Saccharimonas aalborgensis (SeqCode)
GTCCGAGAGCACCTGCTCTCGGACTCGCCGAAAGGAGATTTATAGATAGGTAACGATAAGTTGTGAATAATTTTTGAAAAAACTATTGACGATTTATCAATAAAAGTTTATAATCTTTATCATGCTGTGCGGGTCCGATACCCCATAGTAGCTCCACCCTCGCATCACCCAACCAGGAGGATTCATGTCCGACAAGCTCAACACCGCTTCCATCCGGATCCCCGGCAAGATCCGGGTCGACGTGACGTTCCCCGCGGGGACGGACCTGCGCCGGGCCTTCCAGGAGGCCGCGGCGGCGCTCGGCATCACCGAGTTCGACGTCGAGTCCATCGTCCCAGTCGTCAACGGCAAGGAGGCCGATCTGCAGGACACCGTCCCCGACGGCGCGCAGGTCGACGGCACGACCAACGTCGCCAACGGCTGACCTGGGCCCAAGACCTCCTCACCATTCGGCACCATCCCCGTCGTAGGGGACCAGCTAGGACCGAGTGGACCGAGGAGCGAAGTCCCGTCGGAATCGTGTGATGTTAGAGGACCGTCCATCGTAGTAGTGTCTGTAGCGTGCGGAACCCGTCAAACGGTGACGTTTCGTCTCCACTCAGCGATGTTCGGAACTATGTCCGTCTCAAGATCCAACGGGCCTGCCTCTCTGGTATGTCGGCGATTCTACTACTAGTAGTAGAATCCTGTCGCCACGACGACGAGGACGCCCCAGTAGTGAGCGACGGATCTCACATGTCCCTTTAGGGGACAAATGGAGCGCATCACCCGACACCCGTCGGGTTTGGGGCGCGGACACTTCGGTGACCGCGCCCCCTTCGCTTTATATGAATACTTGATTTTTTTGTTGTTTTGTAGTATAATAGAAGTAGCATTTTCTAGGTCTATTCCTGGGGTGCTCGACCCTTTACACCCTAGGCCCACACGAGACAAGGAGCCTTCTACTATGCGCATCCTCTCTGCTCCGTTGACCGCGAAAGACATGCCCAAGCTGGTCGTGCCGCAGCTCATCTTTACATCGAGCGACTACGACACTATGGTCACGTATGCCCAAAGTATTACACCCAAAGAGGTGAATGGCTACGGGCTGGTCGACCAGGTTGCCCGCGATCAGTTCGTGGTGTGTCAAAGCAGTATCTTCATCACTGACCAGGTGGTTACCCCAGTAAGCGCCAACACAACTGCGGTTGGCAATGCCTACGCCGGCAATCGTGCCGACGAGGCGGGAAAGACACTGGGTATGCAGTGGCACAGCCACGGTGCGAGCAGTGCCTACAGCTCGCCGACCGACCTGAAGACTGCCGATAGCTATGGCAAGGTCGGCACCATCGACTGGATGATCTGGGTCGTCATTAACGACCGTGGCGACGTGGTCGCACGGCTCGAGCAGTACAAGCCGATTCGTATCGGCGTGCCAATGACGGTCATCGTCGTCCCTGACAACCACCAGCAGCTGCTGGAGCAAGTCAGGAGCGACATCACGCGGCACGTCCGCGTCGAGACGCCTCCAACACCACCCATGGGGTTGGTTCCAGCGCCAGCGTTCGTCAGCCCCGACAAGAAGGAGAACAAGTGAGCAACGAGGACTTCGTTCCGAATTGGTCCGACCAAGGCGGGATCTTCGATCCCGACAGCTTCGTCGGGACCATTACCATCATCGGGGCGGGGGGTATCGGCGCAAGCCTGATCCCCACGCTGGTGACCGTCGGCTTCCGCCGGTTCATCATCTACGACCCCGACCGGGTCGAGGACCGAAACATCGCCAGCCAGCTCCTCTTCAAGCCGAGTGACCTCTACCGCTCTAAGGTAGAGGTTTGTCAGGAGTACATCCTGGCATACGGCGACTGCCAGGTGGTGGTCGAGGTGCATCAGCGGCTGTTCACTGCTGAGGACCGCATCACGACGCCCGTCGTGATCAGCGCCGTCGACAACCAGGACGCCCGCCGGATGATCTGGCAAGTCGTCCAGGACTCTCCCGACGTGCGGCTCCTCATCGACGGGCGTATCGGCAGCGAGGCATTCACGTGCCTGGCCGTCGACATGCTCGACGACACCGAGTGGTACGAGAGCAAGTTCCTCGGCGACAACATCGCCCACCTGCCGTGCGCCAGCCGTGCCATCGCCTACCCGGCGGTGGCGCTCGGTGCTGTGATGACACGGCATCTGATCAAATGGCATGCGGGAGAGGAACTGCCGCGGCGGGTCTCGCAGGACATGCGAGACCTCGTGCAACTCGTGATCTGGGCTCCGAAGTAAGAGGGTCGTTCCGCTTCTCCTCCACAGTAGCCAACTGTGCAAGGAGGAGCGGGATAACCGACCATAGATATAAATAGCTATGCTGATGAGCTGTAAACAGCGAATCGGTTATCCCTATGCTCTGTGACGAGTCGTTTTCCGATGGTTATACAGACTGACCGCGAGTGAGCCGAGCAACATACCTGTTGCGGCGTGTTTTGCCCAGCGTGCTTCTTTGCTCTCCGGATACGCATCTCCGACTCTTAAGCTCACCGAACGCACAGCTGTCGAGAGTTTTCCCCACCACTGCGCTGCACCATCGCCACCGTGTTCTGTTTGTAGGGTACGGAGGTACGTCGAAGCAACATCACGACCAAGCCTCAGGAGAAATGTCGCTCCGTCTAATTCACCGCGAAGCACGCGCAGCAATTCTTGCATGAAAAAATCGAGTTTATCAACAAATGGATCAATCACTTTGCCAAGGGCATTTTCGGCTCCCGCACTTCGGATAATTTTGCCGTCTATCTTGTCGCCAAGGTCGAGCATGCTCCCAAGCGCAGCAAACTGAGCACGTGTTAATTTGCCCCGAGAATAGGCGGTCTCGGCTATGATCCGTGCGGCAAATCGTCCAAGCGTTACGATATTTGCCTCTATAATCGCGCGCTGTTGCTCTGATGAATAATCAGCCCAGACATCGCGGGTATCATGAAACCCTTTAGCAAGTGGACGAACAACTTCACGAACTATCATAGAGGTATTACATCAGGTTGGTTCAAGAGGTGCAACCACTAGCATCAAAAAGATATCAAAAAACGCTCCAGCGGAGCGTTACCTAGCCTATACGGCAGAACGAGGTGAGTTTTGCATTTCCATAACTACGATTGTCCACCACAACAATTCCGTTTTGCAGATTTGGTCCCTCACCTCGTCCTGACCAAGATAATACCATAAGCCCATTAGGTTTGAGAAGAGCGAATAACCGAGAGACTGTGGATAACTGTGGATCGCTGTATGGCGGATCAGCAAAGATTATGTCGTAATTTTTTTCTGATTTCGTCGTGAGCCAATTTACGACAGATGTGTTGACTATCTCCACCTTTTCGGCTGCATCCAGCGATACCACATTTTTTGCCAAAACTTTTTGAGCAATTTTGTCACGTTCGACAAATGTCACGCCTGCGGCACCCCTACTCAGCGCCTCAAGTCCAACCGCACCCGTGCCAGCAAATGCATCGAGAACCTCAGCCCCTTCGATACGAGTACCAATGCTATTGAAAAGCGCATTTCGTATTCGCTCACCCATGGGATGCGTGCGCGAGTTGTCTGGTGCATCGATCTTGCGACCACCGTACTGCCCAGCAATGATGCGAATATACATGGTACTAGAGCTCCGCCTTGCGATACGCTTCGTACCATGCAAACATGACGACCTGAATGATAGTTGGCAACAGTACCCGCCGCGTCTGCCGCGCTAACTTGGTGGTCCATCCTTCATTCCAAAACGTATGATACATGTCGAGCGAATACACTTCGTGCATGGCATCCAAAAAAACCTGCTCTAGCCCTTGTGTCGTCGCCTGAGCGAGCCAAGCGTGATCAAGATCTTTTTGCGGATAACGAGAGGTCTTGGCGGCTGCGGCAACGCCAAACTCAAACGCTGCATGCGTCATAAATACTCCCTTAGCACCCCAATATTCCCAGTTTTTGCTCAGTGTCTCGAGACGTGTCTCACCGATAATAAAGTTCTTTTCCTTGATCGTCAATCGCTCTTCCTTTGGTTTTCCCCAGAGCTCTTCGATCTTTTCACCTAGGGGATAGTGGTGAGCCGGAGTCAACCCGTCGACAATCGCGTGCGATAGCCAGGCGGCTTCAAAGGCCGCTCGTTCGTGATTATTGTAGCGCAGTGCCTCGATAAGGTTGTGTTGATGGTCGAGGATCATTGTGACTAACTGACGGTCATCGGATTTTGAGGGGTCGATATAGTGCCAGGGCTCGTCGGCACTGGGACTCTTGCGCTTCAGGCCATCGGGGCCATTGTCACCCTCAAACGCCAAGATTTCTTTGATAGCAGGAAATCCTGGTCCGACTCCTGGTAGTTGGTCAAGATTTCGGCGTGCAATCCGATCGATTTTTTGATGAACCCCGATGAACCCGCCAGAGGTTTTGTTGAGCGTTGTGCCTGAATACATTACTCCTTATGATAACAAACTTGCCGCCTAAAATCACGTTGGGAGCATATTGACATTTTGCGACTTTATTATTAAGATAATGAAGTCCTATCTGTGTCGAACTGCGAGAAGAGGTACTAATGGACAGGTTCTTTGTGGTAATCACCGTTCAGGGGTCCAATGGCCGACTGATCAGTGACTGCAGTTTCTCCACCGAAAACGACCCGAGGAAAAGATTCGTTACTACGCATCAAGACGTCTGCAGGATCAACGGTCTTCTGGTCGAAGCCACAAGCGTGATCTTCTACTCGGCGGAGAAGATGCCCGCCACCTAGCCCCGCCACCCGTTGTAGGCATACAGCCTCCGGGTGACCGGGGCTGTTTGCTTAGTTGCTATTGAGCATAATAGTGCCCAAGTAAGCTATCTCCATTTTCCGTTGTAGACAGGCTTCACTTTTTGCGACTCCTTTGATAGTGCAGCCGCCATCACATCTACAGCTTGTCGAAGCCTTGCAATAGCATCTTCACGTTCATTTGGTTGTGTTATAAAATTATGCGTAACGTCATCTGGAAAATGGAACATATCGAACGCGAACGTTGTCCTCAAGGGCTTTTGGCATCGAGGCAAGATCGTCGTGAAACCACGCACATAGCCTTTGTAGCCGTCGACACCTACTTCCGCAACAGTTGGTATTGTCCCAAGAGTTTGATTCACATCATCTTCCATGTTGGCCTGTAGACCGAAGTGATGCACCGTGTCTTTCCCACATTCGAACTCGCGCCAATAATCTTCTTTAGACAAATACGGTAGACAATTGAGGATACCGTCGATTTCCCAGGCCGCGATGATGAAAATACCGAAGCCTCTTTTTTGCCAAAGTTTCGGTTCTTGATCGTTTAAGCAGCCGGCAACGGAATCAAAACGCATATCACAATACTGTTCAAACGTATTTTTAGTCATAATTTTAATATTATAATGGATATATTTATAATTGTCAACCTATCAAGATGGATTAAATTAGTTGACAAAACACAAACATTTTGATATAATATAAAATAGCTTTCCGCCCCAGGAGAAGATGCGCGTCTTGTGCATTCCACAAAACTGGGTGCGACGGAAGTCGTACCCTCTACTCAAAGGAGCAGTTCCATGTCTTGGTTCCTCAACGCTCTCGGCATCATCGGCATCATCATCGTCAGCATCTTCCTGATGCTCGTGGTCACGTTCATCGCGTCCATATTCAGGGAGGCGAGCAAGCCCTGGACGCCGCTCACGCCGAAGCAAGTGGAGGCAGAGCACCTGATGGGACAACTTCGGGCCGTCTACGGAGACATCCAGTACGCCCGCGCTCAACAGTTTGGAAAGTGGGATACCCTACGAGCCGCGGATATCGCGCGGCTTCAGGCAGAGGCTACCACACTCCGAAACCAGCTTGCGAGACTCGGCTACGACGAGTAGTACCATAAGCCCCGATCACCCGTTGCAGGCACACAGCCTCCGGGTGACCGGGGCTGTTTGCTTATTGTGGCTAGTTGAGCGTCGTCAGTCGCTGGTAGTACCGAACTTGCTCAGAAAGGACGGTATACTTAGCCATATCTTCACCACGGTCGATAAACCGCTTTACGACATGTTGGGCTCGTGCAATAAGTGTGGTGTCAGCAAGTGTCGCAATTTGCAAATTCAGCGCCCCATGCTGTGCCTTGCCATAGATCTCACCCGGACCGCGCAGCTGCATGTCTACCTCGGCAAGATAAAAGCCATCGTTGCTCTTCTCTATCTCGCGCAGCCGCTCGCTCGGCTTGTTTGTGGTGCCCATCATCAGATAACAATAGCTCTGGTGGTGACTCCGCCCGACACGGCCACGCAACTGGTGAAGTTGGCTGAGTCCAAACTGCTCAGCATTCTCTATCATCATCAGGGTCGCATTTGGCACATCGACGCCCACCTCGACAACAGTCGTGCTGACTAAAATATCATATTCACCTTGTTTGAACTGCTGCATGATGAGTTCTTTTTCGATCGGTGTCATGCGACCATGGAGGAGCGCAATACGTCGATGGCTAAAAATGCTGTTTTTGAGCCGCTTGTACTCCGCCTCGACACTTTTGATGTCGTTATCCGGATTGTCATCGATTAAACTGCAAATCACATAGAGCTGACGACCCACCGCTATCTCTTTGTCGACGACATCGTAGACACTTTTCGCAGAGACAGGAGAAATAATCTTGGTTATAATCGGCAAGCGCCCCTTTGGCTTTTCATTGAGCACCGATATATCGAGTTCGCCATAGACGGTGAGCGCGAGACTACGTGGAATCGGCGTGGCCGTCATCGCGAGCAGATGTGGCAGATGATGCGCCTTGTCCAGTAAGCGTTGACGCTGCTCGACACCAAACCGATGTTGCTCATCAATCACGACAAAGCCAAGCTTTTGAAATACGACTTTTTCCTGAAACAGCGCATGTGTCCCAATGACCACATCGACATCGCCATTTGCGATCGCTTCGTACAGTGCCGCGCGGCGCGCCTTGCCCTTAACGCTGCCGATAAGCAATGCGACCCGTATGCCAAAAGGGCTCAGCAGCGCATCAAGCGTCTCGGCGTGCTGGCGAGCAAGAATCTCGGTTGGTGCCATAAGCGCTGTCTGGTACCCGCTACTCGCTGCTTGCCGCGCAGCAAGGCCAGCCACGACTGTTTTGCCGCTGCCGACGTCACCTTGAAGTAAGCGATTCATAGGCGTTGCACGCTCAAAGTCCTGCAAAATATCCCAGGCTGCACGACGCTGAGCGCTCGTAAGATCGAATGATAATTGCGCAACAAATTGTTTGACCACCTCTACTTCAAAAGGGATATGATAGCCGCTTAGTTTTTGATTTTCACGTTTGTTGAGCTGACTAGCGAGCAATAACTCAAACAACTCCTCAAACGCCAGCCGCTCACGTGCCGCGGCCACGTCATCAGTATTCTTTGGAAAGTGCATTGTACTTATCGCTTCCGATCGACTCATGAGCTTTTCATCGTGGATAACACTCTCTGGCAAGGTCTCGGGTAACACACTCATAAGTGGTCGCAGCTGCTCCAAGACTTTTCGTACCATCTGGCTCTTGAGGCCACGAACTGAGCGATACACTGGCAGAAGCCGATCGGCCTGGACCGGCAAATCGGCAGCTTTTTCGGCACTCGGATTGGTAAGTTGGTAGCGTCCTCTCGAGTATTCAAACTCACCACTAAAGTAAAACTCATCGTCACCCCCCGCCAGTTGCTGGGTACGGTAGGGTTGGTTGAACCAAATGGCGTTCAATTTACTGGTGTCATCAACTAATACCGCTGTAGTCAGCTGCAATCCTCGCCTCACGGGCCGCGTGGAGATTTTTTCGCATCGCGCCTTGATGGTGACCTTGCCTGGTTTGAGATCGGCGATCGTAGTGACGTTGGTGAAATCTTCGTGTTTGCGCGGCAAAAAAAGCAAAATATCACCTACCGTCACCAATCCTGCCCGGGCTAACTGTTCGGCGGTTTTTGGTCCTACTCCTTTGATCTGATCTAATGTGGTCGCGAGATTCACTTCTCTATCATACACCGCTAGTCGTTGTATGGTGTATCTCGTACGAAGAGCACGTAGCTATCACTAGGTTATCTGCTATCAGGTGAGACAACATTAACTAGTTCATCATGAATGATACCATTTGAGACAATGGTACCCCTGAATGGTGCCGTATAATCATAGCGTTTACCTGTCAAATCGGTCACCTTGCCGCCCGCTTCCTCCACGATTACCTGTGAGGCTGCAATATCGTGCGCATTGACCAGTTCTTCGATATAACCGACAAACCTGCCTTCGGCAACGCGAACCGCTTTGGCAACTGCACCGCTAAAAGCCGCCATATCAATACGTCTTTTGAGTAATTCGTCGAGATAGGGAGACTGAGTGCGAATACGATAATGACTGCTACTGGTACCTAGTATCCCATCCTCCAGAGTATCTTTGTTGACGCGTAGCGGCTGGCCATTACAAAACGCTCCTCCTCCCTTCGTTGCCCAATAGAGTTTACCAACGATCGGTTCGTAACAGACACCTAGTACCGGCTCACCATCAATGACAAGTGCAAGCGAAAACAGTGCGGTAGGAGTACCCCATGTAAAGGCTTTGGTGCCGTCAATCGGATCACATATCCAGCGACGTCCCATGCCGTAGTCACCCGTACTTTCTTCCTCACCGATAACGATATCTTCAGGAAATTCACGCGCCAGCTCCTCGATCACCATCCGATTGATAGTGATATCGGCGACGGTCACCGGTGAGCCATCCGCCTTCTTGACACGCTGCTGGTCACCCTCAAAATACTGACGCATGACACTGCCCGCTTTGGCAGCAATATCCTTTGCTACTTGTAGCTCTTTATCCACGTTAACTCCTGACAAGGACAAAACTATTTTTGCCTTTTTTGACTAAAGATATATCTGTTATTTCGCAGTTTTCGGCTATTTTTTGACCATTTATCATCACACTGCCCGCCGCAATCAGACGCTTTGCTTCGCCGTTGCTCTCACATACACCCGCGCTCACAAGCACCGAGATCAATGACTGGTAGCCAACAACTGGTATCTCGGCTGCCAAGGCGGTAATATCATCATCTGTTAAGTCACCGAGTTGGCGTCCATTGAACAACACGTCTGTTACGCGCTCAACTGACTCGCGGCGCTCCCGCCCGTGCACTAGATCGGTTACTTCACGCGCCAAGGTTTTTTGGAGGGCTCGTTCGCCAGGATTGACTTGGTGATTGGTAATTAAGGCACCTACGGTATCGCGATCAAGCAGTGTGTAGACCTTCACTAGATCTTCACTGGTCTCATCGTCGCAGTTGAGCCAAAATTGATAGAACTTGTAGGGGCTTGTTTTGGCTGGATCCAGCCAAACCGCTCCTCCTTCACTCTTACCAAACTTTACCCCTGTCTGCTTGTTGATGATGAGTGGTGTCGAAAATACATGTGCTTCACCACCAGCAATCCGTCGAATCAACTGCGTGCCGGCGATCATATTGCCCCACTGATCGCTACCGCCAAGCTGTAGCGAGGCGCCCTTTTCTCGATAAAGATGGAGAAAATCAAAGCCCTGAATGAGTGAATAACTAAACTCTGCATAGCTTATTCCAGCTCCCCCTTCACCGACACGCGCCTGGACGAAGTCGCGATCAAGCATCTGAGTTAATGGAGCATGTTTGCCGATATCGCGCAAGAAGTCAAGGTAGTTGTAGTCTTTGAACCAGTCATAATTATCAACAATTTCAAAGTTTTTGCCCGCAAAAATACGCTTGTACTGCTCGGAGATTGCTGCCTTATTGGCAGAAATTTGCTCAAGTGTCAGTAGATCACGTTCCTGTTTCTTGCCATCTGGATCGCCGATCATACCCGTAGCGCCCCCGATCAGCAAGATAGGTGTATAGCCATGCTCGATGAATTGCCGCACGAGCATCGCCGCAGCGAGGTTGCCGATCGTCATACTGTCAGCACTGGGGTCCACGCCCCAATAAAAGGTGCGCGTTGTTTCATCTAAATCGGTGATGTTGGCAAATGTCATTTGATTGACAAAGCCTCGCCATGACAACTCTTCGGATAATGTCATGTCAGCGCTCCTTTCTCTTTAGTTTACCGGTCAATAGTAGCACAAAAAACCATTCCCCGCACGTCTCAAATGGTGCTATAATGGGGTCAATATGCTTATGGGAAGGTACTATTATTGTGGCAGGTAGAAAATCCTCTACGCGCAAAGTAAGTGTGTACTCAAATCTCGCATCGAGGCGGAGATCTAAAAAGGATGTCAAGTCGAGGCAAAAAGCAGAGTACCTCGCTAGTCTCCCCAAGCACCCCGTGAAACGTATACTGTACCGACTCCACCCGAAGCGAGTCTATCAGTATTGGTTCAGCAAAAAAGGACTATTTATGGCGGCAAAGATTGTCGGCGTTACGGTTCTTCTCTTTGTGCTACTGATCCTCGGATTATTCGCCTACTACCGCAAGGACCTAGACGCAATACGACCCGGCGAACTCGACAAACGAGTACAGTCGACGGTTATCAAGTATTACGACCGCAATGGTGCACTTCTCTGGGAAGATAAGGGCGCGGGCGATTATCGACTGGTGGTTACAAGTGACAACATCAATACCTATATGAAGCAAGCAACCGTTGCAATCGAGGACAAAGATTTCTATAGTCATCCCGGTATTAGCTTTTCGGGTATTCTCCGCGCATTTCTAAACAATAGTCAAGGGAATGCTACTCAAGGCGGATCTACACTTACACAACAACTCGTAAAGCAAGTATTCTTCCCGCCTGACGAAGCGCAGCAGCGAGGTGTTGCCGGCATCCCGCGCAAGATCAAGGAAATGATTTTGTCGGTCGAGGTTGAGCGCATGTACAACAAAGACCAGATTTTGACTCTCTATCTCAATGAGTCGCCCTACGGTGGTCGACGCAACGGAGTGGAATCTGCCGCGCAAACCTATTTCCATAAGTCAGCCAAGGATTTGACGCTTGCCGAGTCAGCGCTACTGGCCGCTATTCCCAATAACCCCTCTGTCTATAATCCGTATGATGTCACGGGTCATGTTGCACTTATCGAGCGGCAGCACAAAGTCCTCGATAGCATGGCAGACATGAAATATATATCGAGGGAACAAGCAGAGGAAGCCAAGAAAGTCGCTGTACTCGATACGCTTCAACCACTTGCCGACCAATTAGCTGGGATCAAAGCACCCCACTTTGTTCTGATGGTCAAAGCGCAACTCGAAAAAGAACTTGGTAAAGCAACTGTCGGACAGGGCGGCTTAACCGTTGTCACTACACTTGATCTCACCGCACAAAGCAAACTAGAAGCAAATATGACAGCGATGTTTGATGGCACGCTGACAGATCGAAACTGTAGCTATGCGTCATGTCCAAGTTACGCAGGGTTTACCAATGGTGCTGCCGCAATAGAAGACGTTGAGACCGGCCAGTTGATTGCGCTGGTTGGTAGTAGAGATTACGGCTATCCTGGGTTTGGGCAAGACAATGCGGCCACGGCGTTTATCCAGCCTGGTTCAACGATCAAGCCGTTTGTGTATGCACAGTTATTTCAAAAACAAGCTGACGGCAAACCAAACTTTGGCAGCGGATCAATTCTCTCAGATACGTCAACCACGTTTCCCGGGAATTATAAGCCACAAAATGCGGATGGCAAATTTCAGGGAAACATAAATATACGCCAAAGTCTCGACAGATCACGCAATATCCCCGCCATCAAAGCAATGGTGATCGCTGGCAAAGACGAAACG
This sequence comes from Saccharimonas aalborgensis (SeqCode), assembly GCA_049288955.1. Classification (GTDB taxonomy): domain Bacteria; phylum Patescibacteriota; class Saccharimonadia; order Saccharimonadales; family Saccharimonadaceae; genus Saccharimonas; species Saccharimonas aalborgensis_A. The sequence goes on from JBAQIS010000013.1 coordinate 11,719, forward strand.
TGGGCAACAATCCGAGCCATGGGAGATGTTGACTATTGTACCCAGGGGCCAGACCAAGATGCAGGACTCTCGTCAGCAATAGGTGGTTGCGGGACGCGCCTTACCGATCATACCAACGCTATCGCTTCATTCGCGCGCATGGGTGTGTATATGCCACAGACAACAATACTAAAGGTAACAAATAGCACTGGCGAAGTGATCAAACAGTATAAGTCTGAGACAAAACAAGTGATCGACCCACAAGCAGCATACATCGTTAATGACATATTGGGTGATAGCAATGCGCGCGCTGGCCTCGGCTGGAATCAAGACTACTTAGTTCGACTCAACAAAGCAGGTATAAAGGCAGCGGCAAAAACCGGTACGAGCAATGGTCAGATTGGCTCAAAGATCGTGCCTAAAGATATATGGACAGTTGGCTACACTCCCCACCTCTCTATGTCGGTATGGCTCGGAAACCCTGATACCACGCCGCTCAGGCAAGGAAACTCCCTCATTCCTGCCATGATTTATGATAAAACCATGATGGAGGTGTCCCAATACTACATCGATAGCGGCAAAGCCAAGGGAAGCGACTGGTTTACGGCCCCATCGGGTATCCAACGCGTCGGAAATGAGGTGTATCCATCGTACTGGAACAAATCAAGCGGTATTACCAATGCGAAAGTTACTTTCGACCGCGTCTCCAAAAAGAAAGCCACCGACTGCACACCGACTGCTGCCAAAATTGAGCTGAGCGTGAGCAAAATTATCGATCCCTACACCAAAAAGGATATCATTAGCGCACCTGACGGTTACGATGGTTCGGCAGATGACGATATTCACTCCTGCTCAGATCCAAAACCTTACGTGACTCTATCTACCTCTGGAAAGACGGCGGTGATGAACTTTGGTACCACGGGCAGCTCGACGTTCAAGCCAATGACTATTGAGCTTCGATCTCCGAGCGGTGTTATCGCAACTAAGCAAGTAACGAGTAACGACTCGTGGGGAGTTGATCTCACCGGCGTACCCCACGGAACTCAGTTGACGGCCACTGTCACCGATACGGGTTATTATACGGACTCGGCAACAACAACTTATTAGATAATAGCTTACCCGAATCTAAACCCCTCCCCCGACAGACAGTTGGCCCTGATGGGCCAAGGCCCGCCAAGGCGAAGGCTAATCAGTTTGCGGCGGGCCGGTTGTCTGGAGTGGGGAGGGGTTTGAGATTCAGATCTATCAAGGTTGTTTTTCGACTAAGTCGATGAGTGCACTCTCTCTATCCTGACGACGAGGAGATGACAATGAACGAGATGATTTTTGACGTGGCACAAATGGGCGTTGATCACGGTCATTCTTGCCAATCTTTTTTGGTGATACAGATTCCTTCTGTGAGATGATCTTATGCGATGAGTCTTGGGTACGAGATCGCTGGGGACGACTTTGTGTCGGTTTAGCGATTGATTTATCTGATGCACGGCGAGCAAACATCATTTTGCCAGCGGCGGTCTGAAGGCTTCGAATCACTTCGACACTGACAGTTTGACCGATGAGATTGCTCGCCTGTTCAACGACGACCATTGTCCCATCTGCTAGATAGCCGACACCCTGGTGGCTATCCTGACCTTTCTGTACAAGTTCTACCATCATATGCTCGCCGGGCAAGTAAGCCATACGCAAACTCTGCGCGAGCTCATTTATATTGAGAACAGGAATGCCCTCAACGGCGGCAACTTTATTCAGATTGTAATCGATAGTACAGATGACAGCGGTGTATTGTTTTGCAAGTGAGAGCAGTCTTTCGTCTACCCCTTCTTGGGCCTTGCTGCCGTCCTGGAGTACTTCAACGGTGACCATCGGCATTGCCTGTAGCTCAGTAATGACGTCAAGTCCACGACGCGCCCTGGCACGTTTGTCGGCATCGGCATTATCCGCGAGAAACTGTAGCTCACCGACCACACTACGCGGAATCACTAGTGCGCCCCCCATGAATCCGGTTGATGCAATTGAGGTAATCCGCCCATCCATGAGGACCGAGGTATCGATCAATATTGGTCGTTCTTTTGATTTTATCGATGTTTTTGGCAATCTTGCCAAAAGATACGTTACTTCACCGAGAATAAGAAGCGTGACAGCGAGTAACGCGATGTCTTTTGTTTCCATAATAATAATATCCTTTCGTTATACGAATTCGCTCACTATTTCAGATAGTCTACGAGCGCGTGGCGTAAATCTTGTACGCCGTTAATAAATGAATTCTTTTTGCTTGGAACAGGGGCAATTGCATGCGTGAATCCAAGCTTTTTTGCTTCGGCAATCCGCTTGTCTGACAAACTAGCGCTACGGATCTCCCCGCCCAGTCCCACTTCGCCAAACACAACTAGCTCATCATCAAGTCGTCTGCCGGCAGCAGCACTCGCAATTGCCATTGCCACCGCGAGATCGGCAGCAGGATCAGCAAGTTTAAGACCTCCCACAACGTTGATATAGATGTCTTTGTCCGATAAGTTCAGTTTGGTGCGGCGCTCAAGTACCGCGATCAAAAGATTGAGCCTATTGAGATCAAATCCGCTTGCTGTTCTCTTAGGATACCCGAAGCTTGTCGAATTGACAAGCGCCTGAATCTCTACCAAAATTGGTCTATTACCCTCAAGCGTGGCGAGGACGACCGATCCATCGGCATTTTGCCGTTCAGCAAGGAGAGCCGCGGAGGGGTTCTTGACTACCGTCAGACCCGTTTCTGTCATTTCAAAAATCGCTGCCTCACTCGTCGATCCATAGCGGTTTTTGATTGCTCGTACTACCTTGAAGCCACCGTATCGATCTCCTTCGAACTGCAATACCACATCGACGAGGTGCTCTAAGACCTTTGGTCCGGCGATCGATCCCTCTTTTGTCACGTGCCCTACTAGTATGACGGCCGCTCCCGACTCTTTGGCCGCCCGAATGATGACATTTGCAGAGTTGGTGATCTGACTGACCGTGCCAGGTGCGCTGGTTATCTCTGCGAGGCTCAAAGTCTGGACGCTATCGATGATGACCAACCGATATGCACCAGTCCGGATGGTCGCTGCGATATCATCAGCACTGGTACTGGCAATAAAATGCAGGTCATCACCTGACTCAGCACCAAGTCGAGTTGCCCTCAGCTTGACTTGTCCAGCCGATTCTTCGCCACTTGCATAGAGGACAGGCAGCGTCGCCGAGATGTGCGAGGCGATCTGAAGCAGCAGTGTCGATTTGCCAATTCCTGGTTGACCAGCGAGCAATATTACACCTCCTGGCAATACACCGCCGCCCAGTACACTATCGAGGTCGGTGATTCCCGTCCCAAAACGTGCAATTGACTCCTTGGCGCTGATGGTACGCATCGTCTGAGGGGTCAGCGGCCTCCCAGTCTTTGCGCTCCTAGCTACTGCTGAGCTACCTTCGGAGGTTGCTGTCTGTTCGACAAGCGAGTTCCATTCGCCGCACTGTTCGCATTTACCAGTCCACTTCGGAAAAACTGCCCCACACTGCTGACACACAAATTGCGTACGAGTTTTTGCCATTATCATACCCCCGATGCGGGAGTAGTGATACCGTTCATACTCTTGTTGAGTTCGCCCACTTTGACCGAAAGGGCGTTAAGCTTTGCAACAGTTTGGTTGTAAGCAGCTACTCGTTCATTGATGGTGAGTCGTCGTGCATTGAGTGCGCTAGTACGTGCCAGGAGAGCATTGCGGGCTGCCGTGAGTGCCGACTGAGAGCTAAAACCACCATTTTTTGCTCGCTCATTGAAGGAATCAATATCGGTTTCAAGCTGGACTCGATCAGCGTCATAGGTCGCTAGATCAGACTTAAGTGCATTTTTTTCGGTTTCGATTTGTGCCGAAAGTGCCTTTGACTGACTCTCTACTTCTTTGAACACTGCAGTATATTTGGCATTGAGTGCGACGATGCTACTTCGGTCGGTAAAGTAACGTTTATAGTACGCTTCAAGTTCTGGCGACACTGATGAGATAGTGGTACCGATGATAGAGTGGAGTTCGTTGATATCAGACCCCGGCTCAGCCTTACTATAATACGCCATAAGTGACTTAATCTCGGGGTCGTCCTTTATTTTTTCGTATTGCTCTTGGACCATCTTGTCCACAGACATCCGATCAAAATAGTTGAGGCGATCATAGGCAGCATGAAGCATCTCGTGAGCGGCCGCTACTTCGACTGCGCCGTCAAGATCCTTGTTGGTCACGTTATAGAGATATATATGACGTTTGAAATAACAGCCAAGCATGGCAGTCGTACGCTCAGTTGATTCACAACTCGTATTGAATTGATCTTGGTTTTGGACGGTAGGAACACTGGCATAAAACAGATTTGTCCCTTGATCTGTCAGCTTTAAGCGACTGTTGATCGCAGCGATTTGGGCGTTCGGCTGAAATTGTCTCGCAAGAATCGCATCATACAAACTCGGCCAATAAAAGATGTAGAGCAAGGCGAAGACAATGACAAGCAACGCCGAAACGAGCGCTCGTAATGCCATGTGGCGTTTGACAGACTGATTATTCGGTTCGTTGTTCAAGCGTGAGATTTCCCTTTTCTACTCGTGCTTCTAGTATAGCGCCTTTTTGATAAATCCCGGAAATGATTCCCTCAGCAATGGCGTGCTCAAGCTCATCCTCGATAGCGCGTCGCAAGGGGCGAGCACCAAATGTCTTACTGTAGCCCTTGTCGATAAGGTGACGTTTTGCAACCGGACTTACTACCAGGCCAATTCCTTGACGAACCAATCGTTCTTGCAATTCTGAAATGAGGAGATCAAATATCTTTCCTACTTCCTGACGAGTAAGAGCACGAAATGTTACTATCCCATCAAGGCGATTGATGAGCTCAGGTCTCATGAATTTTTCTAACTCATGTTGTGCAGCGCGGACATTGCGGAGATGAAGCTGGTCGAGCGCCTGCTGTTCTTTTCTTGTAGTATTATGAAACCCAAGTGCCGTTTCTCGTGTCATTGCATCAGCACCGAGATTGCTTGTCAGAATGATGATAGTGTTACGAAAACTGACACTGCGACCAGCAGCATCTGTCAATTGTCCATCCTCAAGCAGTTGCAAGAGGAGCTGAAACACATCAGGATGCGCTTTTTCTATTTCGTCAAAGAGTACAACACTATAGGGTTGGCGACGGATTTTGTCAGTTAACTTACCACCATCTTCGTAACCAACATACCCAGCTGGAGCACCAATCAGACGACTCGTCGTATGCTTCTCGCCAAACTCACTCATATCAATCTTGATCAGCGCTTCCTCACTCCCAAACACTTCACGCGCCAGTACCCGTGCAAGTTCCGTTTTGCCGACACCCGTTGGTCCCATAAATACAAAGCTGCCGATCGGACGCTTTTGACTCGACACACCACTGCGACTTCGTCGAATCGCTCGCGCTACTTTCGTCACGGCATCTTTTTGACCGATAATATACCTGCCCAGGTGAGATTCGAGCTGCTTAAGAAGTCGTGCTTCACTCGTCTGTACTTTCTCGACAGGGATATTGGTCATGACCGCGATGGCATGGGCAATATTTTGCTCGGCGAGAACAATCGGATTCTTTGCTTCCTGCGCTTCGCGGACCGCTTCTAGCTGCTCGGTGATCTGGCTAATTCGCTGCTTATAGAGGGCAGCACGCTCATAATCTTCCCGCACAACGGCTTCTTCCATTTTCTCGTTCAGGCCCTTAAGTTCCTTCAGATATTCACGCTGTTTGCTTGGTTTGTGGCCTTGCTTCACTCTGATAAGTGCTGCTGCTTCGTCAATGACATCAATGGCTTTGTCGGGCATGAAACGATCGGCAACGTAGCGATCCGCCATATAGACCGCCGACTCAAGTGCTTGATCACTCATGCTGACGCCGTGATGTTTCTCGTAGTAGCCCTTGAGACCCTTGAGAATAGCAAGTGTTTCACCTAATGTCGGTTCCTTGACGACAATGGTCTGAAAACGCCGCTCAAGTGCCGTATCTTTTTCGATATGTTTGCGGTATTCATCGAGCGTGGTTGCACCAATCATATGCAGCTCGCCGCGCGCAAGCGCTGGTTTCAGGATATTGGCTGCGTCCATGGCACCCTCGGCAGCTCCCGCACCGACAAGCAAGTGCAACTCGTCAATAAAGACGATGACGTTGCCTTGTTTTTTGATTTCGGTAACAACTTTTTTGAGGCGATCTTCGAACTCACCTCGATATTTCGTGCCGGCAATCATACCAGCCATATCAAGCTGAATGACGCGCTTGTCGAGCAAGTGGTCCGGGACATCCTCGGCGACAATGCGCTGTGCCAGCCCCTCTACGATTGCCGTCTTACCGACACCGGGCTCACCAATCAATACGGGATTGTTTTTTGTGCGTCGGCTGAGAATGGTGACAAGTCGTTCTACTTCTTTGGCACGACCAATCATCGCATCAAGCTCGCCTGCGAGTGCACTCGCTGTCAGATCAATTCCAAAGGCTGCAAGAGCACCGCCCCGAATTGGTTTGACGCCATTTTTTGCTGTCGTTTCCTCACTTACCCCTGGCATTTCCGAAAAGTGGGCCTCCAGGCCATCAATCAATTCATCGACGTCTACTTCCATGTCGCGAAGCAGGACTGTTGCCCGTGCGTTATCTTGTTTGAGCAGACTATAGAGAATATGCTCAGTTCCGAGGTGATCATGGTTATGGTCCTTGGCAACCTCCCAGCCCATTTTGAGCGTCAGCAGCGCCGTCTCAGATAAGCCGACGGCACCTGTCCGCACGACAACATGCTGAGGAGTGATGTTGAGCAAATCCTCGGCACGTTGTAATGTTACACCGGCATCCGCCAACACCTTAGCACCCGTGCTACTCCCCTGTGCCAGAACTCCTAGCAAGAGATGTTCCGTTCCTATATAGGCGTTCCCGCTTCCCCGAGCAATTGCATCAGCGTGCTGAACACTCAACTTGGCGTTGTCGGTAAGGTGTGAAATAAAATCGGCAAAATCATCTGGTAGCATCGTTTTGTTCCTCCATACGGGGAGATTCCCACGTGCCCCAATTATAAAGCACCCATTGGCACTCGTCAAGCGAGAGTGCTAACTTTATTAGTAGTTGTAAAATTGAGATTGTATGTTATAATTTTTTTACTCTATGTCTTCTACCCAGCCGAATCCCTTTGAGCATCTTTCCCAGGATCCGTATGCCTACGGCGGCGAAGGATTTCATGATGATTACCCATTCTCGAATGACCGTATTGACCCACAATTTGCCTATCGTCACTTACCTCACGAGGCTGCTCGCGGATTTGTCATCTCTGTGGGCAGTGTCGGAGCAGCGTTGTCGCTGATGACCGGGAGACCAGAACAAGTAGTGGTAAACATCGATAGAAATCCAGCTGTCACAAAGATGGCTAACCACATTTTGGAATTAATCGAACACTATGGAGATGACAAGGATCTGATTGAACTTGTCAATAGATCTCTCCCGGCAGTTTATACTACCGAAGAGGCGTATTTACGCCTTGGATTAGAACCACATACGATGCGTAACGAATTTCAGCGTGAGGTAGAAAATTACTCAACATACCACTGGTCAGTTCCACAGAACCTGTCAGCCGTTGCAATGACGACACGGAGCGGGCTTGTTGTGCCTCGCACGGCTGATATTGGTAATCCTGCGTTCCAACGAGATTTATCTTTAATTTCTGCAAGCGTTGGTCCCTGCACACTATTAAATCTCACCAATGCACACATGTATTTCGACACTCCGCGTCAGCTGCGCGCAACGCTCGACGGCTTACCCCTCGCAGCCGATGCGACTATCACTTTTTCGATAAACACAACAGATCCTAAATCATTCCAGGTTTGCTACGCAAGCTCAAAAGAGGCCTACTTCTCAGCAATACGAGGTGAGGTGGGCGAACAATTGGCGTATTTGTAGACGTACTAGTCCGGAAACTTATTCACCCTGCTCTTCGATAGCAGCAAAGAGACCATCCTCAATGTTCTTCTTTGGTTTCTTTTCGGCAGGTTTGGCAGTCGCCGTTTCGATGTCAAGTTCAAAGCCAGTTAGGCGAGCAGCCAGCCGAACGTTTTGACCGCCGCGGCCAATAGCGATGCTTTGTTGATCCTCCGTCACAAATACCTTTGCTCGCTTTGTTTCCTTGTCAATCTCAACCTTTACCACCTCGGCAGGACTGAGGGCATTGCGGATGTACGTATCGATATTTTCGTCATAGGTCACGATATCGATTTTTTCCTGGTCGCCAATCTCATTCATGACAGCATTGACACGTGTGCCGTGACCACCGACAAAGGTACCAACTGGATCAACTCCTGGAACTGTGCTCATAACTGCTAGTTTGGTGCGGCGCCCCGCTTCACGGGCGATGCCTTTGATCTCGACTGCACCAGTCTCCATCTCGGGAACTTCCTGACGAAACAGGTATTCGATAAAGGCTTCGTTGCCGCGGCTCAAAATGAGCTGGGGACCTCTGGTGTCACGCTCGATATCCTTGATAAATACTTTGAGTCGGCTTCCAACCGAGTAGAACTCGCCCTGAATCTGCTCGCTCTGCGGGATAATACCGGTTGCTTTGCCAAGCTCAATCCGTACGACACGTGGCTCAACTCGCTGTACGACACCGGTGACAACCGTACCGATCTTGTCTTCATACTCCGCTAGTACCACCTCGCGCTCTGCTTCTCGCAGACGCTGCAACACCACTTGCTTCGCAGTCTGAGCAGCCACACGTCCAAATGATGTCACCTCGTGCTTTTCCTCGAGTATATCCTCGAGTTTTGCGTCTTTTTTGAGCTTTTTGGCCTCGGCAAGGCTGACTTCGATAGCAGGGTTGATAGCTTCTTCGACAACTTCGCGTTGGACATAAACAGTCGCCGTACCGTCGTTGATGTTGAGCTCTGCGCGAACTTCCTGCTCACGCTCACCGTTATCACGGCGCCACGCGGCCGCAATTGCTTGTTCGATTATCTCGAGCACTGTTTCTTCGGGCAGATTTTTTTCTTCGGCTATCGTTCGGACGGCCAGCGTCAATTGTTTGATATTGAGATCTTCCATTACATCCTTTCCTGGGAGAGTGTGTTCTCCCTGATCATAAGGGATCATTAGTATTTCTTACGAAAAACTCCGACCTGCCGGCCGGATGAGTACGTATTTCATACTAGCACACTGGGAATAAAAAGTCAAGAACCGAGTTCGAGTAGCTTTAGCGCACTCTTAACAAACGGATGAACTCCTCTCCCTTTTCCTCTTAAGCATGGTTGGTCGATCAAGGTATAGTTTCCATCTCTATCAATAAACACATTACCACCAAGGTTGTTACCCTTACGCAGGTCATTGACGAGTGTCCGCGAAACATACCTGCCGAGTTCCTGATCGAGCCTTGTTTCTACAGTGTCGACGTGGGCATGGAGTGTCCGCATGGTTTCCGTATAATCAGTCTGGAAATCTCTCAGAGCATAGCGCAACGATTCACCTGGAGCCATCTCAATTACCGAGACACCTCGCTCGTGTCCGTCGGTAATAACGATAGGATGCCGAACGGCACTCACACCCTCTGCGCTTTGCGACAGGCGCTGGTAGAGACCATTCATCACCTGTTGCTGGACAACCGCATCGACCGCAGACGGATGGTACTTGATCACTAACCCTGTGACGTTGTCGCGAACGACAAAGAGGTTTGGGTTATACCGTGAGACATGAGCAGTAAGTCGATCATCGCCATACTGTCTCCGAACCGCAACCACACTGCCTGTTGCATACGCAAGTTCAGCGATTTCCATCGCTTCTGTGAGTACACCCGCATCAACATCAAGTAGTACGTGTGATTTATCGATAATTTCCATTTTTTTCATAGTTATAGAGTATCTTTCTAGCAGAATCGCCCGCTCCTAGGAGGAGCGGAACGACCTGCTGGCCGGAGCTCTCCTCTAGGAGCGAGCGTGGGGTGCCGGTTTGATCGGCATCACCTTGTAGACATTGGGACGGGGTCCTTGGCTCTGTGAGAACGCGGCCTGTTCGGCCGCACGTTGAGCCTGAGCGAAGGCTGAGCAGGCCGAAAGTGACCCGCGGGCGACCTCGACCCCAGCGGGAGCATTCGCTCCTACTTGGGGGCGAAAACTCGTCACGGGCGGGTACTTCATGACGACGTGCGAGTCGTTGTCCGCCCCATCAAACTCCATTATCAAGCTTCACCTCCTATCGGAAACAGCTCGTCGAGACAGACGTCCCGCACAGGAATTGCCTTCCGCTCAAAGAGCGAGAAGATTGCCCCGAGCAGGCCGTAGAACACGATGCACACCAGCGAACCGCCGATGAGCATGAGTCCAATGACGTAGCACAGCATGGCCTCGAGACCGAGACCTGCTAGCGCCACCGGGGCGTACCAAAGCGGGAAATCCATCTCAGTACTCCTGCGTCATAGGCCAGCTCACCGGAGCCGGGGCTCCGGGGTAGCTGACGAGCCGGATGACGTACTCGACTCCCGGGTCATCGACATCCGGTTGATCGGCGATAAAACCGACACAGGTCAGTTCGTCTGTCGTCGGTCCATGGACCGACAAGCGAGCTCGGGCACACGCCGGAGAATCCGGGGTGACCCGGAAAACCACATACCAATTCTCCCAATGTCCTTCAGCCGCCACGCGTATCACCTCTTTCGTAGGATCGAACATTGTGTGGGGTTGATCATTTTCTATATTACAACTTTATTGACTATTTATCAAGTTTACAAAAAAACCTGAATCTCAACCCTCCTCCGACAGACAGTTGGCCCTGATGGGCCAAGGCCCGCCAAGAGCGAAGGCTGATGTAGTTAGCGGCGGGCCGGTTGTCTGGAGTGGGGAGAGGATGGGTTTGTGTCTCTCGTGCTACACTGGTACGTGATGCAACTCGCTGATTTTCATTATGATATTTCTGAAAAACTGATTGCGACCACGCCACCGGCAGTACGCGGTGATGCGAGGCTGCTAGTTCTTGACCGCCAGAGCGGCACTGTTAGTGATCGATACTACCCAGATATCGTCGACTATCTCGAGCCTGGCGATGTACTTGTCATCAATGACACCAAAGTCATCAAGGCTCGATTGATAACAACCAAACAAACAGGCGGCACACGCGAGCTTGTGCTTGTCGAGAAGCACGGTCGCAGTGACGACTGGCATACCCACAAGGTTATCTACCGACGCAAGCTAGCTGTCGGAGACAAACTCTCCGTCGGAGCCGATACGCTGACGGTCGAGGAATTACTCGATGGCGGCATGGCAATCATCAAAAGTGAGCGTGACCTGCTACAAATCGCCGAAGAACACGGCTCGGTGCCGCTACCACCGTATATGCGACGTGACGCGACGCCAGCAGATATCGAACGATACCAGACGGTATTTGCCCGCGAGCAAGGATCGGTCGCTGCTCCGACGGCAAGTCTCAATATGACAGAGGAGACCCTCTCACGACTCCGGGATAAAGGTGTTGTCGTCGTCTATGCAACGCTGCATGTTGGCCTCGGCACGTTTCTGCCGATTCGTGTCGAAGATGTTACCGATCACCATATGCATAAGGAGTATTTTGAGATTCCCGCAGTCACTGTAAGCGCAATACGTGACGCCAAGGCAAAGGGCAAGCGAGTTGTCGCCCTCGGCACGACCGTGACGCGTACACTCGAATACGCTCATCAGGCTATCCTAGCTGGACCCCTGGAGGACCTTTCGGGCGAAGCAGATATCTTTATGTATCCCGGCTATAGCTTCAAGATTATCGACGGCCTAATCACAAACTTTCACATGCCCGATAGTACCGTCTTGATGCTGACCGCAGCTTTTGCGGGATGGGACAAGCTCAAGCCTGCCTATGAACACGCTATCGACAAAAGCTATCGGTTCTTTAGCTACGGCGACAGTATGTTGATCCTGTAGCCCACAAAAAGCAAACTGCCCGCCCCCGAGGGAGCGAGCAGTTGCTACAACCTCGAGGGACGGGCGCTAAGAAACCGATACTACCTTCCGCCTCATAATGATGGTGATCGCCATCAACACGTCGCAGAGAAGGAGGTGGATAGGCGCCAGATAGAGGAACCACTCTGGCGAACCAACGGCAACGACATTGAGTGCCGCAGCTACTGAGCCGAGCCCCCACATCATCAATGGCTCGGACGACGGATCGCGCCAGGTCTTGATGAGGCTGAGCGTGATACCGATTGTATCCGCAACGAGGATGCAAATGAGCGCCATCAGCGCCGAGCTCATCGCGAACCACAGCGTGATACTGGTGAGCGCGATGACGAGCGCAAGTGAGTTTGGCCAGTCAAGTCCTCCCTCTCCCCGACCGCGCGTCAGCGACAGGCAAAAGATCGTGAGGTTGACCACTACGAACCAGCCAAAGACAAACAAGCTGTCGCGCGAGCCAAGGGCGAACTGAGAGCCAAAGATCACGAGCGCGGTCATCAGGAAGATGAACCATGTATACCGATGAGGTTGCGCCTGACGCCGCCAAATGGCCTTGACGTAGCTGAGATCACTAATCGAGATCAGAATCACGGCCAAAATGCCGATTGCTGCGAGCACGTGGCTCACCTCCTCTTTGTAAAAGATCGATTCTTTTTGTATTTATAACACTTCTGTAGATAATTTTCAACCCATGAAAGCAAACTGCCCGCCCCCGAGGGAGCGAGCAGTCGCTACGACCTAGGGACGGGCGTATTCTACGGCAGGCCGTAGAGCGTTGAGGCGAACGGGCGAAGGGCGCTGAGATGTTGCGCCACGTCAGCGCCGAGGTCGGTCAGCTCCTGCCGCCACTCTTTGATGTTGTAACGGACGAGACCGAGCTCGTGCAGCTTGACGACCGCGGCGGTGTCGCTGCCGGTGAGCTCGAAGTGTCGCCACTTCGCTGTCTCGAACATCATGATGAGCTCGAACCCGGGCTCGCGACCCTCTCGGGCCTCGAGCATGATAAGGAGGTACAGCACCGCGTGTCGCGGCGCCTCTTTCAGCCGCTTGAGCGCCTCGAGGACGCTCGTGGCAGGGTTCTCTGGCTCTTTGTACTCCATAGTGCACCTCGATACAATCGAAGGGACCTCCATTCCGTTTTGAATCAGGACACCTGATGCTAGACAATAAAGACTATGAAGAAAGCATCAAAGCTAACAGATGCCGAGCGGAGTGAGATAGATATTCTGCATGGTAAAGGCTATTCTGCTCG
>JBAQIS010000014.1:0-39370 GCA_049288955.1 Saccharimonas aalborgensis (SeqCode)
CCGTTTACGTCAGGGGTATTTTTCTTTGGACGAATTCATTCGTCGAATCAAACCCGTCTCGCGGTTCGCTATTGCCCGGCAGCTTGCTGCGACGGCGCAATATAGCCTAGTATTCCCGGTGGGATCATCCGGAGAGTTCGATAAACCGACGAAATGAGAGAAAAATCAGCTTGCTTATTTCTCCGAGTGAGGATGGTTTACATCTTTAGATATTCCCGGTGGGATCACCAAATAAAGCAGGCCATATGCTATACTTTTCTATGAAAGACGCTTATGCAACCAAGTGGTAAACGAACAGTCGTAATTAGTTTTCGATGGGAGCACCTCTTGGGGTGGGGCATCACTATTTTGCTCTGCATCATTCCCGTTGTTCTGTGGCACAATGCCCATCCACTGAGTTATATCAAGCGACCCGAGCAAGTGATGCTAGCGCTAGGACAGGTAACAGGGCTTATCGGCACCGTCATGTACGCGCTTAACCTTCTTTATGCAACGAGGTTGCGCTTCCTCGAATATTTGTTTGGTGGGCTCAACCGAGTATATATCGCACATCATCTCTTGGGCGGTCTAGCCCTTATCATGCTGTCATTTCACCCGCTCATGCTAGCGCTTCGATTCGTTTCGACCGATATCAAGCAGGCGGCACTTCTCCTTGTACCAAACGGTATTTTCCCGCTTCAAGCGTTATTTGATGACGGTCATATTTTTCATCAATCGGTGCTACAACAATGGGCAATCTTTTTTGGCATCATCGCATTTTGGGGCATGGTAGCCCTACTGCTGATCACATTTTTCATTAAACTACCGTATAGACTCTGGCTATTTACTCATAGGTTTCTGGGCGTAGCATTTGCCATTTCCGCCCTGCATATCTTATTTATCAGCAGTGACGTCGCGAAATTGCCCGGCCTGCGCTGGTATATGCTTGCAATCGTCATTATTGGGACAGCTGCTTTTGTCTACAAATCACTACTGGGACGCATCCTCATCCGACGCTACCGCTATATCGTCCGCGATGTTACTGTTGTCGCTGGGAATGTCGTGCAGATCAAGCTTGAACCCGTCGGGCAACCGATATCCTACAAGCCTGGTCAGTTTGTGTTTATGCGCTTCATCGGAGCTGGTTCAGGAATCTCGAAAGAATGGCATCCGTTTTCGATTAGTTCAAATCCAAAAGATAGTGCGCTCGAGATCAGTATCAAAGGTCTCGGGGATTATACCAATAAACTGACGGCCCTCAAAGCTGGAACACACGCCGATATCGAGGGCGCCTACGGACGTTTCAGTTACGTCAATTACAAGAACACTCAGCAAATTTGGATTGCTGGCGGGATAGGTATAACGCCTTTTCTGTCGATGTCAAAGGATATCGTGGGCAGTGATGCACATGCCGACCTATACTATTCGGTCAAAACCGAATCCGAGCTTATCAACTGGGATATGCTCTCCGAGCAAGCCGTTGGCGCACCGCACAATTTGCGTATTATTCCCTTTATTGGCGATAAGCAACCGAGCTATCTCAGCGTTGATTTTATCGCCGAGAACAGTGGGGGATTGGAGGGAAAGGACTTCTACATCTGTGGACCACCTCCCATGATGCAATCTCTCAAGAAGCAGCTGAGAGCACGTGGTGTTCCTGCCACAAGTATTCATAGCGAAGAATTTGGAATGTCATAGGAGGTAGATGTATGTGGCTAAAGAAACTTGTTGCCGTTAGTATGATTATCACTCTCGTCGGGATGAACGGCATCGCTATCGCTGGTATCTTCGCTCCATCGAAGAGTGGTAAGGAGCTCAGCGCAACGCAGCAAGCTTCTTTGGCGATACCAGTTATTACCTTTTCGGCACAACCTCAACAAGTGGCGACTGGTTCGTTTAGTAGTCTGACGTGGTCTGTCGAGGGTACCGTCGATAGTTGCCGCGGGGAAGGATCATGGGAGGGCCAAAAGACAGCTTTTGGCAGCCAAAGCACGGGTCGGCTCGCAAAAGAAGGTACCTTCACATATGCTCTTATCTGCAAAAATGCAGCAGGAGAGGCCAAACAAACTGTCACCGTAACAGTTAAAACTGGTGCTGTTTCTCCACCCACAACGCCCACAGCCCCATCATCGCCTGGTACTCCAACCGTTACCTACTGCAACGGGGCAAGCAGCTGCTACGGACCGCGCGAGGTTGCTGCACACAATTCCAGCGGCAACTGTTGGGGATATAACGGTAATCGCGTCATCAATATTTCTGGATTTGATGCGGCATTTCATCGTGCTAAGAGTGGCATCTCAAGCATAGAAGTAGGTGGTGTATGCGGTACGAACCTTGCAAATGCCCTAGGGGGTAGTGTCGGTGCCGAAGGCCAGACAAGAAACCATAGCAACGCCAGTAAATCAAACGCTGAACGCAATATGACATCATTCTTTATTGGATACTACGATGCAAAAAAACCATAACCACTCGCGTCGGCATACTACTAGACTCTCTCGATTCTCTCAGGTGTTTTTTGTCATCTCTCTTCTCTTGTGTATTACTTCTTTTACAGTACTAAGTGTTAGTTATCGAATCACACACCCAACAATTGCCGGGCCTAGTTTTCACGGGTTAACAGTTGGCTCACCGGTGCGAAGTGGGGTGATAGAGATCACCGTGACTAAGGTCACCCAAACTCAAGGCAAAGCCCCCTACGCCGCACCGACAGGTAAGCATTTCGAGGTCATTGATCTCTTGATCGTCAACACTAGCACCGCCCCTATCACAATCACCCCGACAAATGATACCTATCTGAAGTCTGCCGATGGGACAGTTGCCTTCGTTACCCCCTCCGCTCTTGATACCCCACTCCGAGCAGGCACGTTGCTCCCAGGAGAACAAATCAAGGGCCAGCTCAGTTATCTCGTGTCCGATGCCACACGCTTCTGGCTTTACATCGAGTCAGATTGGAGTGGCGGAGCCATGAAATTCTTGTTACACTGATACTAATAAGCTAAAGGGGAATCATACTAGTGCCACTGGATCCATTTGTTGCTAAGATCAAGACACCACTTGATTCCAAACCGCCAAGGTTCCGTCTGCCGAAGCTCAGCCCGAAGGCAGTGAAGCTCCTGATTGCTGTTGCCTCAGCAATAATGATTATTAGTATGGTTTCGTTTGCTATATTTAGTTATCTCAGTACCAACAAGGAGTTTAGTAAAGACCATGGTCTCACCGCAAATGACCAAGAGGCACTTCAGGAAGAAGCTAAAAAAAGCGATGCAGCAAATCCAGGCGGAAATGTAGAGCAGGGAAAGGGTGGGACATCAGGCACTAATCCGCCAGTCGTCACTCTTACTGCCGATCCCGCGTCAGTGGTAACTGGTGGAAAAAGTAGGCTAAAGTGGAGCGTTACCAATAATCCTAAGGAATGTATCGCCAGCGACGATTGGTCGGGAGCCCGGGCTGCTTCTGGCGAAGAAGACACTCCAGCGCTGACAACTATTCAAACCTACCTCTTTACGCTCACCTGTAAGACCGATACTGGGACGGGGTTTGCAACTGTCGGTGTAGGGTCGATGTCCCGTACCGTCACAGGAAATGCAGCTCGCGCGCCCATCGTGACGATAGCGCCTGCTGATAGCTGGGTGTATACCGGCAGCTCGACGCAAATTATTTGGTCAACGACCAATAGCCCCACCAGCTGCACAGCCAGTGGTGATTGGAGTGGTACCAAAAGTGGCGACGGTAGTATCTCGACAGGCTCACTTACTCAAACACGCAATTATACCTACACGCTCAAGTGCTCAAACGCAGCTGGTTCCAGCTCAGCAACAACTACCGTCGAGGCGCGTACGCCGCCCGCAGATATTCCTATTGTTACAATCGCCGCCACTCCACCTGGGCCTATTGTTCCTGGCGCTAGTACCACACTCTCGTGGTCTGTAAGCAATGCTCCGACCAGTTGTGTTGCAAGCGGTGACTGGTCAGGCGCAAAGGCAGCGAGCGGGTCACAAGTCATGGCAGGACTGAGCACAATAAAAACCTATCTATTTACATTAACCTGCAACAATGCCGCCGGAGGAACCTTTGACACCGCAGCGCTGCAGGTAATCCCAAATCCCCCCGATGTCTCGATTACCGTTAGCCCTTCTCCCATCTATACACGTGCGACATCAACCATCTCATGGTCCTCAACCAATAATCCCACGAGCTGTACAGCAACTGGCGCTTGGAGCGGCGCGAAAACAGCGAGTGGATCACTTAATACAGGAACGATGAATTCGGCGGGCAACTATTTATACGAGCTTCAGTGCAGTAACCAGGGAGGGACAAGCGCAAAACGAACCGCAACACTGGTTGTTTCATTGCCGCCAAAACCCGTTGTCAACTTATCAGCAAGCCCTATATCGGTCACGATAGGCGGTTCATCCAACCTCACTTGGTCGACGACCAACACGCCGCTGAGCTGTAATGCGAGTGGTGACTGGTCGGGAGCAAAAGCAGCGAGCGGCTCAGTAAGTACTGGTGGTCTCGGTACGATCCGCACCTACAACTACACCCTTGATTGTAATAATGACGGAGGAACGGGGAGCGCAAGTACAAGCGTCACAGTAAGTAACGGCACTTCCTCGAATCCCCCCGCAGTATCGATTACCACCTCACCAACAACAATTGCCACGGGCGCAGCTAGCACGCTCACATGGTCTGCCACAAATGCACCCACTAGTTGTATAGGTAGCGGTGCCTGGAGCGGTAGCCAGAGCGCTAATGGCTCAGCAAGCACGGGAGCAATTGGAACCGCCGGTACCTATACCTACACACTAACGTGCACAAACTCCTCGGGCTCTGGGAGTGGTTCTGCAACCGTTACAGTCGTAACCCCTCCTGCTATAAGTATCTCTGTTTCGCCATCCAGTATTACAACAGGTGGAAGTGCTACGGTATCGTGGAGCGTAGCCAATAGCCCCACCAGCTGCACAGCTGGTGGCAACTGGTCTGGTAGCAAAGCAGCCAGCGGATCACAGTCTACCGGCGCCGTATCACCGGCAGGCACCTACGTGTATTCACTTAGCTGCTCAAACGCTGGTGGTACCACATCAAACAGCACCAACCTTACCGTAAGTGACCCCGCACCAGTGTATTGCGGCGGACTAACTCCTTGCTATGGACCGACCGATCTCACCGCACACAGTACCATTGGCAACTGTTGGGGTTGGAACACTGCCTGGGTTGTCAACATCACAAGCTTCCGGCCAACACACAAGGGAGGCATTAAATCTGGCTCCACCTCGACACTTGAGAACACTTCTGCCACATGTAATCACAGTATCAATACGATTCTTAGAGGTACCGCAAGCATACCAGGTTATCAGGATAGCGGCGGAGCAACTACTCACGCGCACGGCAGTGCCACCATCAACAATTCTGCTAGCAGCCTCTTACTCGGGTACCGTGTGGGGTATTATGATGCAACCAAACCATAAAAGGAGATGTGATGCGTAAACTATTTCACAAAAAACACACTACCCCTGCTGAGTTCATTGCGGATGAAGTAGGCGAATTAAAAAAAGAATATGGTCGTTTTCGTCGCTTTACTGATGAGAATAGTCTCCTTATGGGGACATTGGTGCTTGGCATTGCCGCCCTAGTGGTGATCAATACACTTTTTTGGGTAGAAGTCACCAAACAAAACGAAAGCAAACTACGAGCTAGTGCTGTTTCGGCCGCGACGACGCATGTCACCAAAACTCTCGACCCTACATTCAACAGTGCATTTGAGGCATCGGTTAGGGACGTCACCATAAATAGTGCCGAAGACCCCGCTTTCGGAGTCGAAGAAGGCAAAACAATGCTCATCATGAGTTTTACGATTACCAATCGTACCTCTACGGCGAAGCCGTTTATTCCCGTCAACCAGTTGTTTGTCCGAACCCCCGAGGGAGAATACTCGGCACTCCACGCTTCGATGCATGTTAAGAATCCCATCGCCGCCCAGGACCTCGCACCGGGAGCAACAGCTACGGGACAGATCAGCTTTGCCGTTCCAAAAAAAGCTGACACATTGCTGCTCTATGTCGATACGAGCTGGGATAATACCACACCACTTGTAATCGATGTGCTCCACTAAATGACCCAGCTTACTCCTGTTACCCAACAACTCATTGATGCTATAGAGCGAGCAGTTCGAGCGGCTCATGATAGTGGCAATAAGGTTCTTCTGCTGCTGCCGGGTGGTTCGGCGAGCCAGGCTATAGAACCACTTTTTAGCGCACTTCGGCCATACCAGCATAGTCTGACAATCACCCTGAGCGATGAACGCTACGTGCCGATCGAGGATAACCGCTCAAACTGGCAGACAGTCTCGCGCTCCGCGCACCTCTTGCCAGAAGCGTCCTTTGTGCCTGTGCTCTCGGGGGGTACCCGCCAGCAGGACAGCCAGGCATTTTCAGCGTTTCTCGAGCATCAGCACCAATCAGGTGCAACCATCATCGCACTTCTTGGTATTGGACAAGATGGGCATATTGCCGGCATCAAACCCAGTTCACCCGCCTGCCATAGCGATAACGCAGCAAGTGATTATGAAGCTGCGGACTTTGAGCGTATTACGATCTCAGGAGCATTTTTTTCGTCGATCGATCACGCCTTTGTCTATACGAAAGGTGCCGCTAAAGCAGCCGTTCTCGATCAATTCAACAGTCTCGCTCAGCCGGCCGATACATTCCCGGTCGAATTTTTGCGAACTACAAAACACTACGAGGTATATCTAGATAAGGAGGGAGGGACAATGAAAATCGGCTTTGTCGGATTAGGAAAAATGGGGAGTCAAATCGTCGAAAAGCTATTGGGAGCGGGGCACTCCATCGTTGTCTTTGATGTCAATTCTAGCGCTGTCGCCGCCTGCGCCGAAAAAGGAGCAGAGGCCGCCTCGTCGCGCGAGGAACTTGTGGCAGCCCTGGGTGATACCCCCATCATCTGGCTGATGATTCCCTCAAGCTATGTTGAGCAAGAAGTTGCCGCATACAAAACCCTGCTTCCCGCAGGAAGTATGTTGATCGACGGTGGCAATTCGAACTATCACGACACTCTTCGACGCGCCAATGACCTGCGAGACCACCAGATACGGTACGTTGATGCCGGCACGAGTGGTGGTATCATGGGCCTTGAAAACGGGTTTAGCCTCATGGTGGGCGGCGAGCAAGCCGCTGTTCAAACACTCTCGCCACTGTTTGAGGTGCTATCTATGCCGCGCGGACGCTGGATTCATACCGGCGCTCCTGGGAGCGGGCACTATGTCAAAATGATACACAATGGTATCGAATACGCTCTGATGCAAAGTTACGCCGAAGGATATGACCTCTTGAAGTATGGCGAGATGCCTGGTCTCAACCTCGCAGAGATTGCTCACGTTTGGCAGGGTAGTAGTATTATTGCTTCTTCGCTCAATGAGCTTATAGAGCAGTTACTCTCAGAAAATCCTGAGCTAGAGGGTATTGATGGCTACGTCGCTGACTCAGGCGAAGGTCGTTGGACCTACGAAACTGCTGAGGCGGCTCAAGTACCGATGCCGGCGCTCCGTGAAGCACTCGCAGTACGGCAAGCTAGCCAAGAGGGGCACCATACTTTTGCCACTAAATTACTTGCAGGGCTACGCAATAAGTTTGGCGGTCATGCGATAAACCACGAGGAAAAATAGATGGGTAGTAATTCTCACTTACAAACGCTCTCAAACCCCACCACGCTCGTAATCTTTGGCGCCTCGGGAAATCTTGCTCAAATCAAGCTTTTTCCTGCACTCTACGAGCTCTTAGCCTATGGGCATTTGCCAGAGCGCCTGAGTATCGTCGCGATCTTCCGACAGTCAAGTGCGGCACTGGATACCGTCATGAGTCAAGTTGAGGTGACAATGCTACGACAACACCGCGAATGTGACCCCGTAATTTTGGCGCGTCTCAAATCACTAATCCGACCAATTATCATGGATAGTACAAACCAAGAGGATTACTATCGACTCCGTGATGTGCTTGACGGCATAGATCACGAGTTCAATGTTGCTCATCAGCGAATCTTCTACCTGGCCATTCCACCGAGTATCTTTAAGCCAGTTATCGCATGCCTCGGCGCGGCCGAACTTAACAAGGAGTACGATGGTGTCGCCCGACGCATTTTCATCGAAAAACCTTTCGGTAGTGATCTTGCCTCGGCGAGAGATCTGATTGACTCAATCAAAACACACTTCGAGGAACATCAAATTTACCGCATCGACCACTACTTGGCGAAAGAAACAGTCCAAAATATCCTGACGTTCCGCTTCCAAAACCCGCTCATTCGCAGTATTTGGAACCGCGATGGGATTGACTATATTCACATCCGCGCCCTCGA
Source organism: Saccharimonas aalborgensis (SeqCode) (assembly GCA_049288955.1). Classification (GTDB taxonomy): domain Bacteria; phylum Patescibacteriota; class Saccharimonadia; order Saccharimonadales; family Saccharimonadaceae; genus Saccharimonas; species Saccharimonas aalborgensis_A. The sequence goes on from JBAQIS010000014.1 coordinate 8,344, forward strand.
GAAAATTGATATCGAGGGGCGAAGCGACTTCTATGAGAGTCTTGGTGCACTTCGAGACTTACTGCAAAGTCATTTGTTGCAACTAATGGCGCTCATCATGATGGATGCGCCAACTGCCATGGAAAGTCATGCTATTCATGAGCAAAAAAATGCGCTGCTCGGTGCCATCAAACTACCCACCGAACCGATTGACGAGTTTGCAAACCGTGGACAATACGAAGGATATAGAGAAGAGGTAAATAACCCTGAATCGCAGGTTGAGACCTACGCCATAGTAAAACTTGGTGTTGACCTCCCCGAATGGCACGGTGTTCCCGTGGTATTAGAGACAGGCAAGGCGCTTGATCACAAAGACACCTCAATCGAAGTAGTCTTTCGCGACCGTCACAATATCGATAGCGGGCGAAACACCCTCACTATCCACGTGCAACCAGATGAAGGCATTGAACTGCAGCTCACCGCAAAGTCACCGGGCTTTGGCTATGAAACACGGCCAGTATCGATGAACTTCTCCTACAATACGGCGTTTGAGGGTAAGAATCCGGAAGCCTACGAACGAGTACTTTTTGACGCGATTGCTGGCGACCAAACGCTCTTTTCGACAAGTGCAGAAGTTCTGGCGTGCTGGGAAATCCTCGAGCCTGTCATCCAAACATGGCGTAATCACAATTCCATACCCGAATCCTACGCAAAGGGCAGCGAGGGCCCAGTAGGCGGTATCGGTATCCGAAAGAGCGTAACAACCTAATACGCACAACAACACTGGAAGTGATATACAAAAATTGTTATCGAGACCGCTAGACTATCTCTGTTTCAGTTAATTTCAAGCTTGGCTCCTTATAGTTGGTATCGACCAGCTAAGAGTCTGGTCGCTCAATCCGGATGAGCATAATACGAAAGGAGACTATCATAGCCAACAATAAATTACTTATCCCAGCCCTCGCTACACTAGGGGTTGTAGGAACAATCGCTACTGTGAGCGCAGCTACTAATGTTGCCAATGCGTTGACAAGCGCTAGCCCGTCAACAGGAAGCACCTCGACATCCACCCAAAACGATACATCAACACAGCGTCCACCTGTGTTTAACGAATCAAAAGGTGGTCACACTGCAAACGGCAAGACAGAGACACTTCTCACGGGAACTGATCTCGAGAAGGCCACAGCCGCAGCGACCGCGAAGGTATCGGGTGCTACCGTGCTTCGCGCCGAAACCGAAGCCGACGGCAAGGGAACCTACGAAGTTCATATGAGGAAATCTGACGGTTCTCACACTACCGTCTATCTCGACACGAACTTCACGGTTACCAGTACAGAGGATGGGCCAAACGGTCCAGGACCACGAGGTCCACGACCCCCACGGGACAGCAGCATTACTGCTGACTCTTCACAGCAAAACTAGTCGTCCTCTGTCCTCTCCTCGGTCGAGAAAACACCTCTTGTTAGTAAGAGGTGTTTTCTTTAAAGAATCACTATCAATACTCCTCCAAACCATATACAATAACAGGTATGATGACAAAAAAATCCCGCTCCCGTGTATCTTCTCGTTGGCTCTATGGTCTCTCAGCACTTATTGTCGTCGGGTGGCTGGCAGTCTCTGGCATCGGCGGACCGTATTTTGGAAAGATTAGTAAAGTTTCAAGCAACGACCTCACTAACTTTTTGCCAAAAAGCGCTGAAGCAACTGCAGTAAACACCGAACTACTCAAGTTTCGTGACAGTTCTACCATCCCGCTTATTGCAGTTTTTCACGACACCAACCGCGATATAAGCGATAGTGATATGGTGAAATTGACAGATTCAACCAAGCAACTACGCTCAGTCGAGGGCGTTTCTGGCGATATCTCACCACCGATTCGCTCAGATGATGGCAAGGCAGCTATCATTGTGATTCCCCTTGCTTCAGGGGCTGAGTTCAAAACTATCTTTCCAGCTCTGAAGTCGACGATCGATGGTGCTGGCATTGGCATTAGCTACAAACTGGCAGGACCAGCTTCATTCGCCCGTGATTTGCAAAATGCCTTCGGTGGCATCGACGTCACGTTATTATTGGTAGCACTAGCCGTTGTATTTGTTATTTTGCTCATAGTGTACCGATCACCTTTACTGCCGGTCATCGTTCTCTTGGGGTCAATCAGCGCATTATCAGCGGCAATTATCATCGTGTACCATTTGGCTGCAAATGGTGCCATCCAACTCAATGGGCAAGTGCAGGGGATTTTGTCGATCCTGGTTATTGGCGCTGCGACCGATTACTCGCTACTCTACATCGCCCGCCTACGCGAAGAGTTGAGTGAACACCGCACGACATGGGAAGCAACAAAGGCCGCACTCAAAGGTTCATGGGAGCCGATTGTGGCAGCAGGCGGTACCGTCATTGTTGGGCTGCTCTTCCTCCTGCTATCTGACTTAGGATCAAACAAAGCACTTGGACCGGTAGGCTCAATCGGAATTATTTTAGCCATTATCAGCAGCCTGACCTTTCTGCCGGCCGCATTGCTGCTGGCGGGACGCACGGCCTTCTGGCCCCGCAAGCCGCAGTACGACCTAACGCACAATGACACATACGAGCAGCGCCACAGATTATGGGCCTCAGTAGGAGCCTTCGTACGTAAATACCCACGCCGTGTTTGGATAGTAACATCCGCACTATTGATTGTCGCGTGTGCAGGGTATTTCCAACTAAAAGCCGACGGTGTTGCCCAAAGTGATTTTGTACTAGGGAAGTCAGAAGCACGGGATGCCCAAGCTATCCTCAACGATCATTTTCCGGGTGGTTCGGGGTCTCCTACCTACGTTATTGTTCCGGAATCAAAGGTTGATCAATCTGTCACAGTGATTGATGCCGATCCAGGCGTTGCGTCTACGGCTATCACTGCCACTGGATCACCATCTGGAACCGCCCCGATTGGCAAAAGTAAGCAAAAACTGCTCGAAACCTTGCAGGCAGCTATCGCAAAGCGTGGCCAAATCCCTGCCGGCACCCCAGTTGAATCGTTTTCGCCCTTCAAAAACGCCACGCCAAAAGTCATCGACGGAATGGTACTTCTCCAGGTGACCTTAACAGATGGCGCGGATACACAGGCGGCGCGAGCGACAATCGTGAGGCTCAGGACTGCCCTCCATCCGCTCGAAAACAGTATCAAGGTAGGCGGTATCAGCGCAGTCCAATATGACACCATTGTCTCATCTGAGCGCGACCGCTATGTCATCATTCCGCTCATCTTAGCCGCCATCACAGTCATCTTAGTGGTTCTGCTACGCTCCCTAGTGGCACCAATCATACTGCTCCTAACCACAGTCGTTTCTTTCGGCGCAACACTTGGCATATCGGCACTCTTGTTTAACCACGTATTCCAGTTCCCGGGCGCAGATCCATCTGTTGTGTTATTTGGATTTGTTTTCCTGGTCGCACTTGGTATTGACTACAATATCTTCTTGATGACACGGGTACGCGAGGAAATCAACAAAAGGGGGGTAGTGGATGGTACCATCAAGGCACTCGTTGTCACTGGAGGGGTCATTACCAGTGCTGGCGTTGTGCTAGCATCGACATTTGCGGCACTGGGTGTTATCCCAATTCTATTTTTGGCGCAACTTGCCTTTATCGTGGCATTTGGTGTTCTGCTCGATACAATTATCGTTCGGTCACTCCTCGTACCAAGCCTCACAATCGATATCGGGCGGCCGATGTGGTGGCCAAGCAAACTAGCCCGTCAGCGGAAGGGGGAATAGTAGTATGGTTGAACAATTTTTAGTGAGACTCGTCGTCACCGGTGTTGTAATGGGTGTATTTGATGGGCTATGGCTTAGTGTCGTTGCCAACAAGTTTTACCGTTCGCAAATCGGATCGCTCCTTATGGATAAGCCAAACATGGCGGCAGCCGTGCTATTTTATGTTATTTATGTCATCGGCATCGTCGCATTTGTATTATCACCAGCACTCGATAAGCAGTCATGGCACTATGCCATAGGAATGGGCGCTCTCTTTGGGTTCGTCGCCTATGCAACCTACGACCTCACCAATCTTGCCACACTCAAAAACTGGCCTCTTACCTTAGTGATAGTGGACCTGATCTGGGGCACGGTGTTGACTGCCGCAGTGTCGGGTATTGCCTACTGGGTGATGCGAACATGGTGGTCATAGGCGATCTTGCGGTTAGTTTTTTTGCAGCACTCGCTGTTATGAGTTGTGCTTTTGTTGTTGGCTGGTACAAGAAACGCTACGATGGCGTCGATGTCGCATGGGGGATGGCAATTTTGGCATCGGTAATCGTTCAAATACCATTTCATTTTACTCAGTCAACCGTAGCGATTGCTGCCAGCGCCTGCATCTGCTTGTGGGCACTCCGACTATCGTTTCACATCGGAAAACGCTGGCTTCACGCCAAAGCAGAAGACCCGCGCTACGTAGCGCTCAAAAAACAATGGCCCAAACGGTTTGTTGGTTTACAAACATTTTTTCGTATCTACCTAGTACAAGCAGTCCTCGCCGTTATCGTATCTCTTCCAGGTATCACGCTCTGGCTTGACAAACCAGCGGTGTCATCATTGACCATAGTAGGGCTTGTCCTCTGGGTCGGCGGATTTATCATTGAGTCGGTCGCTGATTACCAACTCCGCAGCCATGTTGCACAAAAACCCGGCACACTTATGACGAGTGGCTTATGGCGATACTCACGTCATCCAAATTATTTTGGAGAACTCGTGATGTGGTGGGGAATCGCCCTCCTGTCGGTCACTTCGCCCTCCTGGTGGCTTGCGACGATTGGCGCTGCCACGATCAGTATTTTAATTATCTTTATATCAGGAATCCCACCGAGCGAGCGGAGATCGAGTCGCTACCCAAATTGGAACGAGTACCGCCGAGCTACCTCAGTACTGGTGCCACTTCCACCTCAACAAAGATAATATTATCAGGTAGTCCCCATAGCATCGTCGCACCTAAGATCAACACCATCCCAATATATTGGAGGTGGTCATCTTGGCCGTGAGAGAAGCCCAGGTCCTTTCTCGTGCTTCTTCCGTACCCTCATATGACAGAATTGTTGCAATCACCCCCGTTGATGCGTTATACTAACCGTAAGTACTATCGATAGCAAACGAGGGGGCAATTTTATTAAACCACGCCAATTAAATCGCTTTTGGCATCGGCGGCTCTGTGAAGCAGTTATGCTAGTAGCAGCCGCAATTCTTGGCCTCTACACGTGGTCGTTCTTTTCAGGAGTCAAGCAACCAAATAACACACTCCTTGTCGCAGATTATGCGGCAATCGTTGCCGCGGTAACCCTCATAAGCTCCTTTATTGCCTACGAGTGGACGCCACGCCGATTTATCAATCTCTCTTCGAGCCTCATCTACGGCTTACTGCTCGTAACCATCGGCTGCTTGATGGCCGGGACGGGTGGCATATCTTCGCCATTTATCGCGCTCTGGATGGCTGCGTCAGTGTTTGCGGGCGTATTCGGAAGGCAGGGGATCATCATACTTTTTATCGTAGTCAACGCTATACTCTTTTGGCAATATTCGAGCAATACACTTACGACCAATAGCCTCATGCTCGCTCTCCTAGCGGGAGATCTACCGCTTGCTGTTGGCATGCTCATTTGGGGACATCAGGGTGATACTATCGACGAGGAAACCTTGGAGGATAAATCCTATCATGAACTCGCGACACAGCTCAGCCAAGTTTCGGGCAAATCTGAGGTAGTGATCAATGCTATTGCCGACGGAGTCATCGCTCTCGACAGTAAAGGGTCGGTTGAATTGATAAATCCTGCTGCGCAGCAGCTAATAGGGTGGGGCAAGCAAGATGCACTCGGCCTTAGCTACAAATCGGTACTCAAACTCGTTGATGGCAAAAATCAAGAACCCGATGTCATGAATGATCCGATCACAAAAGCCCTCAACGAAAACAAACAGGCCACCTCATCAGTTCTCAGTCTTGTCACCAGCTCGGGCAAGACCACTCTTATCTCCATTGTTGTGTCACCGGTTGGTCAAGCCGGCTCTGGTGTTATTATTGTTTTTCGCGACATTAGCGGAGAGAAGGCAGAGGAACGTCAACAAGCCGAGTTTATCAGTACAGCAAGTCACGAAATGCGTACGCCAGTTGCTTCTATCGAAGGCTATTTGGGCCTAGCGCTCAACCCCAATACCGCTACCATCGACGACAAGGCACGTGATTTTATTACTAAAGCACACGCCTCGGCACAGCACCTTGGCCGACTCTTTCAGGACTTGCTCGACGTTACCAAGGCAGATGACGCCCGACTCAAAAATAACCCTAAGGTGGTTGATGTCGTGCCCTTTGTTCATGATATCTTTGAGGGGCTTGAGTCAAAAGCAAAAGAAAAAAATCTTCATTTTATCTACAAACCGCTACCCGACGACAATGTCACCAGAGAGAAACTAAATAGACGACGCCTGAGTCCAGTATTTTATGTCAATGTCGACAACGATCACCTCCGCGAGGTAATGAGCAACCTTATAGAGAACGCCATCAAGTACACACCGAGTGGTGATGTTGTTGTTGACGTCAATGGTGATGACAATCATATCGTGATGAGCATCGCTGATACGGGGTTGGGCATTCCTAGAGAAGACCAAGCACACCTTTTCCAAAAGTTTTATCGAGTAGACAATACCGATACGCGCGAAATTGGTGGTACTGGCCTCGGCCTCTATCTCTGTCGTCGCCTCACCGAAACAATGGGGGGACGTATTTGGCTAGAAAGCGAATACAAAAAAGGGAGCACCTTCTATGTGGAGCTTCCCCGTATCAACCACGAAGATGCGATGCGTCTCATCGAGCAAGCGAGTATCGAGGCCGAAAATGCAGCTGCGGCAACAACAGTAGCAACTACGACAATACTGGTTTCACCAAGTGCCGCAACACTTACTGTGCCACCATCACTGCCAGCTAATCCTAACGTTCCAGCTTCTCAAAGTGACCCGGTCGCCGTGGTTACCGCACCACCAATGACCCCCCCAGTACCACCAGCACCCCAGATAGCGCCCCCCACTCAGCCCCCTGTTCCAGGAAGAACCTACGCCGCTCCAAATATTCCGCTGTCAACAATTGAAGCAAATCCAAGTGCATTTATCAGCCATCACGGAGCGACACGTGTGTCTCCACAAGCTGAAATCAAGAGATAAGCATGAGGGGTATAGTTTTTTTTACATGCCTGGGATACAATGGGAGGTAACATGACAAAGATACTGCTAGTCGAGGATGACAAAAGTTTACGAGAGATCTACGGTGTACGCCTGTTAGCGGAAGGATACGATATTGTCTCGGCGGGCGACGGCGAAGAAGCACTGGCCATGGCGATCAAGGATCGTCCTGATCTTATTGTTAGTGACGTGATGATGCCAAAGATCAGCGGATTCGACATGCTCGATATCTTGCGATCGACAACTGAGACAAAGAGTATCAAGGTGATTATGATGACCGCCCTCAGCAGCGAAGATCAGCGTAAGCGAGGTGAAAGCCTTGGTGCCGATCGCTACCTCGTTAAGTCTCAAGTTGGAATTGAAGACGTCGTACGGACAGTACATGAAGTTTTGGGTGATGCGCCCATCACCACAAACTCACTGAAGCCCGCTCCGACTGTTAGTTCTGCCTCATTTGTACCCTCGCCGACAGCGCCCACTCCAGTACCGACACCTGTCGTTCCCGCTCCTCCTATACCTCCAGCTACGCCACAACCGCAACCGGTGACGCCCGCGCCTCAACCAGCACCTACACCGACAGAGCCCCAGGCATCACCACCACCTCTACCACAGCCGACAGCGCCATTTTCTACCCCTCGCCCAGCGACACTGGGTGACAGAGTGATTCATCCACTTCAGTCTTCAGAACCTCCGCGCGATTACAACAATCTTATGGCAAGAGAGCTGGCGAACGGCATCCCAGGCGCCGCTGCACCTGTGGTACCACAACCGCAAGCACCCGCATCTCCTCCCATCCCAACACCTCCTCCAACGTTTTCTGCACCGGTAGTCGCCACCCCTCCGGTCACCAGTGGCCTTTCCTTCGAGGAAACACCTCGGCCGCCTGTAGCGCCTCCTCTGCCCACAGTACCCATGCCTCAGTCTCCGACGCCACCGAGCAATCCGGTCACTCCTGTTGTATAATACGAACTATCGTGTTACCTGGTAATTCACAGCGACTCAATAAATACCTCGCTCTTGCGCTTGGTATTTCACGTCGCGAAGCGGATCTGCTGATCGAAAAAGGTAGCGTGTGTGTTAATGGCGCTACCGCTCAACTCGGCCTCCAGGTGAACTCATCTGATCATATTACGGTAAACAACAAAGAAATACCCTTGGCACCCACCAAGTACACCTACCTCCTCCTCAATAAGCCCGCCGGGTACGTCTGTTCACGACGCTCCCAGGGAGATACCCCAACAATTTACGACCTTCTACCATTACCCCTCAAACACCTTAAATCAGTTGGTCGTCTCGATAAGGATAGTTCAGGCCTTATCATACTTACCAACGATGGGGACTTTGCCCACCGCATGACGCACCCTCAGTATCGCAAAACAAAAGTATACCGTATACGCCTCGATCGTGATCTCGAACCACTCCACCAGCAAATGATTAGTGACATCGGCATCACTCTCGACGATGGACGTAGTCAACTGACCTTAGCAAAACTGCGTGATGGCAATTTGCGCGAGTGGCAGGTGACAATGACCGAGGGACGCAATCGGCAGATACGCCGCACCTTTGCTGCACTTGGCTATACAGTGGTGAGACTCGATAGAACTAGTTTCGGTAATTATTCACTGGGTGATATAAAGCGCGGTCTTTACCACCAGATTGATATTCAGTAGGTGATATATTTGTTTAATAAATACTTTCCAGACCTTCTGCCTCGAGCGCAAGGTACAGTGATGGCAATGGTCGATAAGGATGCTCTGCTGTAGTATGCTCACGGCGCAATGCCTCAACCCTCGAGGACACTGTTGGTCTACCAGGGTAAACAGTTCTATGCCAGAGGCCGTTGCTGTCAAGACCGTATCTGTCGATAGCTGTTTCAGCCAGAGCAGAGATCTGATGCGCCCTTAGTTCGGAACAAAGCTGATACTCATGGGGTAGTGTTATGCTCATATCGACAACAGGAAATGTACTATAGTCATCAAGGTGTGTCACCTCATGCGTCGTGACGACGGGATGTGCAAAAGGGTAGGTGACATTCTTGGTATCTCGCATGGCAAAGGCAACGATCGGCTGTTGATAGATCGCAAAGCGTGTACCACCGACAGAGTGTTCGCCACGCTCCGTGAACACCTGAGCACTATAGCCTCTCCCCATTTCAATCTTAGTTGTGGTATCTTGGCGGCGATACGCTTCTCGGCGTATAAGTGCATCGAGTGCATCTTGATGGCTCAGGTTAGGACTAAGCTCTCTCATGCGCCTAATCTGCGCTTCAACAACTTTATCCGCTTGTGTCGTCATCTCTTTCGGATAGTAGAGGTTCTCACCGGGGAGCATGGCGACAACCGGAAATACCTGTTGACTTTCCCCATGACTCGGCAAATCTATCTCAAGCCCCGAAGTCGACACGGCCATATCTGGTATCACTACCTGGCTAAGCCGCCGCTCAAGCAGTGCGACAGTCGTCGCACCCAAGATATCCCTCACACCCTCATGACGCAAAAAGCTCCATGCCCGCTCGAGACTGTCTCCAATAAATTGTTGTCGCTGTTCACTACTCGGTGCGGCCATAGATGATTTCCTTATTCATGTTTTTATATCACTTTATTTGTTATTGGTCAATCTTATGGAATACTCAGACTATAGTGTTTACGCTCGCTATTTCTCGTTACCTCTGTTATACTATCTCTATTATGGCGGCAAAACTCCCTATGGTTGCTATTATCGGACGTGCGAATGCGGGCAAAAGCTCGCTTTTTAATCGCATGGTCCGCTCACAGCAAGCAATTGTTGCCCGCGAAGCCGGGACCACCCGAGATAACGTCACGGGCAAGGTGCAGTACCAAGACCATCAATTTTGGCTTGTCGACACGGCCGGCCTCAAGGACCCATCTGATGAGTTCGAGGCGACCATTCAACACCAGATCGATGATGCTGCCGAGGCTGCAGATGTTATCATTGTTGTCGTTGATAGTACTGAGTACCCAGGCGATGAGGATCGCATGGTTGCCAAAAAAGCGCTCAAGAGCAAAAAACCAGTTATCCTCGTTACAAACAAGGCCGATCTAAAAACGAGTCTGCCCGACACAGAGTTTCGCCGCCTAGGGATAAACGACAGTATTCGTACGAGTGCCGAACACAACAGCGGTATCGCCGAGCTACTAACCAAGATTACAGAATTGATACCCGTAGCACACGAGGCTGAGCCAGATGACATCGTACGAATCGCATTGATTGGTCGTCCAAATGTTGGCAAAAGTCACTTGTTCAACACGCTCGCTGGCAAACAGCAAGCGCTTGTCGCAAATATCGCAGGAACAACTCGCGATCTCGGGCGCACTCGCGTGACGTTTCATCGCCAAACAATCGAGCTCATTGACACAGCGGGTGTCCGTCGCCAGGGAAAACAAGAGGTGGGAATCGAAAAGTTTTCGGTCTTGCGCACGCTCCAGGCCATCGAAGAAGCCGATGTTTGCTTCCTCCTGATGGATGTTGGCGAGCTCAACACCCAACTCGACCAACGTCTGGCTGGTCTCATCGACGAGGCGGGCAAGGGGCTAGTCTTGGTTGTAAGCAAATGGGACAGTGTGGAGGGAAAAGACGCCTTTACTCGCGACGCCCTCGCCCCGAAAATAGCCCACAGCTTCGATTTTGTACCTTGGGCACCACTCATTTTTACGAGCAGTGTGACTGGTCAAAACGTTACCAAACTCTTTGAGCTTGCTACCGACATTATCACTCGCCGCAATCAAACAACTAAGACGCGTGTTCTCAACGATCTCTTACAGCAAGCCGTCCAAAAACATCCACCGGCCGGTCTCAAAAACTCGCACCCCAAACTCCGCTATATGGTTCAGACCGATACCGCTCCGCCATGGTTCGTCATCTATGGGAGCAACCTCAAGTTTGTCCACTGGAGCTACAAACGCTATCTGGAGCGACTGCTGCGCGAAACGTATGATTATAGTGGCACTCCTGTAAAGTTTAGCTACCGCGACGAAAAACAAATCAAGGCCAACCGCGAACGTATTGCCAAGGGTCTTGAACCCGTCACAAAAGCATACAAGCAGCGCAAGAAAGCCGAACAATCCACCAAATAATCTTGTCACCATAGAACTAATCCCCGCCAACAAGGACGGGGGGCCAGGGAGGTTGCCTGGGCTTTTTTTTGGGGGGGCAGGATATCAGGCGCGCCGGCGCCTCTTGGTGACGCGGCGGTGCTGAACAGCCCCTGCCCAGATAGCGAAGCCACCAACCATCATGGCAATGAAGCCGATGTACCACTGGCTTGCGATGATGCCCAGCAGCACCACCACCCCCTCAACTACGTAGAGGATAGCCTCACTCCTTGATAGTGCCGCCGCAAACGTTGCCGGATCCGCAAGTGGACTCACTTGTATTTCACCTCCTCAATCGATAGTGCACCCTTACTTCATACTTATACCAGATATAATGACCTATGTCATTTTTTCAAGTGATCTATAATAGTGATATGAAACTTATCATTGCGCTTGGTAACCCAGAGAAACGCTATGACAAAACCCGTCATAATATTGGGTTTTTTATTGCCGACCATCTTGTTGGGCAATGGCATGCTAGCTGGCAAAAACAGAAGAAATTTCATGCAATCACAGCAGAGTATGTAGCCCTTAGTGGTCAGCATGTCATCATCGCAAAACCCACGACCTACTATAATTTGGTTGGCGAGTCGGCGCGTGCTATCAGCGATTTTTATAAAATCGCGCCCGAAGACACCTTGATTATCCACGACGACCTTGCGCTACCCCTTGGCACCGTAAGAACGCGGGTTGGCGGCAGTAGTGGCGGCAACAACGGTCTCAAATCCCTCACCAGTCACCTTGGTGAAACAACGTGCCGGCTTCGCATTGGTGTATGGGATGACCCCCATGAGGGTCGAGAGGCAACCGATGTTGTGCTGGGCAAGCTCTCCGCGGCAGAGCAACAGCAGTTAGCAGCGCTGCTCCCAAAAGTTACATCACTTATCGACGCGTTCCTTGCTGGTGACTTTGCAGTAACTACACACCGAGAAGTTTAATGATAGCGGCAACAAACACGAGCGCCATAACCAATACAAGTGCCTGAAGCGTCCCCACGCGCCGGGGTTGCTCGTGAATATCAGGGATAATGTCGCTCGCTGCCACATAGATGAAGAAACCACTGGTGAGCGCGAGTAGTTCGGCTTCGGGTAATTTGACTGCCGACCCAAGGAGGTATACGGCAGTAGCCGCAAGCAGCGTGCCAACTGCGGTCATGATGTTCGCGAGCAATACCTTGCGATCATGCCACCCGCGCGATAGAAGGATACCAAACGTTCCTAACTCCTTAGGGATCTCGTGGGCGCTCACTGCGAGTGTCGTAACGAATCCGCTCACGGGATTAACCACAAATGCTGCTCCAATCGCAATACCGTCGATAATGTTATGAACGAGATCTCCTGTCATCACAAGGACGTTTTGAGAGTTATTTTTTACCCCTAATTTATGCTCATGATGGTGGTGAAACCACGTCGAGCTTCGTTCGAGTAAGAAGAATATGATGAAACCAATAAGCACCCACACGAGCAATTCTCTTGGTTGACCCATCTCAAAACTCTCGGGCAATAGATCAAAAAATGCTGCCGCCAACAGTGCACCTGCACCAAATGGCAACGCATACGTAATAGCGCGTGTTCTCCGTTTTTTTGTCAAAAAAAGTAAAGCGCCACCGATCAGCGAGAGAGCGCTGCCTACTATAATTGCAAGCACCATCAGAGCAAAAGAATTCATAGAGGTATTTTAACACAACCAAAAAGGCGCTAGGTAAGGGTGGGCATCACCTAGCGCCATTTCAGCCTTCATCCCACCCTGAATATCGGGTATTAGCGTGACCCACCTCACAAATACGAGGTCCGCCGGATAAAGGCGTTAGTATACGCACCAGGCTTTCTAAACGGTGTTACAGTGGAGGGTAGAATACTATAACACACCTTGTGCGTACCCTAACATAAGTTAGAATAGGGGGTATAAGGTGCGGTTGATTGTTCTCGCAGAATCAATCAATCATAGCCATATTATCACACACTTGACATTATGTCAACACTTTTCATAACAAATCATGCTTAAAATCAATGTATTATCACCCCAGGAACATCCTTACCTCAAGATACTAAGTAGTATTGCAAAATGTCCTGATACATTGCATTTTGTCGGAACACTTCCCGCGGAGCGCCAAGTGACATTGGCGGTGGTCGGCACCCGTAAGCCCACCACCTATGGAAAAGAGGTGACGTCGCGGATCGTCGCTGAACTGGCGCAAAAAGGAGTGGTGATCGTCAGCGGCCTCGCTCTCGGGATTGACGCCATCGCTCACAGTGCCGCACTCGAAGCGCACGGTACTACGATCGCGGTGCTAGCGAACGCACTCCCCACGATTCGTCCTCTTACAAACCGCTCTCTGGGCGAGCGTATTATCGCTCAGGGAGGTGCTATCATCGCCGAGCACGCGACAGATGAAAAGTTCGGCCCATGGAGCTTTCTCGAGCGCAACCGGCTAGTGGCAGGTATCAGCGATGCCGTATTGATCACTGAAGCCAGTGCAAAAAGCGGTACGCTCAATACGGCGATGCATGCCCTTGAGCAGGGCAAAGACGTATTTGTTGTCCCGGGCAATATTACCAGTCCTTTGAGTGCCGGCTGCAATGTGCTTATCAAACAAGGAGCCCACCCCGTAACCTGCTCAGACGATATTCTTGAGATCCTCGCGCCCGAACTCCTCTCGGCACCAGCACATCAGATACTGACGTATAACCCCACCGAACGGTTGATCATCGAGCAATTACAGAAGGGCATTCGTGACGGCGAACTTATTCAGCGCCAGACGGGCCTCGACGCCGCAACACTCTCAACCAGTCTAAGTATGCTTGAAGTAAACGGCACCATCCGATCGCTCGGCGCAAATCAGTGGACAGTACTTTGACTTGCAATCTTAGCACGAGACGCGTACTATACGGTCTTGGATTTGGCCCAGACGCCATCCTTCATATATAGTAGGTCATACACATGAGCAAACACCTCGTTATCGTTGAGTCGCCTGCAAAGGCAAAAACTATCGAAAAATACCTTGGGAAAGACTTCAAGGTTCTTAGCTCTATCGGGCATATTCGTAGCATCGCCAAGAAAACAAAGGATGGTACACCGCCTATCGATGTCGAAAACGGCTTTGCTACTACCTACGAAATAGACCCCGAAAAGAAAAAGACAATCACCGAACTAAAAAAAGCCGTCAAAGCAGCCGAGACGGTCTGGCTTGCAACCGATGAAGACCGAGAAGGCGAAGCTATCGCGTGGCACCTCTGTGAAGTCCTCAAGCTCAATCCCGCGACGACAAACCGTATTGTTTTTCATGAAATTACTAAATCCGCTATCGAAGAGGCGGTTGCCCACCCACGCACTGTTGACATGAAACTTGTCGAGGCACAGCAAGCGCGGCAGATTCTCGACCGCATCGTCGGGTTTGAGCTCAGTCCCGTCGTCTGGCAAAAAGTGCCTGGTGGCAAGAGTGCCGGAAGGGTACAAAGCCCCGCCGTTCGTCTGCTTGTCGAGCGTGAGCGTGAGATTCGTGCCTTTGAGAGTACGTCACAATTCAAGGTCATCGCTATTTTTACCCACAACGGTCATGAGTTCAAGGCTGAGCTTCGACAGCGTTTTGATACCGAGGAGACTGCCCGAGCATTCCTCGAAAGTGTCAAAACTGCCCAGTATACGGTAAGTGATATTTCGACAAGTCCCTCCACGCGCAATCCTGCAGCACCATTTACGACCAGCACCTTGCAACAGGAAGCAAACAGTAAGCTTGGTTTCAGTAGTCGCACCACCATGTCGACTGCACAAAAGCTCTACCAAGAAGGTAAGATCACCTATATGCGTACTGACAGCGTCAATCTCTCGACACAGGCCATCTCGGCTGCTGCCGACTACATCAAGCGTCTTTACGGGGTGGAGTATAGCCATGTACGCAAATTTACCACCAAATCTGCGGGGGCGCAGGAGGCCCATGAGGCAATTCGTCCTACCGACATTAGTCGTGAATCAGTCAGTGGTAGCGACTACGACCAAAAACTGTATGACCTCATTCGCCGCCGCACCCTTGCAAGTCAGATGGCAGCAGCAACACTGGAAAACACTACTATCACAATTGACATAGTGAACGCCGCATCACTTCCCAATGTAGCGCCTCGACAGCTCGTGTTTGAAGCGAAAGGTCAAGTCGTTATCTTTGATGGTTTCCTGCGCGTTTATGGCGGTGGCAAGGGAGACACGCTGCTGCCCGCCCTGTCCACCAAGGATTCACTTGCCGTCTACAGCCTTGAAGCACGTCAGGTCTTCGCACGACCACCCGCCCGCTACACCGAGGGTATGCTCGTCAAAAAGCTTGAGGAGCTCGGTATCGGCCGACCAAGTACCTACGCGACGATCATCAATACTGTTCAAGCCCGTGGCTATGCTGAGAAAGGTGAGTCCGAAGGTATACCGCGTGATCTCATCGTACTCCAGCTTATCGACGATACGGTTCATCGCGAAATTGAGCAAGAAAAAACCGGTTCCAACAGAGGTAAATTAGTACCAACGCCCGCCGGTGAGCTCATCAGCGACTTCCTTGGCAAACACTTCAATCAAGTGATCGACTATGGCTTTACCGCTAGTGTTGAAGAGCACTTCGACGATATCGCTGGAAACAAGCTACCGCGAAATACAATGCTGCAAGAGTTTTATACCCCCTTTCATCAGCTCATTGAGAAATCGGGTGATATCGATCGCAGCAGTGTGGGGCATAGTAAAGAGATTGGTCTTGATCCCAAAACTAATCAGCCTATTATCGCTCGTTTTGGCCGCTACGGTCCAATGCTCCAGCTCGGTAACACCGAGGAAGGAAATAAACCTCAGTTTGCGCCGTTGCCAAAAGGTACGAGTATTGATTCGGTGACGCTTGAGCAAGCGCTTGAAGCCTTTACCTTACCACGGCTCGTCGGTCAGACAGAAGATGGTCAAGACATCAAGGCAAACGTCGGCCGCTTTGGCCCCTATATCCAAGTTGGCAAGCTGTTTGTCTCGATCAAGGACCGCGATCCTCGTACTATCTCGCTCGCCGATGCCCGCGAACTCTACTCTGTTAAATTGAGAGCAGAAGCCGAAAAAACCATTGCCGACTTTGGCACGATAAAAATTCTCAACGGCCGCTTTGGCCCCTATATCACCGATGGCAAAAAAAATGCCAAGATACCAAAAGATACTGACCCCAAGACCATCAAAGAATCAGAAGCAAAACAGCTCTTAGAGTCAGCGCCAGCAAAAGGCAAAGCACGCCGCATCCTACGACGCAAAAAGGCATAACTACCTCTATCAGATATTGACTTTTATACCGTTATTTGATATAATTACGTACGAACTTGAGTCTCTTCGACTCCTGTCAGCTCCTCTCGAGAAAGGCATCTGAGATGAACAGCATCCCGTTCGAGATCTACATCAGCGGCCTGATGGTCGGCCTGCTCCTCTGGCTCATCGTCAGAGCCGTCTTCAGGTACGAGCTCCTACGGGGGACCCGGTTCCCCGTCGGAGTCGCCGGCTGGACGCTGGGTGGGTGGCTTGGAGGTGAGCTATTCCACCACCAGCACCAACTCGCCGGTGACTTCTGGTGGGCCCTCGGCGCCTGTAGCGCCTTTTGGCTGCTCAACAGGAACAGCCACCCTCTCAGGCCCCCGAACAACATCGAGGTGTGAGCTTAGCCCGCACCAGAGAGAGCCCGTCCCAAGCCGTCACCCCGGCTTCGGTCCACCGCTCCTCTGGGGCGGGCTCTCTTCGTAAAAGGCACCATAGGTGGTGTAATATTTGCGACGTTTTTCATTGGCAATTATAGTAGTATAACAGGAGTGAGTGTTGACAGTATTGAAGATGATGGTTAGCCTCACCATCATTTGTTGATATAAAAAGTCTCAAAAAAGTATTTACCATAAGCGTCGACATTGTGCTATAATAATGCCATAGAGAATTTGGGGTTTGACATTTTGGAAATATTGTTCTATAATCAAAACCAAGATTCAATAGTAAACATAATTTCCAGAGGTGAGGCAGAGAGGAATGGAGATACAAGTAATGAGTGAACCTGCACAGCAAAATACTGCAGCAACTCTGAAGAAGGCCATTGAAGATATCTTGCGTGTCATCGAGCAGGAGCGCGAACGTGAGATTATTACCCGACGCTTTGGACTTTTTGAGCGACGCGAAACGTTGGAACAAATCGGCGAGTTACTCGGTATCACTCGTGAGCGCGTCCGTCAGCTCGAAAAAGCCATCCTCATCCGTCTCAAAATCGCCGCCGACGAAGGGAAGATACCAGCCATCCACGACGTAGAGCGACTCATTATTCGCGATCTTAGCGAAAATGGCCGCGTCGCTCGTGTGCAAGACCTCGCCGCGCGCCTCGTCACCACCACTCCTTCGGCTCAAACCAAAGCGCATGTCGCATTCATCGGTGAGTTATCACCAAAGCTAATAGTTATCAACGAAAACGACAATTACTATCTGGGCGTTGGTATCGCAGAGTATGGCGACGAAAAGAAAGTACGCGCTTCGGTGGACGACATCGTCAAAACTATCAAGAAACACGGCGAACCAGTTGGTATCGAGCAGCTCCACGATATGCTCAGCTACGAAAACCCAAACCAAGTTCGTGCGCTCGCAAGCCTCAGTAAGCTCCTCGCAAGCCTCAAGGACGTATGGGGTCTCGTCAAATGGCCTACCGTCAATCCAAAAAATATCCGCGACAAGATCTACGTTATCCTCGCTGATGGTGGTAAACCACTCCATTTCAGCGACATCGCAAAAACGATCAAGCAGAGTGATTTCAAACGCAAAGATGTGACCACACAGGCCATCCACAATGAGCTTATCAAAGACAAGCGCTTTGTCCTCATCGGCCGCGGTATCTACGCCCTCGATGAATGGGGCTATAGCAAGGGTACCGTGAGCGATATCATCACCAAGGTGCTCAAAAAAGCGGGGGAGCCCCTCCACCGCGACGAAATTGTCAAACGCGTGCTCAAAAGCCGACAGGTCAAAGAGACGACCATCCTCCTCAATCTCCAGAGCAAATCGGAGTTCAAGCGTGTCGCTAAAGCCACATACACTCTCGCTGAAAAATAAGTAGACTACTGCTGGTTCAAACCAAAACCCGCCCCAACACGCATGGCGGGTTTTGTCATTATCTGATCATGCTTACTCTTGCAAAATTAACAGAGGTATGATATAATGAGAAGCACTAAGTTATGGCATTTATCACGTGGTTTGTCTCTCTGTTGCTTCAATGGTACGTCTGGGTACCTATTGTTGTCATCCTTATCTACCTGACATGGCGCAATTATCAACGCATCGATATGGTAAGAGATGTCGAGAGTGTCCTCCTGGCGCTTGAGATTCCAAAGGCGAATGACAAGAGTGAGCTTGCCGCCGAGCAGATGTTTGCCAGCCTGCACGGTATCCTGCGCGACGCCAAAGAGCTACGTGCAAATGGGGGGTACCAAGAACACCTCAGTTTTGAAATTGCCTCGGTCGCCGGAAGAATCCGTTTTTATGTATGGGTTCCCAAGACATTACAGAGCTTCGTCGAGGGCCAAGTCTATTCCCAGTACCCTCAGGTTCAAATTCACACTGCTGATGAAGATTACGTCTCGCATGAGCGCCAACATAGCGTTGTCTATACTTCCGAAATTACCCTCACAGACCGAGAATTTCTCCCCATCAAGACCTTCCAAAGTTTTGAGGTTGACCCGCTCGCTGGCATCACAGGGACACTCGCCAAGCTAGAAGATACTGACGAAGAGATTTGGATTCAAATGTTAGTACGACCTATCGCCGATGAGTGGCACAAGGCCTCAGAATCCTGGGTGCGAAGTGTCAAAAACGGCACAGCAGCGTTTTTCAATGGCGACTTCAACCTCAAATGGTTTGCCGGCCTCTTTATGGCTCTCTGGCAGCCACCCGAACAAGGAACGAGCGGCGCTACTGTTAAGGAGGTATCCGAGCGCGACAAGACTCGCATTGCTGAGGCCGAAAAAAAGGCGACAAAATTGGGTTATCAAACCAAAATCCGCGTTGCCTATCTAGGGGAGAGTACAGCAAATGCCAAACTCCGTATGCAGGCCATCGTAGGAACCTTCAAACAGTTTAATAGTACAAACCTCAATGGCTTCAAGATGACAACCGATAGTTTCAAAAAAGAAGATCTTGCCAAATATAAGTCTCGCCTCTTTGCCGATAGGGGATATATCCTCAATATCGAAGAGGTGGCCTCGGTATTCCACCTGCCACACACCAATGTCGAAACACCCAATATTGTTTGGGCGAGCAGCAAAACAGCCGAACCGCCAGCAAAACTACCGGTTATCACTGGTGATATGGCGATCGATGAGAATATTTCTGCTTTTGGCCTGACCAATTTCCGCGGTATCAATCACCAATTCGGCATGCTTCGCTATGACCGTAGCCGCCACGTCTACATCATTGGACAGACTGGAGCAGGGAAGTCCGGTACGCTCGAGCTGTTTGCGCTGAGTGACATCTTTCACAATCAAGGCTACGCCATCATTGATCCCCACGGCGACTTTGCCGTAGACAACATGCGCTTTATACAAGGGAGCCGTCTGCAAGACGTCGTCTACTTCAACCCGGCCGACACAGCATTTCCTCTCGGATTTAACCCGCTCGAAGTTACAAACCCCAACCAAAAAACAAATATCAGTTCAGAGGTTATCGGTGTCCTCAAGCGCATGTTTGGCGAATCCTGGGGACCTCGCCTCGAGTATATTCTCCGCTATACAATTTTGGCACTCCTTGACCGACCCGAGACAACTATGCTCGATATCACACGCATGCTCACCGACAAAAAGTTCCGCAAGGAAACACTAGGGTACTGTACCGATACAGTAGTGCTTCAGTTTTGGAATGTCGAGTTTGCCAGCTGGACAGATAAGTTTCAGGCCGAAGCAATCGCTCCTGTACTCAATAAGGTAGGCGCCTTTACCGCCAACCCCATTATCCGCAACATTATCGGCCAGCCAAAGAGTACGTTCAATATTCGGAAGATTATGGATGAGGGCAAAATCCTGATTGTCAATCTATCAAAAGGATTGATCGGCGAAGATAATGCCTCAATTCTCGGAGCCTTTCTGGTGACAAAGATTCAGCTCGCGGCCATGAGCCGCAGCGATATTCCCAATGTCGAGGATCGCCGGCCGTTTTATCTGTACGTTGACGAGTTTCAAAACTTCGCGACTGATTCGTTTGCTACTATTTTGTCTGAGGCACGCAAATATGGGCTTAACCTCACCGTCGCCAATCAATACATCTCTCAGATGAGCGAAGAGGTACGTAACGCTGTCTTCGGCAACGTTGGCACGATGATCAGCTTCCGCGTGAGTCCCGACGATTCTCCTATTTTAGCCAAGCAATTTGAGCCGCAATTTGAGCCGCAGGACCTCTTACAAATGCACAATCGGCATTTTATTATCAACATGGTGATCAATGGCGAGAAGGCACCAGCGTTTAGTGCTACTACATTAAACCTGCCCATACCGCAAGAAGACAATACTGGCCGCATCATCGAGTATACCCGCATGCATTATAGCCGAACCCGAGAAGATATCCAGCACGAAATCGACGAACGCATTATGCCTTCAGACCCAAACAAAAAGCCCCCTCAGGCGCCCACTCCAGCAAATACACCCCCAGTGAGCGTTGAGCGTCTCTGGCCGATAAATGCTCATACTCAAACCGTTACTCCAGATTCGCTCAACACATCGCTTATCCAACAGCAGGGGAGAGTAGCATCAAGCCCCCTCCCGACCGCAGCTGTCGCATCGCCCCCCCTGCCGGTGGTTGATGATGAAAACCAAGGACAGGCAAAGAAAAGGCGCAGTCGTAGCCGGAAACGTAAACCGACTTCAGATTCGCCCATTTCTGCCGAGCGTGAGCAGGGGACACACCCTAGCCGACCGACAGCAAAACCAGAATCATCGCCGCGCGATCCTACCTTCCTCTCACTTCGCTAATCAAATATTAGTCAAAACCTTATCGGTGTGGCAGCCCGGATTAGGCACCGCCAGGATATATGGTGCTGAACTTAGTCCGTTCCGGGCCATTTCTATGGTAACAAACTCCCCACATACTTGCTAGTAATCAAAAAAATGAAACAGAACAAAAATAGAACATTACTATCTAGGTAGCAACGCCCAGATTCGCTTTTACTGATAGTGTCTAAATGGGCCAGATACATCGACGGAAGCCAACACGGGACCAAGTGACAGACCGAGGCCTGGAGGGGGAATCAAATGTAAAGTAGGAGATAGCCCAAAGGAAAATATCAAACATTTATGGGCGAGAAGGTAAACGTAACAATAACACTCACATACTGACTTAACGTCGCACAATATACCTTTTACGACATTAAATATATTGAACAAAGATGAATCAGCATACGTCTAGATGGAGTGCCAATTATACTCCTGGACCCCCATTGAAGGGGACTTTGTCTTGTTAACTTCAGTATCACCCGCATAATGCACATGTAACTTTACACTGCAGTTCATCCATATATTGTGCCATAAGTTACTCCCACTCAACTATGTCTCATGATGTAGTTTTCCACACATCAGGTAAACTTGACCGTGCGATCCGTCTATGCTAATATTTGCTTTTTTATAAAAAATATTATTCCCCTATTCTTTTCCCCTATTTCGACGATATTTGCTTTTCCCCTACTTTTGTATGTTAATATATATTTTACTTATGTATGAAAAACAGAACAAAAATAGAACATACTCCGATTGGCAAGGAGAGTCCTCTTTACTTATAAAATGCTTTGCCGCTGACCCGAACATCGAGGTATTCAGGTGAGGAACCGTTGCTTTTGAGATATCGCACTGATCGATCGGCATCCTCTACTTGCTCCCCCACCGGACGGTCCACAGAAAACTTTATGGGATACGCTATATCCGCTAAAGATACCTCGACTTGCCGCAAACTATTTAGGGGCAGTGTCACCTGCGTCACTTCATAGCCCTGTTGGCGCATTTTTCCCACCAACGTGCCGATAAAGCTCAAAAACCGGTTACTGACGAGTACTTGATTGCCGTGCGCCTGAACGCCACTTTTATCGATAACCTCAACGAGAGGTGTAGTGAAAAAATTGCGTGTAAACGCATTGCCGTTGGCATCAACGTACAACTGGGAGTTTGTCGCATGCCACACCACGACAGGTTTTCGTACGGCAATTATCAGTTCAGCTGTACCCAGTGCATCCCCATAAGTTACACCTGGCGATACGTGGTCCACCTCAGGGTAGGTCATTTGCATGTACTCAGTTAACTTTACTGTATCAAGCGAAAAACGAAACCGTTCTAGTGGATAACGATTGAGATATTCTTGGGTGATACGCTGATACAGAGCGGTATCAGCGCCATTCACGCCACTCACACGTATCATAACGGTCGCAATTGACTGGTACACCAGCCATGCCATTAGCAGTGCACCGCTAACGCTTAGTATGAGAAGTATTGAAAGCCGGCGACGACGATGGCGCAGTCCATGGACATGAACACGCGGCGAGCGAAGCTCCGCTGCATGCTCGTTAACACTTTGTACCTCAGATGAGAGACTACCCGTCAATGTCCGATTCCGACGAAATGCGGTCGAATGTGTCGATACGGGCCTTGGTACATCGTTTGCTATCAAAGACTGAGCTCCATAGACAAATCGGCGAGCAGGAGGCTTTTGTTGTGTTTTTTTCAATAGTTTCATCTTACCCCATTAGTATAGCAGTTTTAGGGGTGTCGTTGCCGATACGTCTCTGCTATCATCGCTGCGACATCACTCGCTGCATGTGGTTTTGCATAACTGTGTAAAGTTTCGGCAAGACGATCCGCGTAATCTTTATTGCGAACAAGCTGCATGATGACGCCCGCAAGCTTCCCTTGACCCTCGATATCGTCGTCGCTAAGGATAACGGCCGCTGACGCCTCACGATACACTTCAGCATTCTTCCGTTGATCACCCAGCGTCTTTGCTGGAATCAAGATAGCTGTTTTTCTCATGCCAGCAAGCTCCTGGATAAACGTTGCGCTCGCTCGAGAAACAACCACGTCAGCGGCACCAAGTATGTCTGCCATCCCCTCGAATACAAATGGCACAACCTGATAATGAGGATCCTGGATCGCCAATGTTTTCACCTCTTCATAGTGGGCCCTACCGGTTACATGATAAAGGCAAATACCTTCATGAACCAGGTATTCCGCGTCTTGTAAAAGAGCCGTATTGATGCGAGTGGCGCCTAATCCACCCCCCGTTACTACTACGAGCGGTAAGGACTCATCAAAACCAAGATGACGCTTTGCTGCCTGTTGCTCCTGTAGTGTATAGGGGCGAAAACTCCTATCGATAGGTACCCCGCTATAGCGCGTAATCTCGCGTCGATAGCGATAGTTTTCAGTAGGCGAACCGGTAGCAATGGCTGACGCCCAGCGGCCCAACACACTGTTGGTCAAGCCTGGTCGTGTATCAGAATCATGGACGACAATCGGAACGCCGAGTAGACGCGCCGCCATTCCGACCGGTAAACAAACAAAGCCGCCTTTTGCAAACACGATATCTGGCTTAAATCGCCAGATGAGCACCAGACTCTGGAAAAAGCCGATCAAGACTTTTACGCTATCTGCTACATTTGCAAAAACTAGCTTTGGCATCAAAAGCTGTCGCATAACCGATAAATGCTTATACCGTCTCAATTTGCCGGCCGTAATCGTTTTTACCGTGACGGGTACCTGAGTAGTTCTCATCAGCCCCCTTGACTGCGCCGCAAAGGCCTTGTCACAGACAAATACCACCTCAATATCAGGATATTTCAGAGCAAGTTCATTGATAACGACGACGACCGGAGTAACGTGACCCCCCGATCCCCCGCCGGCGCAAAGTAGTCTCATTGCCATTGGTCTCCTTTACTGGGCTAAGTTGGTGAAGCGTGTAACGCGAAATCTGAAATGCCATTCCTAGCGCCCCTGCGATAAATAACATACTTGTACCACCAAAGCTGAGAAGAGGCAACGTAATACCGGTCAATGGGAAAATCCCTACCATCGAGGCAACATTCAATACAATATGCGACGCCAGCCATCCCCATATACCGGCAACAGCAAGTTTCATCGTAATATCGGATGAGTAGTCAATAATGTGAAGCAGCCGCATTAGTAAAGCGCCAAATGCTACTAGTATCGCCACGACGCCAATGAACCCGAATATTTCGCCCAAAATAGCAAACACTGAGTCGTTGATCGCCTCGGGCAGATAGCCCGTCGCCTGCACACTGTTTCCTATGCCCAGTCCAAATATACCGCCGGTGCCAAGCGCAATCATGGCGTTTTTTATGTGATAGTTTGCGTCATCGCTTGATGAACTGCCCGTAACTGCACTCTCACCTTGCAAAAACGTGGTCACACGTTCAATTCGATGCGGTGCGATGACGATTGCCAAAATACCGACAGCAAGTGCTCCCAGAACGATTTTTAGCATGATACGGGTGCTTATCCCACTCACGAGAAGAATCGAAAAAGCAATCGATGCCAAGGCTACGCCTGTCCCCAAATCTTTTTGCACAATGACGACAAAAAATAGTCCGAGCAGGGTTACTGCCAGCATGGGGTAAATAGTCGAGGTCAAATCATTCAATTTACCCTGATTACTACGTATACCTAAAAAAACGGCCATATACATGAGGAGGCCAAACTTCAGAAACTCAGCCGGTTGAAAGCTGCCGAGCGACCCAAACTCAAACCATCGACAGGCACCAAGTGAACACTGAGCAATACTGCTAATATGTAGTAGATTGCCCGTGACAAATAGGAGTACACAGAGTCCTAGCCCAATGAGCAGTAACGTTGAAGCATGTTTTTTTACGAGCCCAAACGGTAGTGATGCCATAACGGTAAATGCGACCCCTGCAAGCAACAAGCTTACTGCTTGTTTTACGACAAAGTAAGTCGCGGTGTAGGTGTCGGTGCCATATGCTTGATTAAGTACATTTGCGCGTTGCGGTCCTATCGCATACATAATTACTAGTCCCAATAACATTAAAAGCCCTACATAGAGAACGATCTGATAATCAGGGCGGTGACGCCGCTGCGCTATAGAGTCCCGTAGTCTCGTACCATCAGATACGACGCGCCGTCTTAGCTGTTCCACCCTAGATATGTCCCCCCGTCATCGCCATAAGCAACCCGATGAGTCCCATCGTGCAGCTGATTACCCAAAATCGCATCGTTACTTTCACTTCGGGCCAACCAATCGCTTCCAGGTGATGATGGATCGGTGCAGAAATAAATAGTTTCCGTCCGAACAATCGCTTGCTGGCAATTTGCACCAAGCTTGAGCCAGCTTCGATCACAAATACTGCACCGATGATTGGCAGCAAAAAGAGCGTGTTCGTCAACATGGCGATAACCCCGAGCGAGGCACCATAGGCAAAACTCCCGACATCCCCCATAAAAAACCGGGCTGGATAAATATTAAACCACAGGTAGCTTAGAAGCGCGCCCGTTACCGTAAAACAAAAGCCGGCGATGTGGTAGTGCCCCTGCAACAGTGCGATCATACCAAACACCGTAAAGCTCGTCGTCAGCAGCCCCCCAGCGAGCCCATCGAGTCCATCACTGATATTAACCGCATTTCCAGCCGCCACGACGGCAAATACAAACAACGGCACAATCCATATGCCCAAGAACCAATCTCCAATATATGGTATATGTACCGTCGTATAGCCGAGCCGACTATAAAAATACCAGCCTAAGATGACCGCGACGAGCGTGATCATCGCAAACTTAATGCTCGAACGCAATCCGGCCACACCGCTGCCCTGCCCGCGAATATTGATAATATCGTCCAGCAGCCCCACTGCCCCACCACCGACAAGCGCAGCGAGTGGCAGCCACGTTTCGGCACGATTAAAATTGAAAAAATACGTGATAACAGTAATTGTTATCACGCCAACGATCCCCGCCATGGTCGGGATGATGCGTGTGAATTTCTTTGCATGAAGCTTTGTAAATACTTGGAGTACTTCACCCGTCGCGCTCGTGGTGCGTTGCTGTTTCCAGAACTTGTAGCGGTAAGCAAAATAAGTATAGATGGGTGTCAGCGTCATAGCGAGCAGAAATGCCCCAATACTCAGCATGAGCGTGTCGTTCATTTCGTGGGTAAATAGTGGCGCGGTCATCTCTCTATTATCTATCCTTTCGGCTGAAGCTTCAAGTAGTCAATCATCCAGTTTGAAATATCGGTAAAAATTGGTAGTGCATGCGTGCCACCAGACAAGTTCATGCCTTTTCCTGATACCTCTACCATGATTACGTACCTGGGAACTTCACCCTTCTCTCCACCAAAGCCGAGATAGGTGCCGATCGTCTGGTTAAACACATATTTCCCATTCTCGATGGTCTGAGAAGTACCGGTTTTGCCGCCAATATAAAAGCCTTGTTTGTCGTGACTAGCATAAAACGCTTGTCGCGCCTTATATACCATATCCCTCATCGTATCGGATGATGCAGGAGTGATGACAGCGCCGTAACGTGACTTTGGAGCTGCCGGGATATACGAACCATTGGCGTCAACTTTGCCGGCGATGATCGACGGTGTGTAGTAGGTGCCTCCATTAATCACGGCACAGAACCCGCTAGCAACCTGTAGCATTGTAACATCCATTCCTTGTCCAAATGACATATTCGAGTACCTCACGGCATTACCCTGTGCGTCGTCTGGCGGAATGATCGTTCCCGCTTGTTCGTTAGCTAACTCGATACCAGTAGTCTGCCCCATCCTGAAGCGTCCGTAAAAATAATCATACATTGCCCTGCGTGCTTGATAGTTGATATTGTTTCCATCACCAAGACGTTGAGCGATTGTTACTGTTCCAGTATTAAGCGACCAGTTCAGCGCGTGTTGCATGGTGATGGTCCCTGTTTGACCCTTACTGGCATTGGTGATGACACTGTCGTCAACAGTAATATAATCAGTGTTGTTATAGGTCGATTCGGGGGTAATAGCTGCCTTGTCAATACCGGTTGCGACCGTAAAAATCTTTATATCAGAGCCTGGCTCATAGGGGTTGCTGATGGTATTGTTGTTGAGTGTCGAGATGTCTGTTACCGCATCAAGCTGAGAGGGATCGTAGGTGGGGATGCTTGCCATCGCAAGCACCCGTCCATTACGAGGATCCATCACAATCGCACTCGCATTGGTGGCACCTGTTCGTTTGAGACCATCAGCCAGGGCTTTTTCTGTCTCGGCTTGGACATTTCTATCGATTGTCAGCACGAGATTATCGCCGTCTTTTGCTGGCACATTGACATTTGCATCGCCAATGGTCAGCGGCACAGAGCGTACATCTGTCACGGTCTTGAGTAGGCCGTTTTTTCCTTTGAGTGTCATGTCATTTGCTTGTTCTATTCCGTACTTGCCATCACCATCGGCATCAACATATCCCACGACTTGGCTTGCCAACTGGCCCTCAGGGTAAACTCGCTGCGAGACGGCATCAAAGCCGATCCCGGCAAGATTCTCTTTTTTCAAAAGTTCTGCCTGCTTTCGTGTCACTTTCGTCGCCAAAACCTGATAACGTGTTGTGGTACGAGCAAGGTATTGAGCAAAATCTTTTCGGACAGTACCGCCAGCAATGCGGTTGAGTGAATCAACAACTTTTGCACGATCCTCCACTTTTGTCGGGTCAGCCCACACTGTATACACCGTCTCATTCATAACGAGTTTCGTTGGCGAACCGTTATCAAGCGTATATATCTCACCTCGTTTGGCATGCAACGTAAATTGCTTTATTTGTTCACCCGCTGCCTGTTCGACATAATAGTCGTGTCTGATGACCTGAATATAAAAGAGTCGTATCACAAAAAGTGCCATCAACCCAAGTACGATGGCAGACAGGATCGAGGTTCGACTTTTTGTGATAGGGAAAGAAAATGGCATAGGCTACTGACTTACATGTTGTATATCAGTTGGAGTAGTCATCGCTTTTGCAACGCTACTATTTTGCACTTCTTTGAGGGCTGTGAGTCGTGCATTGTCAACTTCAAGGTCTTTC
The DNA here is from genome assembly GCA_049288955.1 of Saccharimonas aalborgensis (SeqCode). Classification (GTDB taxonomy): domain Bacteria; phylum Patescibacteriota; class Saccharimonadia; order Saccharimonadales; family Saccharimonadaceae; genus Saccharimonas; species Saccharimonas aalborgensis_A. The sequence goes on from JBAQIS010000014.1 coordinate 36,699, forward strand.
TTTTGGTCAGCGAGCGTCGCTATCTTATCCTCAACAGCGCTGACGGCATAATCGTAGCCTGACGCTCGAGTCGCTTGCGTTAGATAGATTAGGCCAAGCACTGTGATCATCAGAGCAATCAAAACAGTGTGAGTGACAGGACCAAGTTTGACAGCAGAGGCAAAAGCAACAGTATTTTGGTTGCGTCCCCAGTTACTTTGGCGCCTGCTATTAAATTGTACGGTGCGTGTATATGACATGGTGGTGGATAATTTTTGGGATTATGTTTGTTTTGTTTGTCTACTTGAGGGGTAGCTGCCCGTTCACTCGCATAAGTGTTCGGGCAGACCCTTCATAAGTGGTGGATAATGAGCTCGTATCCAAATAGGGTTTTATTTGACGCGAACGTCAACCTGAGCTTCTTGATCCTGATATTGTACCGGGATGTGAACTGGCATAGCCTGGTTCCCCCCTTTCTGTTTGTTTTTATGGTTTCACTGCGACGCGCAGCTTTGCGCTACGTGATCGCGGGTTGTGAACATCGTTGGTATCGCCTGCGATGGCTTTTTTTGTAACGAGGTGCAGCTGGGCTTCGTAACCAGCGCGCTCTTGTTCCTGCAAATACCGTTTCACGACTCGGTCCTCCAGGCTGTGAAAGCTGATGATTGCTACCCTGCCTCCTTTTTTGAGGAGTTTTGGGACTAGCGGCATCACTTCACTCACCTGGCGGATCTCGTCGTTAATCGCAATGCGAAAGGCCTGAAAGGTGCGTGTCGCTGGGTGGGTTTTTTGCCACTTACCGACATGGGCGTGCTTGATCGCTTCTGCGAGTTCTTCTGTTGTATTTAGCGGTCGAGCGTTCACGATCGCCGTAGCGTATCGCTGTGCAACTCTTTTCGGCTCTTCGCCGTACTCCATCAAGAGTTTGACGATGTCATCTCGACGCAACGTATTGACCAAATCTCGTGCGGTCATATCATTTCGTCGATCCATCCTCATATCGAGTGGACCGCTCTTTGTAAAAGAAAATCCTCGCTCGGCATTATCGAGCTGTGGTGACGACACCCCCAGATCAAGTAGAATCAAACTAAACTGCTGACCGTCGCGCACCAGCTGTTTGGCAGCTGATACGAAATCGTCACGCATGAGCGTCGCTCCTTTGCTCGCTATATCGCCGAGATGCCCGTGAGCATATTCGTCTCTATCAACAAGACAAGAGTCTGCATAGTTTGCAGTACGTTCAAGGATGGCCCGTGCGTGACCGCCGTACCCCGCCGTCAGATCGAGATAATTCTCGCCTGATTGGGGCTGCAGTTGCACCAAGACATCACTGAGCAATACTGGAACATGAAGTGGTGGATGTTCTTTGATACTCATACGACCCTACTATACCACAGGGTGGCAGCGTAGAACCGTTCGAGATCACCTAACTGATAATGAGCCATGTTTGTTTTCGCATGGTGTGTTTGTTTTTGTGTATAAGTGAGTCAGCGCAAGCCGAGGGGATCCCAGTGGGACTCATGCCCTATTTATGCGCAGTGAGAGACTTATGTGTGAGGTGGAGTTTTTGGGAGGTGTTGTGTTAGAGGAAGGTACGTTTGGCAATTTTTCATGTGGGCCAACCATCCACTGACTCACTACCAGATAGGTCGATCTCGAGGATATCGTTTTACAGATTTTATTTGTTAAGGAACGGTACACTATCAGATGATAAACTACATCAATTTGTCGGGTGATCCCAGTCGCCAATACGACCCGACACGCACTGCCACCAAGTCCCGAGAGATGCTTGCGTAGTCGAGTAAATGCTGCTCGATTACCACGCGCCCCTGTTTTTGGTCGAGTGCCTGGCTGATTTTACCGCGTCGAAACCGCACGTTCAGGTCAGCGAGCTCTTCATCAAAGATGTTGTCTCCAGCCAAGGCTGGTTCAACTTCCCTGTCCCACACAAGTTGTGGGTAGAGATGAAGGTAGTCGCCAAATCCGCGAGTGAGCACGACACCGCTGGCAAATTCCGCACGAAGCTCCGTCGGAATTGTCAACCGACGCTTGTCATCAAGCTTGCGTTCGAAATAATCCATAGCGTTTCGTCGTAGTTAGCCCCTCTCGAAGCGATTAAAACGGTAGATATTAATGTGTGTTTTTGTTGTGGTGTTTATGTGTCCGGGTGTTACCCCGCTTTTCCACTAGACTCATCATACAACCCACTCCTACCCACAAGCAAGTATATTTTTTGACTTTTTGTCAGTTGATGGTTATGTTTATCCACAGTTTTGTGGATAAGTCAATAAAATATCAGAGGAGAACGTCTCGATATGAGTGTTGAACGTGTAGTGATTTTGACGTTCCCTTTTCGCATCAAATAAGCATACTAGCTCTGAAGACGGATTGCCAACCAACCCACAAACAAGGTGAGGTTAACCAGGAGAGATACGATGAGTGTAGCCATCCTAAAATCTTCGTACAGAGGGTCGCTTGTCGCAATTACTTGCTTTGTTGAGGAGGTATGTTGGTGTTGTTTCATAATATAATTATATTAGCATAAGTTTATTATAATGTCAACTTTATCGTATACACTCAATACCTCTGCAACAAAAAGATAGGCCCCTGTAGACTGTAATAAGAATCACCTAATTACAGAAAGGAGCCTATCTATGGCTTATTCTACCAATATTTACCTTCCCGCTCTACGA
>JBAQIS010000015.1:0-2634 GCA_049288955.1 Saccharimonas aalborgensis (SeqCode)
TAACCGTTGGTGGCAAGAAATACACGGCGCTTATCCGTAGCGCGAGCTTTGACCCACGCCTAGGGACGGTCACGCATGTTGTTTTCAACGCCGTAAGCGCCAACCAAAAGGTTGATGCCGAGATACCAGTTGTTGCACGCTACGCCGAAGGTAACGACGCGAGCCCAGCAGAGCGCGCAGGGCTGATTGTGCTGTCACAGCTTGAAGAAGTTGAAGTCAAGGCTCTGCCAAAGGACCTTCCAGACCAGTTGTATTACGATGCCGAAAAGCTTGTTGAAGTTGGTGACCATGTCACGGTAGCCGACCTAGACGTACCAGCAGGTGTAGTGGTAGAAACCGATGCTGCTCATGCGCTCGCAACTGTCTTTGAGCCAAGCGCACTTGCCGCTGCTAATGACGAAGCCGGTGGTGACGCCGAAGAAGCCGCTCCAGCAGCCGAACCCGCCGAGGGCGAATCCCCAGCCACCCAACCAGCAGCAGATACTGCAGAATAAAAGCTAGCGGCACGCTTGAATTGATTTATATGCATAATTATGCTATAGTCTAATACTATGCGTTCCTGCAGTTATCTTGTCGCGCCTATTGCAGCTTCGCTGTTACTCATGCCTTCAGTGTCTGAAGGGGCGAAAAGCCCATGTGGGGGCCAAGTAGATCCATATGTTCTCGAAGTACTTGGCGGCCTAACCTTAGCCGAGGTGCGGCAAACGAACGATGCCAGAACGGTTGATCCGGCCGAAACATTAGGTAAATTTAACCAAGCTTTCATTGATATCCGGCGGACTCTCAAATTGCCCGGTGAAACCAACCACGCGTACCTACCAATTAGTTCCGATCCAGAAGGAACTCAGCCTGACGGCGCTGCCTGCTATTTGCCGGAACAAATCGGCGCCTTCAAATTGTCCGCCAAAAAGCGAGAACCGAATAAGCCAATCGCCGTAATCCTTGCATCAAATACCCAACAATGTGGCGAACAAGGAGCTCTGGCCTTTGCGGGACGTGATGGTGCTGTCTATGGCTATGACTCAATTCATACAACTGTGCGTGAAGAGGCTGCTAAGCTTGTGGTTCACGAGACTGGGCACATGCTGGGTCTCCTGCATTCCGGTGCGGTAAAAGACAAAATGCCCACTACGGCAGAAATTGTGCCCATATCGCAGCGGCTCCGAGGGAGCTTTGCTATGGTAACCGATGGTGAGTCTGGCAAGCCGAATATGTATGCCGACCCGAGTACAGTCATGGGTCACTTTGCAGGCAAGACATCATCTAACATCTATAATTTTGTCGAAGTGAATCAGATTAACCCTAACGTAAATCGTGTTGAAAAAATCGATCCTAACCAGCAAGGTACTTACGAAGTATCACTCAACGAAAATTTGCCACGAGCAATCGCAATTGCACTGCCTCCTGATCATCCGTACCGAAAATTGCCAGGTGGTCAGGACATAACGACCCTGTACATTGGGCTTGAAAATTCACTTCACCCAGACCTACCAGAGCTGGCCCTCATACTAGCTCGTCTTGACGGTACAACGTTTCTTGCAACGCCGTTTAGTTTTATTCCACAACTCGACGGGGAGGGCGAAAATCAACGTAAACTTATGCCGAAAATAGTATACGTAGATGATGCTCTCGGATTTTCAGTGTATGCCAGTGCTGATCCTGGCTCCCCCGATAGCACGACTACTTTAGAGATATTGCCAGATATCGTACCCGCTCACCAAGGAAGTAACATGACAGTCATACCAATAATAAAATAACCGCTGTCAGTACTCCTCAGGATTTCAAAAGCCCCTCTGTTACATGAGGGGCTTTTTCGCGTCATTATGTCTGGGCGGCCTACATAAAAAGTTAGTCTTTATAGCCTTCGGCTTGTTTGGTGAATAATTCGTGGTAGAGGCCGCGGCTTTGCATGAGCTCGGTGTGAGTGCCGTGTTCGACTATATTGCCTTTTTCAAGCACAATGATGCGATGAGCGCGTCGCACGGTCGAAAAGCGGTGGCTCACAATGAGCGCAGTTTTATCTTGGTAGTGCGTGAAGATGTTATTGAAAATATCGTATTCTGCTTTGGCGTCGATGGCTGAGGTTGGCTCGTCTAGTATCAGCACTGGTGCATTGCGGTAGAACGCCCGTGCCAGAGCCACGCGCTGCCACTGTCCGCCACTCGGCTCTACGCCTTTTTCAAAACTACTGTTCAGTACCGTGTCCCAGCCGAACGGCAGGCGTTTTACCAGCTCGGTAACGTTACTTTGTTCTGCCGCACGCAGTATATGCTTTTTATTGGCTGCATGGTTTGGCTTGCCTATGGATATGTTTTCGTGGATTGGTAAAGGATACGAATTGAAATCTTGGAACAGCGTTGCGACTCGCTCGTACCATGTTTCGATTGCAAGGTCGTGAAGGTCTGTCCCGTCTATTAGAATCCGGCCGCTTGTCGGTTCGTAGAAGCGCAGGAGTAGTTTTATGAGTGTACTTTTGCCAGCACCGTTTTCGCCCACCAGTGCTACGTGCTCGCCAGGGTCCACGGTGAAAGATAGATTGTGAAATACTGCCCGCTTTTTGCCGGGGTAGGTGAAAGAAACGTTCTCAAACACAATGCGTGGTGCGGTGTCGCGCGTCAGGGGAAGTGCATTCGC
>JBAQIS010000016.1:0-18799 GCA_049288955.1 Saccharimonas aalborgensis (SeqCode)
TAGCGAACCGCGAGACGGGTTTGATTCGACGAATGAATTCGTCCAAAGAAAAATACCCCTGACGTAAACGGCAGAGGTATTTTTCTTGGTGATCCCACCGGGAATCGAACCCGGATTGCCAGGATGAGAACCTGGTGTCCTAACCGTTAGACGATGGGACCAATGCTGGTATATCGTAGCAAAAACAGAGGTGTTTGTCTAGCTATTGGCGGGGGTTGCGGGCTCAAGTAATGCAATCACTTCGAGGAGCTTGCGCGGGGTAATTTCTGCCTTGATAAGATATCCATCGACATTGTGTTCCATGGCGGTACGGGATTCCTCATCTTGGTCAAAGTTGGTCATAACGAGGACGTGCGTACCTGGAATAAGGTCTTTGCCCTCCCCCCTTAAAGCACGCAATATATCGCTTCCGCGCATCTCTGGTAGCATAATATCGAGAAGAATGAGATCGTAGCGGCGGTTGCGTGCCGCGACGAGCCCGTCGTTGCCATCAACCATCCAGTCTACGGTATAGCCGGCATGCTGGAGACTACGAACATACATTTCGCCGATAAATCTGTCGTCCTCGATACACAAAATAGTCTTGATAGCCACTCGATTTACCCCTTATACATTGAATGATTTTTTATCCAACCGCTCCCGCTATTGATAAGACCGGCGTTGGTATGGTCGTTTGCCTGTAGTTTGTCGGCGACGGATGCGTAAATAGGAACGGTAAAGGTAAAGACAGACCCTTGGCCTTCGCTACTTTTCACTCCTATTGTACCACCGTGGGATTCGACAATTGCCTTACAAATATAGAGACCAATTCCTGTCCCGGCGACTGTTTCGCGCGAACGGTGGCTGCGGTAAAACTTGTGAAACAGATTGCCCACGATACTTGCAGGGATGCCTATGCCGTGGTCCTCAACCCATACGTTGACGAAGTTTCCTTCTACTGCGGCGCCAAGCGTTACAACACCACCTTCATTGCTATATTTTAGAGCATTGTCAATCAAGTTGGCCATCACTTCGCTGAGGCTTGAGCGATCAGCGGCAACGGTTGGAAGGTCTGGTGGTAGTGTAACAGAGAGAAGCCGACGTTGAGACTGAGCGCGCATGCGCATATCGTCACTAATTGTGTCGTAGATAGCGGCAAGTGTATCTTCGGCGAGGTGGATTTTCATGTGTCGACGATCAAACTTCGACGCGTTGAGGATATTATTGATGTAGCCGCTGAGACGGTTTGCCGAAACAATCAGTCGCTTGATAAGCTCTGCTTGGTCGGGTTCAAGCGTTTTGCTAAGCTCAATGTCTAAGACATCAAGGTAGCCTCTAATAACAGTGATGGGGCCGCGCAACTCATGAGCGGCAAAGGCAATGAAATCTAGCTCGTCATCTTCTGGTTGATAAATATCCGTACGATCAAACATCACCATCACTATCTCGGCTGAACTTCCCTTTTCGTAGGTGGCGGTGATATCAAAAATTCGTCGATCCTCCTCGCCGACAATCTTACTCGGGATATGTAGCCATGATTTTTCGGCATGAACCGCCGTATCATGGCAGTCTTTGAGCCACTGTGTTAGTTCGCCTTCCTTCTCAAATAGCAACTCCAAAACAAGTGAATTATCGGTCGTGCGGGTAACAGGTGCATGCTTATTGGCGAACTGTATCTGTCCCATGCTATCGAGTACAACAATACCCGCAGAGGTCTGGTCAAAGGCTTGCTTGAGACGTGTTGTGTCATCTGATAGGGATGAAGATTGTCGCTCGACAGGATCACCCGCTTCAGCTGCCGACTGATAGATATACTGCAGGAGCGGCTTGAAACCATCTCGCTCAAAATGTTTTGCGTTTGGATTTGGTGGCACGACATCACTTGGTTCACCGGAAACATGTGTTAGTGCTGCGGCGAGGTCTTTGAGGGGAATCAGCAGGTTCATTACCAAAATGTAGTTTAAGCTGAAGGTGCTCGCTGAAGTGGCAATCAGTACAATCCAAAAGGCTGCCGATGTGCTAGAAAACCCAGCAATAAGGAGCGACATTGCGACACAGATGACGATGAGGGTTTGCATACCGAGCGTCACCATAACGGCCGTGTTTCGGTATTTTGGCCAGTATGCCTTAATAAGCGGCCGAGAAGTCCCTTTGGGCTCTACTGCCATGAGACACCTCCGGTACCATTTGGCACTGCAGCGATCCACGTTTGGCCCCTAATAAGCGGAATTGCTTGACCAGAGGCGTCGAGCAACTCGAGCGGGCTACTCCTGCTTTTTTTACGCCAGGTACACTCTGTCGCTGTACCATTTTGGAATACAACTGCGTTGCCGGTTCCCGACGTCGTGATACTTTCTCTGTAACCGTCTTCGAAGACGAGTGACATATCAACTTTCATTGCCACTACCACTGATGGTGCAATGCGTCCAAGCTCACGATCATTGCTTGGTCCGCCAGCGATTGAGCGAAGATAGGTATTAGAGGTGGCGTCGTAGGTGTACGCTGTATTGTATAGAGGGCTGCTAATGTTGATAGTGACCGAGTTTGCCGTTGGACTCGCTGCAGGTTTACCGTCTGCTCTTGGGAAGCTTGTAAAGGTCGATGTCGTATAGCCTTTGGTGGCATTGAGGGCATCGAGACGCTCAAAATTTGTGTATACGTTGTGCGGTGGGTAGCGGTCACTGGCGCGCCAGTAAGAACTGCCATTGAAGAACTGATCGATATCGCGGTAGGAGCCATTTCTGACTTCTTGGAGCGCGTACTGACTGCCTCCGACATGTGCAACACTTGCCTGGTAGGGCGCCAGCCAATCAACATAGTAGAGTCGAACACTTCGTACAGGCCCGATAAGAGTCGGTTTTTGTTGCTGATAGAGCGCCAAAAAGCGTGTGATCCCCCCCTCGGCCACCGCCTCATAGACGACGCCAGCGGATTTGAGTCCTGATTGTGGGCGTGCATCGGGGCTGTTTTCAATCATGATTGCTGTCACTGCCTGTTTTGTCGCCTGCTCGGACTCAACTTTCTCGCCTGTGAGCGGTGAATAATACACCACAGGCGGGGCAGATTTTTTTGATGGTGACGGGGCGGACGGAGTTGTATCGGTATGGGCTGGCTGTTGCGACATCATGAATGCAGCAACACCACCGACCAGTATGATACTCACAACCCCCGCAAGAAAAATACTGCGAGTTCGGTGAGTTCGGAGCCATTGGATGATGCGTGCAGGTGTTTTTTTGTGTGGCTCGGGCGCATAATACGTCGGTTTCATGCTTACGCTTAGTATAGCAGAGGGGGTATGCTAACGCTAGAGGCGAAATGCTAGACGATCAAGGGTTCTCACTCTTCCCAGCAGCGAAAGCGTGTCGTTTAGTTGTGGGCTAAACGGTGCCCAGGTAGTGACGATTCTGACGAGACTAAACAGTACCGCGGGTGATTGACCAGTTTGTTCGAGAAGCCGATTTAGGCATATCTGCAACGCACCTGCTTGCCAATCATCACAGGCTTCAAATGAAGTTTTGACTTGTTCCAATAGATTGTTTATCTCATCAGCCGATAATTTTTTGAGCTGTTTATTGTCTAAAATTAGTTGTGGCTGAGGGGCCGGATCTTCAAAGAAATAGTTGGTGAGCATCGGCAGATCTTTGAGCGTCTTGAGGCGGTCTTGGGCAAGAGCTAGGACGCTACGCTTGTAGTCCTCAGGGTGTTTTTTGGCCGACTCTGGCCAAAAATACTCCACGCGGTTGATAAGATCATCGAGCGGCAGTTCGCGAATAAACTGTCCATTCATCCAGAGTAATCGCTTCTCGTCAAAGCGCGCACCACTACGTTGTACGCGGTCGAGACTGAATTTTGTGATCAGCTCATCCATCGTGAATACTTCCTGTTCAGTACCATCATTCCACCCCATCGTCGCGATGAAACTGTCGAGTGTTTCGGGCAAATAGCCATCGCGAATATAATCAAGCACATCTTTAGCCCCATCGCGTTTGCCTAATTTTTTGTTGCCCTGCTCGTTGAGAATATGAGGCATATGGGCAAATACCGGATGAGTCAAGCCGAGAGCATCGTAGAGTGCTAGGTAGTTCGGCATACTGCTGATAAACTCTTGGCCACGGATAACATGTGTCACTTGCATCTCGGCATCGTCGACAATATGCGAAAAGTTGTATGTCGGGTAGCCATCCGACTTGATGAGAATAAAATCATCGACCACTTCGGCATTGGTAGTAACATCCCCCATTACCTCGTCCTGATAGTGATAGGCTTTTGGTTCGGTCTTAAAGCGAAGCGGCTGTGTGCCATCCCAGGCGGGTGGATTGTCGGGACGATAGTGACGATACAAAAACGCCTGTTTGTGCGCCGTTGCCTGGTCTCGAAATGCTTGAATTTCGTCGGCCGTATAGGGGTCGGCATAGGCACGTCCGGCGTCAATGAGCTTTTGAGCCCACTGTCGGTATACCTCAAGTCTTTCTGATTGTTTGTAGGGCGCAAATGGACCACCAATATCAGGCCCCTCGTCATAGCGGAGCCCAAGTGATTTCAGACTGGCAATCAGATGCTCTGCGCTGCCCGGCACCTCACGCTTCTTGTCGGTGTCTTCGAGGCGCAAAATAAATTGGCCGCCGGCTTGCCTTGCTACAAGAAATGCAAATAAGGCGGTGCGAATACCACCGACATGCAGGTAGCCGGTAGGGCTCGGCGCAAATCGAGTGCGAATAGTCATAGCAGGTAGTATAGCATGATAAGGGGTTAAGATGCAGGCTTCTCGGTGAGCTTAAAGACTCGTCGCGACGTGCTCGATTTGATCGGCAGAGAGAGGTGCATCGCCCGTAATGGTATAGAGGATGCCGCCGTTGACCCAGGCTGCCCCTGCATTGTAGGAATATATGGTTAGCCCTCCAGTAGTTGATATGGTGTAGTCGCTACCGGCTTTTTCGCGAACGTAATTTTCTAGGACGGCGGATGAATCCCAATCTGAACGAGACTGAGTGATGGTGTAGCTTTGTGGCCCGGCATTGGCGGCAAATTTCATGCTCACGGTCCCCTCTTGATAGGCAACAGGACCCGACAAGCTATAGCCAGAGGGTTGATAGCCAGGATAGGTGGCGTTGATACCGGCTTGCGCCGCCGCCACTCGTGTAGAGAGGCTGGGCATATTGAGGTACGTGACATAGGCGCCGAGGAGGAGTAAGGCCAGTGAACCAGACAACACACTGACAACCCGACGTGTACGACTCGACTGTTTGACGGGTTTGACTGGCTTTTTGGTGTGAGCGGGCTGCATCGCAGCAGTGGCGGCGGCGATCGCCTCTTGTTTGATAACCTGAGATGGTTTAACCGTGTAGACAGGGAGTTTTTTGGCAGAGAGACGTGTTTCAGTGGCCGAAAGGAGCGGATGAGCGGTCGGAGCAATATCGTGCACTACTACTGGGGCTTTCGGATGGTGCTGTGAGGCAAAGCGGGAGATGGTGTGTTGACTGTTGCCATCCTGGATGGGAACTTTTTTGGGTGTCGAGTTACTCTTGACGGTAGGAGATGCGATATAGCGGCGATTTAGTGTACGTGAATGTTGCGCAGGGGTGTGAACTGCACTGGCATGGTGCTGATGATGACTGGCAGGCACCGTCTCGCGCAATCGAATACCAGTATGTTTGTCATACAAGACGCCATTGACTACTATCGTATCTTTACTCATTGTTTCTACCCTCACCGAAAGCTCACTATTAGGATACTGCTCGTGGTTCACTCTTTATACTAATGAAACCTGCAGAAATATGCAATAAGCAGTATAATAAGGCTGTCTATGCATCGAACACCCTCAAAACGGAAACAGCGTGTACAGTTAACGTTTGTCTATAGTTTAATGACGCTAGCGGTGTTAGTTATCGTGGCTATCTTGGTGTTGGTGATGCAGGGATATCGCTACAATGCCCACGACGGGCGTCTCGAGCAAGGGGGTCTTATCCAGTTTGCTAGTCGTCCTGAGGGAGCTTCGGTAACAGTTGATACCGCTAGCCTCGCAAACAGAACACCGACGAAAATTACAGCTACCGCAGGTGTTCACACTGTTACACTACTCAAAGACGGGTACCGGAGTTGGCAAAAAAATGTCAAAGTGATTCCGGGTGGCATACTCTGGCTCAACTATGCCCTGCTGGTCCCCACCACCCCTGAGATAGTTCCTCTTGCGCAGTTTACTTCTGTGACGGGAGCAATCACGTCGCACGATTTCAAATCGGTTCTTGTCAAAGATGCGGCGAACACGCCGACAGTGACACTATTTCATCCTGATGATGATACATTCACCCCAACGCGCATTACTCTTTCTGACCAGAGCTATACAAAAGCCGCAGCCGGGCTATCGGAACAATTTAGTTTGGTTTCATGGGATGACGATAACCACTATGTTTTGTTGAAACACACTTACGGGAGCACCGAGGAATGGCTGGTGCTTGATACCAGCGGTGAGCATGCGGTGACGAATGTCTCTAAGGCGCTCGGTATCACCGTTCGCTCAGCAGCGTTCCGAATTGGCAACAATCGCCAACTGTATGTTATCACCCAGACCGGCGAAGTGCGGCGCGTGGATCTGGCTTCAATGACTATTTCTGGGCCGCTGCTTGCCGGTATCAGCGAGTTTTCTCAATACGATGCATCAACCCTGACTTATGTCACAGCACTCGATCAACCAACCAAAACCCGCTCTGTTGGCTATCTGACCGATGGTGCACGCACACCGCTCACGGTCAAAACCTATACTGACGATGGTGTAGCACCCCTTTCGTTTGCAATCGCGCGCTACTATAACGTCACCTATACGGCACTTGGGTATGGTGATTCAGTGGAAATCTCCTCAGGTAATTTGCCAGCAAGCGATAGCGGCAGCCCTCTTGTACTCAAGCCTGTTGCAACAATGCCGCAAGTTGGCTCAGCGAAGCGCGTCGGGTTCTCGCCCAAGGATGCTCGATTTGTTTATGCCAGTACAGATCAATCAGTTGTCACCTATGATCTTGAGCTGCAGGCGCTCTCTCGGGTGCCGTTCGCGGCCGCTCAGAGTAGACCAGTGGCGTGGCTCGATATGTTTCATTTTGCTGATACGAGCGGCGTACTGTATGAGTTTGATGGCGCGAACCACCAAGTGGTTATTCCAGGTGCGTTGGCGGTATCACCGGCACTTTCACCCAATGGTAAATACTTTTACGGCTACGTGCCCTCTGCTTCAGGGGCGCAACTAGTTCGCGTGCAGCTTGCCCAGTAAACCTAGCGGGCACCAAATAATCGTTCGAGAAACGTCGGTGAATTACTTGGCATAGAGCCGGTCGTGTTGCCGCCACCGGTTGGTTTGGCGGTAGCTGCTTTTGGATCAGGGCTGATTTGATCGGCAAACACGAGGAGTCGGTTGTTGGCAGTCCCAAGTGGCACGCAGGTGATGAGAGTGATGATCGGTTTATCAACAGGAAAGGTTAATGCGGAAACATCATTTGGTTTGACTACCTTTGTACTGGTAATGAGATAGGTATAGCGCTTACCCTCGTAGTTTATATAGATTGTGTCGCCCTCTCGAAGTTGTTCAAGCCGAGCAAAGATAAACTTGTAATTTCCCTGATCGAGCCAGTCATTGCTACTATGACCAGAAAAAACAGCGTTTCCTATCTGGCCCGGTCGGCTGCTGGCACCAGGAATATTGAACCATGCGACACCTTTAGTCATAGCAACGTTGAGTGAGTTTTGATCACTAGCCACCGCATCCCAGATGATGGGCACCTGGACATTGATTTTTGGCACGATAAGCAGCGGATCGGGCCCGATAGTTGCGTTTTGGCTCGGATCAACGATAATACTCTGAACGTCAAGGTTCCCTGGGCTCACGTACGCTTCAATATTTGCAAGGAGAACACGGTTGTATTGGAGAAACAAAAACACCAACATCACAAATACAGCCGATAACACTGGTACAAAATGGCGACTCTTTCTGGCTTGTTTGGCCCTCGTGTTGATAGCCTGGCGTACGCGGCTTCTGAGATCATAGATTGCCTCATCCGTCGTCATTTCCTCTGGAGGAATATCGGTTTGGGCGGTCTGTGCCTGTGCAGCCAATTGCTGCTTTGTTTGATGTACCTGACTCAGATAGTAGCGGGCGTAATACTGTTGGTAATAACTTTGCCAGGCGGTGTGATATTGTTGCCAGATCGAGGGTTCGATATGATGCTGAGTTTCATCGTGAGTTCGCGCGTAGGGGCTGGGCGCTTCGTCCTGCTGCAATGACAGGGGTGAAATGACCGGCGTTGTCTGTGGAGCTTGTGAAGGAGTGGCGTAAATCGTGTCGATTTGGTCTCGAATGAGTGATGCGGCCTCCTGAGTACCTTCGCCACGGACATCATGTGTACTCACCGTCTGTCGCGGAGGTATAGCAAGGGCTGGTTTTGGGCGGGTATCATCTGGGCGCATACTAGTAACTGTCTGCGGTATAGTATACAATAACGGATGTATAATGCCTACATAGTGCTTATGCACCAAAGAGTAATGACAATAAGGAATGTGCCGATGGGCTGGTGGCGGAATTGGTAGACGCGCTAGACTCAAAATCTGGTTCATGTACGTGAGTGGGGGTTCAAGTCCCCCCCGGCCCACCAGCAGATTGTTTATTGTCACTTATAACAAAACGAAAACCCGCCCTCGAGGAGCGGTCCGAGGCGGAGGTGCCTCGAGGACGGGTCTCGTAGAGCGGGGGTGAGCAGCTACCGGCTGCTCAGCGGTGGTCTCAGCGTGGGATCGATGTAGAGGCGCAGCCGCGTCATCAGGTCCTGCGCCAATCTCACGCGGTCATCCTGACGATTGCGCTGACCCCTTGCGATGTGTCCGAGCTGAACGAAGACAGTGTCCCAGTCTTCGGCACCCAGCGCCTCAAGCAGCGTCTCGCTACTGCGGCGCATAGTGCGGAACCTCGATGTCGTGCATTGGCCGGCGAGTCGCCGGATGTCGGCGCGGAGGCGCCTGTCGTTTACCTCCACACGACGAATAACTCCTGCTGGTTTCACGAGTCTACTCCTTTTCTGTCGGGGGTGTAGACTAATATTTTTATAACACATAAATAGAAATACTACAACCCTTGACTTATCTAAATCTCACCCCCTCCCGACTCCAGACAACCGGCCCGCCGTTAACTAAATCAGCCTTCGCTCTTGGCGGGCCTTGGCCCATCAGGGCCAACTGTCTGTCGGGGGAGGGGTTGAGAGTCAGGTTTGATCTGTAATCAGGCTTGCCGTAAGGGCTTCGAGCGGATGAGAGGGGTTCCATGCCCAGTAGGCTGCGGCGCGGGTCGCCGTCGTGCCACGCCAGATAGCGAGCGGGTTTTCCCATGCGGTCGTTGTCACGTTGCCATCATGGGCAACGACAACTGTCTCGCGGTGGAGCACCACCAGCGTTACCGGGTATGTGATAGTAAACTTATGCACTGCTTCCACGAGCTGCATCAGCTGCATACTAAATGTCAACATCTTTGGATAGTAGACGGCTTGAAAGAGTTTTTGGAGTTGAGCAAAGGATAGCACCAGTGCCGTGGAGGGACGATTGACAAGAGCGGCGGTGTCGTTTTTGATCAGGTCGATAGCATCTCTGGTGATGACCAGTGGTCCACTATAGGTGCGAAGCATATCGGAGTACACGATAGCGGTTTCACTGTTTCGTCCGGCATCACCGACGAGAAGTAGCATCGTTGACCAGTGAGCAAGTGCTTGCATGTCGGGTAGCGCTTCACGGGAGAGGCTGCCGCTTGGGTTGCTGGGGCTCAAGACAACCTCTGTCATAGACGGTGGGATGGTTTTTCTCAGAGCATCAGGCAAGAGCACGCGTACTTCCCCTACCCCGCTATCGTGTGCAGTAGAGTATGCTTCGGCAACCGCCGCAAAGCCGAGTTTGTTGCCGCCAATAATTCCGAGTCGCCCTGCGAGCGCACGTTGCTCTGGTTTACTCCACTCGATATCGGGAAAGAGTGGTTTAGAGGCGGTCTGTTGTTGCCAATACGTAGGGGTCACCGGCTGCTCCTGTCAGAGTATAGGCAATATTTTTGCGTTCGATCACTACTTTCCACCCCCGTTGTCGTGCGGTATGCAGTAGTTCCACGGTGGGGTTAAACGCTATGGGGTATGTCACGAGTTCAAGCATGCCGATGTCGCTATCGGAGTCGCCTACGGCAACGCTCTCTGTCAGCGTGAGATCATGCTCTTTGACATAGTCGCTGATGATAGTTCGCTTGCTGCTTGGAACATAGCGTTCGATCTTGCCGGTGAAGCTATCGCCAGAGCGCTCATAGACGGATCCGATACAATCATCGAACCCATAGCGTGCAGCAAATGGCGCGACAACTTCCTGCTGAGAACCGCTCAGTGCCAGGATATAGTAGCCGTCCTTGCGGAGTTTTTTGATGAGCTTGTGAGTATAGACATATATCTTGTGACCACTCTCGGCAACAACTTGATGAGCGGCTTCATCGAAGGCGTGACTGGGAATCGAGGTGAGATTACCAACGAGGGTATCGACGACAAATTGTTCGTAGCTCGCGAAGCTGGCCTTACGTGATACCCATTGATTGAAGGATTTGTCGAGCTGTTTGGCTATTTCCTCACCGAAATATCCCTGTTCCTTTAGTTTAAAAACAAGCTCATGATAGAGCTGCCATCGAAACAGCGTCCCATCGATATCGACGATCGCGAGTGGCTGCCTTTTACTACTCATAGAGCCTCCTTTGTCGTTACGTCATGGCGTATTAACTCATACGCATCATCAAACACAAACGTGCCATCAACGATCTTGCCGGCTAGGACGTGCGGAAGCCAGTGTTGGTCATCTTGCCACATATTCTCATAGGGAATAGTGTCAATATCGAACCATTTTGGTTTCATTTCCTCGCTTTCGCGTGGATCGCCTTCCCACTCACGACAGGTATAGACGTGCACATCGATATTTGAATACATGTCGACAGGGGGTTCCTGATAAAAACGCAAGATACCAGCAGGCGTAATAGTCCTGGCGGTGACCCCCACTTCCTCTTGACACTCACGAACTGCCGCCTGCTTGGGAGTTTCGCCTGGCTCACACTTCCCACCGGTGCCATTCCATTTTCCACTGCCATGGCCGATTTTTTTCATCGCCAAGAGAATCTGACTGTCTCGCAATAGAAAGAGCAGTGTCAGTTGGGAGCGTTTCGCGGCAGTGTCAGTAGTCATTGGACCCTCCTTACCACCTCAAGGCATTTATCTTTGAGAGGAGCTGTTCGGCCGTTTGTTTATCACGAAGCACAAATCGCTGCTCAACCACTGTCTTGATGGCAGAAGCGGCATAATCAGGGTTATCTGGTTGATTACAGATGATAGAGGCGTCGGTGTTGGCGAGCAGCCAATCAAGAGATTGGGCGCCCTCTGTGAGCCGCTTGGTACGATCTTCTGCGCTCTCAAAGTGACGCTGGTTAAACCACGACTCCCATGCGTCTGGAGGGGCAACGAGGCCGATAAGGCGTAGGTCGCGAAACGGTAGACGACGATACATGTCGGTCGAGTTGCTGAGCATTGGGAGGAGATTGAACTCGCCTGGATAAGAGGTGTCGAGCGTTCCATAGAGCTCACCCGTTGTCGGATGAATGACGTAGCTTACGGCGCGTCCTCCTTCGATGAGTGTTACTAGTTCCTCTATACCCTCATCAGTTTTGGCAAACAACTGCATTGTATCTGGCGTGTCGTCGGGACGTGGCTCGCGGGTAGAGATACTGCGAACAGAGCGAAATCGGCTATCATTGTCGGTCAAGCGGTCAATCACGTAATTTTTTCCGACAGAACACGGGCCAATGATGCCAATAAGCGATTTTGTCCCGAGCTCTGCGCTGACGCGGCTGTTTGGATGATACTCGGGTTGAGATGCTTTTGCTCGTTCGAAGCGCTGGGTGGTACTGGCAGATAACATCTGTTAACACTCTCCTACGGTTAGTCTATTTTTAGTATACAGTAAATCTCTCTCTGGTACACTGAGACTATGCAGATGCAACGTAGGAGCCGCATAATGCGGTGGATAGCCGGAATTGCAGTTGCCCTCATGAGTGTGGGTATGACGTGGTATTTCTTGACACGGCCAGCCAAGACCCCATCTTCAGGGACCAACCCTGTTACTCAAACATCGGTGTCCCCGTCCTCGCCATCGCAAAAAATCAGGATTGCGGCTATGGGTGATATGCTCGCCCATGATTCGGTGGTATCGCAGGCAAAGACAGCATCAGGATACGACTTCACCCCCTATTTTAGCCGGATTCGACCCCTCTATACACAAGCCGATGTTGTGTTTTGCAATAGCGAGACGCTATCGAGCGGTACGGCCTTCGGCATTAGCGGCTATCCGTCGTTCAACGCGCCGACCGAGTTTGCTGACGGCCTTACCAAGGGCGCGGGCTGCAATGTCATCAATCTCGCGACAAACCACATCGCCGATAAGGGCCAGCTAGCGATCAACGCAACACTTGACAACTGGCAATCTCAAAACGTTTTGGCATACAGTGGCGCCAACCGCTCATCAGCCGAGCAAAACACGGTACGGTATTTTACAAAAAATGGTCTTAAGGTAGCATTTATCGCCTTTGCGGACTTTAGCAATGTGACGGTGCCTGCGAGCTATAGTCTCAATAGTTACCACGACACGGCGCTAGTTAAGAAGCTTCTTACAGAGGCACGGGCTAACGCGGATGTGGTGATCGTGTCTGCTCACTGGGGCACAGAGGATAGCAATATCGTCAACTCAGACCAGCAGCAAGCAGCAAAACGATTTGCTGAGCTGGGGGCGGATGTTGTCATCGGCACGGGTCCTCACGTCGTCCAACGAGTATCTTGGCTTGATCGTCCCTCTGGGAGCAAGACACTTGTCTGGTACTCGATTGGCAATATGCTTTCCAGCCAGCTCAAAACAGATGAGCTCACAGGAGGTGTGGCTGGGTTTACTGTTACCAAACAAAACGGTGTCGTGAGCATAACAGACATGTCGTTTGTCGGTACCTTTATGAGTTATGAGTGGTCGGCGGCTGACCGGGCGGCGAGTAACTTAGCAGCGAGACACAATCTCCTACTGCAGCCTTTGGCAGAGGCCAACGATGCAACTGCAGCCTTTGGCACGACGGTGGCAGAGCGCAGTGCGTACCTTCACCGGGTACTGGGTAATGAGGTTCAGCTAGCGGTAACGCCGTAGATTATTTGACCTGACCGCGCTGTTTGAGCTCACTAAGTGCTGCATCAAGATAAGGTTTGGCTTCATCGAGGGCGAGCTCTGATTGGCTTAGTGCTCTCGCAAGATCTTTGCCGACATACCGAAAGTGCCACGGTTCGTAGGTATATTTTGTGACGCTGATCTTGTCCTTTGGGTAGCGCAAAATAAAGCCATACTCTGTAGCATGGGTGGCGAGCCATTTCCCTGCGGCAGTATCCCCGAAACACGTGTCAAGATAACAGGTCCGATCAACATAGCTGATGTCAAACGTCAGGCCAGTTTGGTGTTCGCTACGGCCTGGGCGAGCACTAAATGTGTCGGCAACTTCCTGACCATTTTTTGCGACGTAACTATTGTAGTAAATGGCTTGCTGCTCGTATGAGCGGTAGCCGCTACCAATCATCAGGTCATAGCCTTGATTCTTTGCGGCAGCAAATAACGCTTCTACTGCTGGCAAAATATCTGTTCGTAGTGAACGTTCTTCGCGTGGCTTGTCGCTCCTCGTGGCAACTGTAGCAAGGCTGACAGTAGGAGTGTAATGCGGATTATTGAGAGGATAGTCTTTGCTGACAACACGCCACAAACTTGTATCACTTGCATAATCTTCCTTGAGAGCGACAATAGGGGTAGCTCTAGGAAGCGAAACCATCACGTCGGGGGGCTGAGTTGATCTTGATACTTGCTCAGAAGGAGGGGGTGTTGATGGTGCCGCTGTCTGGTGAGGTGTCAAAACAATCCAGCCGAGGATACCTACGATCGCTACCACGGCAGCGGTAACGACAATCTTTTTTGAGTGATGACGGATATTCACATTGTTTAGGTCTATCTATAATGATTCGAGAACTGTACGACTTACGCCGGCTTTTTTTGCGAGGTAGTCTATCATTCGTTCCAAACGGTCGATCTTGTGTTGCATAGCTGCCATCTCGGCGGCATAGGTATCTAATTTTGCCGCATAGCCGTCTATCAGAGATTCGAGGCGTCTGATGTCGTCTTTTGTGGCCATATTCTCGAGTGTTTTTTCGATCGCGCTAAAGCGTTGTTCGTTGTAGACAAACATTTTATCAAACCGCTTATCAATCTTCTCGAACCGACTATCAATATGCTCAAACCGTTTATCGATTTTTTCAAACCTATCATCGATTTTCTCAAACCTATCATCAATCTTCTCGAACCGCTCAGTTACTTCATTGGCAAACTGAGAAAGTGTTGACATAATTTCTGCGTTTGAAACATCGTCTGAACTCATATGACAATTATATCAGCTCTATACTCACCGGACAATGGTCGCTGCCCATGACGTCGGGGTGGATAGTGGGGTTTTTGATCTGGCCAGCGATAGCTTTGCTTGCCAGCCAATAGTCGATGCGCCAGCCAACATTGCGGGCGCGGGCATTTGCCCAATGCGTCCACCAGGTGTATGCCTCGCTGCGGTCCGGGTAGGCGGCGCGGAACGTATCCACAAAGCCTGCTTCGAGGTAGTCGCCAAATCGTTCTCGCTCTTCGTCCGTGAAGCCGTGCTTACCGACATTTGGTTTGGGGTTAGCCAGATCGATTTCCTGATGAGCGACATTCATATCACCACAGTAGAGGACGGGCTTTGCTGTTTCGAGCTGTCTGAGGTATGCCAGGCAGGCGCGGTCCCAGTGCTCGTAGCGGAGGTTCAGCCGGCTGAGATCACCTTTGCTATTTGGTGTGTAGCAGGTCACGACCCAAAATTTGTCAAATTCTGCAGCGATGATACGTCCCTCGGCATTGGGATCACCGTAGCTGTCACCCGTGACGCCGTAGGTATCGATAATGTCTTTGGGAAAGCCGTCAACATAGCGAAGGGCGGGCGTTTTGGTAAAGATAGCGGTACCGCTGTAGCCTTTTTTGACAGCACTATAGAAATGTTCCTCGTATTGTGGTAGGTCGATCTCGACTTGCCCGCGCTCGGCCTTGGTTTCTTGCAAACAGAGAATGTCTGGGTCATGATCGGCGATAAATTGCTGCAAGGTTCCCTTGCTTAGTACGGCACGAATTCCGTTGACATTCCAGGAGTATAACTTCATACGGTTATTATAACGTGCTTTGGCTTCATATAAAAAAGACCCGGATAGCGTCTCGGATCGATCAGATGATTGTCACAAAAAGGGCGGTGACCCGCCCGATGCTCTCCAGGGAGGTATCGGGCGGGTCTAGTGGTAAACCCGTGGGAGGGAGTGTGGAAGTCACTCGCCGGGGATCGGCAGTGCCTCCAGCTCCCACTCCCCCAGCCTGTCGCTGTAACGCAGCCGTCCGTAGACGGAGCGACCGGCGACCAGCTGGTCCATGAGACCCTGGTCGGGCCGGCGGCAGATGACTTCGCGCTCACCCATCCACAGCGTGACGGGGTTGAGGCCGGCCACGCCAGGCTTGGCGAGCTTGAGGACGTGGTCTGTCGCCCGCTCGTTGTGGACGCTCACCCACGCGTAGCAGGTGACCTGGAACCAGCCTGTATTCCACTCGCGGTCGCGCTTGTCGATCAGCGCATCAGCGCTGAACGACAAGAGGGTGCTCACGATCAGCATCGCGAAGCCCCCCATCACCATACCTGCGTTTAGCACGATTCCGAGAAGGAGCAGGCCAAAGCCCGCAACGGCGGAGATCATCATCGCCAAGACGACGAGGGTATACCTGTGCTGATACAGGTCGTGCTTGCTAGGTGCCTCGGTGGCCACAGGGGGCCTCCCTTCGTTCGGTGGGATGTTACCATCATTATTATAACATAAATAACAATATAATAAATACTTAGTCAAATAAAAAACACCCTGTTGAGGGGTGAAAACGTGACAAGCTAGGAATCGGTGGCTCACCTCGAGCTGGCGGGGGATCACTCCCCCGCCAGCTCTGTAGAGGTGAACGGGTACTACTTGGCCGGGAGTCCGAGGTCGTCGTACTCCTGGACGGTCCGGAGCGTTTGCCCCGGGATCTCGTTGTACGAGAACGTGACGACTGACCCAGTCTTCATGAAGGCCGCTTCGAGCTTGCTTCCGCTCGCCGTGGGATCGATCGCCACCCGATAGATGGACGCGTCACCCTTGACATAGAAGTAGATCGAGGTAGCTCCCGCGGAGTCGACGATCGGCGACGAAACCGACGTGACCGTCGCAGCGGTGATGACCTTGCTGGTGGACTGCTCCCCCGGCTTGGCCGAGGCACCAGTTGCCAGCATGACCTGGTAGGCACTGAGGGCCTCCCCCATCGTCTTGCGGACGATGATGTTCGACCCGTTGGGCTTCTGGTCCGCGGGAATCAGCGAGATCCCCTGGACCACCCCGTTGTTGACCAGCGACCCCACCCAGGTCAGGTGACCGTAGATGGAATGGATCGCGAGGTGCTGCGGGGCCAGCTGATTGGTGTTGTCCTTGCCGACACCCTTCACAGCGCCGACGATCCCCTCCTCCAGCTGGAGATCGGGGATCGTGTACAGCCGTACAGTGTCGTCGCGCCCGTTGAAGAGCGCGAGATAGGCCACCGACACGTCGTTGTTGAGCGACGTCAGCTGAACTTGCCAGCACGGGTAGCCTTCCTTAGTGTAGACCAGGGTCGGGTCACCGTGAACCATATAGCGGTTCACGGTGTTGCGACCGAACCCACCCGAGGGGTACGGGGTCATGCCGTAGTCACCCCACCAGCCGAGCATTGTCTTGACGGTGCTCGCCGAGTAGATCCGGTCGATCCACGCGGGGATCTTGCCGATCGCGTAGCGCTCGATCTGCCCGGTCTGGGCGTCGACCGTGATGAGGCCATCGGGGATGGTCTCGTTGAACCGGAGGGCGACCTTGTTGGTGCTGGCAGTCCAGAACGGACGCCACTGATCGTCGACCTCGAGAGTCCAGTCATCGATCGGCGTGTCGGCGTAGCCGTTGCGCCACACGTGACGCTCCAGCAGGTACTCGCCCTGGCCAAACTTGAAGCTGTAGCGGATCTTGAACTCGGTGCCGTCGGCGCCCTTGCTCCGGTACGTCGCCGGCTTGGAGTTGTCCTCCGCGTCGACGACCATGTATCCGGGGGTGATGCCCTGCACCGAGTCGATCTCGCGAGCGCCACGGGGCTTGAGTGCGACGATGTAGTAGAAGTGGCCGTCGACCGCTTGGAGGGTCGGGTTGTCCGCCTCGAACACCGTCGACAAGTTGGCGCCGCTGGAGTTCATGGCTGCCCGCGCCGAGTTCAGCGCGACTTCTTCCGGCACGACCACGATGTGGTTGGCGTCGGAGTCGGGGTAGGCACCGGACTCGCTCGGCATCTTGACGGTGACGCTGTGAGCCAAGACCTTGGCCTCGTCGTCACTCCACACGTTCATGGCGCCTAAGCTCCAGAGGAGCGCGACGACGACCACTGCGGCGGTGATGAAGCTGCCGATCGTCGGCTCTTCGTCGTTGGCGAAGACCGTCGCTGCTCCGGTAATGAGACCAGAGACAATGACGATGCCGAACCAGATCAGCCAGTTGGCGTAGAACGCCGTGGCCGAGAGGCCGGCGACCGGGAGCTGGAAGTACCAGATCCCGGTGGTGATGAGGGTGAAGATCACCCAGGTCGCCACGCCGCTACCGAGTGTGACCAGCGGCTTGCGGCTGCCGATCATGTTGAGAGCGGTGGGAATGCCCACCAGCACGGCGACGGTCAACGCCGCCAGTCCGAACATCGTTCCCATCAGTTGGTCCCCTTTCGGAGGAGGTTGCCGATCGGGGTTCCGACCAGCTGCTTGTCTCGCGTGAACGCGTAGGCCATGGACGGCTGTGATGCGAACACGAAGATCTGGTTGTAGGCCACTTTGAAAACGTGGCCAGTAGTGGTGCGGAGGGACACGGTGTCGTAGAACTCCACCGCATCGATATCTGCACTGACAGCGATCTTCCATGTGCTGTCGTAGGTCAGCTTGTGGGCCGAGGCCTCGACGACACCGTTGGGCGATAGCATGACCACGCGCGGTTGGACCGAGGAAGCGTCAGAGACGATCTCCCAGGGTCCAAAGTCGGAGCGCAGTTGGCTGAACACGTCGGGTGTCAAGGTGGCAGTAGGAGCGACGACCGGCCGCGAGGGGCCATTGACGCTCACCGTCGATGGGTTGCAGTACGCCCAGAGCAGGTTGCCTGCAATGAGCAGTGCCACAAATCCAACAACGCCGATGATCGCTCCGAGGGTCGCGCGCCTCCTCTGCTGAGGAGTCGTCAGCTCCCTGATCGACGGGCGATCGGGAGCGAGACTTGCGCGGTCCTCCAGGTGAGATGGCGGCTCGTCTTGAGGTGGGCGCCACGGACTGTCCTGGTAGGGCATCCGTATTCCTTTTCTGCGACGGGTTTGGGCTCCCGAATCGCACACCACTATCAAGCCAGTTGATAGCAAGGTGCGACTCGGGATAATTCAGTAGTAAATTGATTCCTAGCTTGTCAAGCGCGAGGGTTACTCGCACTATGCACGCGTATAGCGCCTCCATTCCGTTTTGAATCAGGACACCTGATGCTAGACAATAAAGACTATGAAGAAAGCATCAAAGCTAACAGATGCCGAGCGGAGTGAGATAGATATTCTGCATGGTAAAGGCTATTCTGCTCGT
>JBAQIS010000017.1:0-73032 GCA_049288955.1 Saccharimonas aalborgensis (SeqCode)
GGCGAAGCCCCGAACCACTTGCGCTTTTGCGCAGCACCATTGCGACAAACAGCCTTTTCCACTAAAAAGAAAAATCTCGGCGGGGGAAAATACAAAATAATGCAAAGGCTTTTGGCGCAAGGGTGGCGAGCCTTTAGGCTCGCGCGAGTCGGGGCTGAGCTTTAGATATTTTCCCTGAAATAGGTTTGGATCTCGTTGGAGAAGTCCACCAAATTTGGACAAATCTGCAAATCTGGGCGCGAAGGGACGAGCTTAAAACGTCTCCGAACTATAGACCGTTAAACTGACCGATTTTATTGCGTGTTTTGTCACCGTTGATCGTTCTGCCGTCACCACCAAAGATCACCAAGTCTTTTCCTGTCGGCGACTGAGCAGCCGGTACACAACTAACCGCGTTCCAGCCATAACCGCGACCAGTAGTGGTGGCAGCGGTTGGCCCCCACGGGAAAGGATTCAGAGACACTGGTTGAAGGTCGGCATCTGGAATTGAGACTAGTTGTGTATTATTCCAGGTTGGTACAGCCAAACCATACGCGCTCGGGACTGAGGGGTCGATATTGATTGCCGCAAATCCGAAATGTGCATTTGGGGCTCCCTGGCTAAGGACTGGCTTGGTAGTGGTTGGTGTCGAAGACACATAGTAAGGTACAGCGGAGGTTCGGACACCTGATTTGTAGACAACCATGTTGTTACTCCTAAAATGCCCGCCAATATAGGCAACCTTGTTCAGGACGCAAACAGAATCAATAGTGTCAGTTGCCGTGTGATTATAAACGAGCGGCATTTGTCGTTGATCGTAGACACCGTTGACTGGCTGGGCATTAAACACCGAGAGGGTGTCGCAAAGCGCAGGGTGTACATCATACGCGCCGCCCAGCCCTGCACCAAGTACAATATACTTCCCATCTTCGGAGTACGTCATTTGTCGCAACCAAGTAGCAGATACACCACATTTGCCTGCCAGCGGGGCACCATGTGCCAAATCGGCCGCGTACGTGTACGGTCGTGAGGCGGACAGCGCGTCCATTGCATTCCAGGAAGAAGAACTTAAGACATTATTGGCATCGAATTGAAGTTTCAGCATACCGTAGCGATACGCCTGAAACGTATTGGGGTAGACGCCGATATCGCTAAACTCACCGCCAATAAAGAATTCTTTGTGGTTCACTGGGTTGATAGCGATTGTTCTGACATATGGCCGGGCACCGCGCAAATTCCGCGCGAGAGTGACTTTCGTACGAGGTATCGTTGCGCCCGTAGTTCCGTCGAGTATGACGAAACCCGTTTCAGGCGAGCCATTAGCCGCGGTGAATAGACCACCAACAAGCACATAATTGAGCGTGTCAATGTAGGCAGCCGTAAATATGGTGCACGGCTTATTATAGGTTGCCGCACAATCAAGATTTGGTTTAAAAAGCGGATCGATTTCGCCTGTAGTTGTATTAACTTTTGCTAGACCATTCTGATTAATGATGGTACTTGAACCAGACGACGACACCTGCCTAAAGTCACCAGCAACATATATGCTATTACCAGGACCACTGACAATTTTTCGAATAATACCAGCTGGCACAACACTATAGTCAGGCGCGGTTGATGTCCCGACATTCGTGTAAAATCTTGGGGCAAAACTTCCATTCACAACACCAGTGACAGGGCTATAGCGGAATAAGTTGCGAAATTGAGTATAGGTCGCGGCACCGTTACCGCTCAAAACAGTGTCGATGGAGCCACCATTATAGACCCATGTTCCTTTAACAAGATTAGCCATAACAGTTCGGCAATCGTTGGGAAAACCATTAGTATTATTGTCTATGCAGTTGTTGCCCGGTATCGTTGGGGCGCTTTGCCATGCGTGATCAGAGACCACTGTAATCGCCGACGCAGGCATTGCCAATAAGCACGCGAACGCGATGGTTGTCATGAAAGCGCGATAGACTATACCGCTCATATAAATTATTATACCATTAGATTAATTTTGGTGCAATATTCTGCCAGCTGAGCTACCGGTCATTGGGGTAACGGCGCTCTCTTTGATTGACATGATCTTCGAAGGGTGCCCGTACTGACTATCGTCAATCCTGAGATATTACCTCAATAAAGACGTTCAGCGCGTAGATGGCATAGCACCTACTATGAGAAGACGCATTGTTGGTTGGGGTAGACTTGGCTTGTGCCCATGACGGCAATCGAAAGATTGGCGGGTTGATTTGTTCTAAATTTGACCATATTTGATGACTTATCATACCACTCTATGATCACTCCGTCGCCGTTGGGGGCGGTGATATTACACCCCGAACCGTGCTGTCCCGTGTTACCAATCGACTGGCCCTGGGTTAGATAGTAATACGCGTAGCCAGCACAGTAGGTGTTGTTCCCGTAATAGTTCGGCTCAGAGTCGCAAAGAGGCGACGTCCCTACTCGCCCGCTCGCCTGCTTGTTGTCGTAGGGACTTCGTATGCCACTTTTTTCTAGCTGACTGCCAAGGTCTGACAATACAGAGGGGTTATTCGATGCAGGATAGGCACCGTTATCTACTGCGTATAGTTCGACAATTTTTTGTATACCATTAAGCTCTGCGGCAATTTTTGAATTATTAGCCCTGGTTACCACGCCGTTGTATGCCATTACAATAATTGTTGCCAAAACAGCGATGACCACTATGACCAGCACGAGTTCAACTATTGTGAATCCGGGCTGAATCTTTCTAGTATTCATAAGCACTATAGTAGCAATATCCCGTCCGCGTGTCCACTTACACCTGTTTCACATACCATTGCGCCATCATACGGCGAGATGGGGTTTAACACTTCATCTTTCTGCGCGCCATAACAATAACAGAATTAGTTAGGGAAATCGCAAAAAATAATTAAAGGATTTGGTTTTGTTGGGATGAAGCGCACGGTAAGTGTGGGGCGAAGTTACGGCTATCCTGCCCGAATTATCTAAGACATTCTAGTTTCTCACCTGAATAGACAAAAGCTTGCTTTGTTTTATTCTGGTCCTTAGTCAAAAAGAAAACTCTACTCTGCTAAAATGAGACTATGGGCACACCAGAAACGATATATACTCATTGTAGTCATGACTGAGAATAATAGTAATATTCCGTACAGTGCGGATAAAACGAAAGAAATAAGGGCGGCTTATTTAAGAGAGAGGGTCTACGGCGGCGTCACCCTACTCGGTGTTAGTGCAAGTTTATTAGTAAATAATGCTTATATAACTACCGAATACGCGCTCGCCGCTATTGTCACTGCGACACTCGGCATAGGCATTGCAAGTATCTTTGCGGAATTGGTTGCGTACAGAGTAGTCCACGACAAAGATATGCCACGTCAAGAGTTTGTACACCACCTTGTGACTCATCGGGCACTCCTCGTGGCCGCATTACCTTCGCTTATATTCCTACCTGCTGCAGCTATTGGCATCGTTAGCCTAAAAACTGCGCTCGCCATCGATATCGCACTGGGGATCTTTGGACTCTCTATTATACTGATTCGGTCAGCCGTTACACAAAAAAATACAGCACGCTCTGTTGCAATATCACTATTGATTCAAGCGATAATCGTGTTTCTGATCGTAGGGCTCAAGCTTGTAGGTTAAACCGATGAATGCATGTGGGCCTTATTTTTGGCATGTGTTGCCAAATAATTCACCATAGGTAACTTTACCTATTTGGTCTTTTTTCTGATCAGCAACGCGAGCGCGACACTCGACTGCCTTGAGGTCTAGTTCACGCTGAGCAGCTTGCTTCTGTTGCTCTACTGCTTGAGCTCGCTTAGCTGATTCGTTCTGCAAATACATATACCCCATCGACCCTATAATGCCCAAAATGAGGATGATCGCTGCAATGATATATTGTTTACGACTAAACTGTATCTTTGGAAGTTTTTTTGTCTTTTTCGCAGAACGAGCAGGAACTTCAGCTTTTGCTTCAATAGACGACATCATGCGTGCAGACGTTATAGCTTTACGCCCGATTTTGCGACGATACAAACCCTCTCCCCGTCTCGCATGTTGTGGTTTCATCATTCCTATCATAGCAAATCCAGGGTTCGTTTGCTAGCGACATATCCTCGACCTTGATAAAAATAGCCACCTCTTGTAGAATGGATGTTGTGTGGCTCTTTAGCTCAGTTGGTAGAGCAGAGGCCTGAAGAGCCTTGTGTCACTAGTTCGAGTCTAGTAGGAGCCACCACACGAAAGTATCCCCCATATCTAGGAGGGATTTTTTCGTAATGTGACACAAATCTCTTAAGGCCTTGGCCCTTCGAGCGGTTAATTGAAGCTGAGGGCTCTGTCACTAGTTCGAGTCTAGTAGGAGCCACCACACGAAAGTATCCCCCATATCTAGGAGGGATTTTTTCGTAAGATTGCATGCTATAATACCCGTTAGCGCGGGTATCGTATAACGGCTATTATATGACCTTCCCAAGGTTGAGACGGGAGTTCGACTCTCCCTACCCGCACCAAATTTTCCCATTATGACTAGAGTTGATTTTTCACCGAGAGCACGACGAGTTATCGACATTACCTTAATCGAGGTAGCACATCGGTATGGCGACGGGATAAACCCCGGATCAATCGCTTCATATCCCTATCACAATCTTGAGCATTCGACTGCCGTCATGGAGGGTGCCGTCCTATTGGCTTCACGGTTGCATCTTAGTAGAGCCGCCCTCGAATTGGCCGCCCTGAGCGGCGCAGCTCACGACGTCATTCGCGAACACGCTGAGGGTATGACACCGGAGGAAGCAAGTGCTACATGGCTTCGCCGCGTTATGCTTAACAATGGCTACACAGTTGACAATACCAGTATAACTACCCAGGCAATTCTTGCCACAACTGCCCAAATGCTTGAATCGGGTATCGTTGTCCAGCAAACGGCTGGTCTTGATGCCAGTTCAGAAGCTAGCGCGGTAGCACTCTGTGTAGCGAGCGCAGATCTCCGGGCCCTCTATATGCCGACCGGACCGCGTGCAGCTCATGATTACTTTCGTGAACTGCGAGGACTATCGGGCGAGGAGGCTCCGGCAGACCTAGAAGGATTGCGAAGGTACCAACTCGGAGAAGTAGCGCTTACCAGTGGATACCGCTATCCAATCGATGTGGCTGAGGCGCTCTTTGCACGCGATCGTGACGATATCGTTGCCCACCACAAACGACTGATTGATCTCCTTGATAGAGGACTTATTTCTTACTGGGATGATGTCGTACAGCTAGACCTCGAGTATTACGAGGCTCATACCCAAAGATAGCTATTTAACTTCTTTGGCCATAAAATCTTTGACGCTCTGCACTGTGTCCATAAATTGACTAGGGAAAATAATCGTCGAGTTCTTTTCAACCGCAATCTCAGTCAAGACCTGCAAATTTCGAAGCTGTAATGCAATCGGGTGCGCAGAGATGATATCAGCCGCTTCACCTAACTTTTGGGCACTCATTTGCTCGCCCTCGGCAGCAATGATCTTAGCTCGACGCTCGCGCTCTGCCTCGGCCTGTTTGGCCATGGCACGTTTCATGTCCTGAGGTAATTCGATATTTTGGACTTTGACACTGTCGATGTTGATGCCCCATTTTTCGGTTTCGCCGTCGACGATATCTTTGATCTGCTGGCTCACCTCATCTCGTTTACCGAGCAACGAATCGAGTTCAACATTACCAGTAACGTCGCGAAGTGCAGCTTGGGCAAACTGGCTTGTCGCATAAATATAATTTGCCACCTCTAGAACAGCTTTATCGGCATTGACGACGTTGAAATAAACAACCGCGTCGACATTGATGGTGACATTGTCTTTTGTGATAACTTCTTGCTTAGGAATATCGATAGTATTGGTGCGAATATCGACTTTTATCATTCGCTGGAACACTGGTACCACAATGCGCAGTCCCGGCTCACGTATACCGCTAAACTTACCGAGAGTAAGTACAACCCCTCGCTCATACTGATCGATAATCTTTATGCCACTTGCAACAATTGCCCCAACAAACAAAATGATTGTGATTACTGCACCCTCCACGGTATCCTCCTCGACATTACATAGATACCAGTAGTATAGGATGTTCAAAAAATATTAGCAACGTCTCCCCCTACTTGTCGCAAGGACTCGACCGTGATAGCATGGACTGACATGCGGGTGTAGTTTACCGTCAGAACGTTGGCCTTCCAGGCCAGAAACTCCTGGTTCAACTCCGGACACCCGCACCACTATCATGAAATATCCTCGACCAGCTTCGCTAACGCGGGGCTCGTTTTCAAACCAGCGACTCTGGGGGTATAATGATAGAGGAAGATGAAATTGATACATACAGCAAAAAAAGCCCTCTACATTTCGGTAGCGAAGTATTTTCGTTACTGGTCAAACAAAAGCCTGCAGCGCTGGAATCCGCGAGTTATTGTCGTAACGGGGTCGGTTGGCAAGACAACCATGCTCAATCTCATCGAAACACAGCTCGGACCAGCGGCTCACTATTCACACAATGCCAATAGTGCCTTTGGGATTGCCTTTGATATCGTGGGGATGCGCGGCATTACCGGCACTAAGCTGAAATGGCTTTATCTCTCTATCGCCGTCCCCCTCCGATCACTTTTTTTTACCAGACATGAAAAATACTATGTTGCCGAGATTGACGGAGAACGACCCCGCGAAGCCTCGCTGCTTGCCGAATGGCTACGCCCCGAAGTAACTGTCTGGGTGAGCCTGGGCAGAAGCCACGCGGTGTTTTACGATGCAGTGGTCGCAAGCGGTCGCTATGGGTCAGTCGATGAAGCTATCGCTGATGAATTCGCTTCACTTGCCCGAAACACCTCGAAGCTCGTAATCGTAGACGGCGGTAACCCGGCCATGACCGCACAGATCAAAGATATTAGCGGCAAGATAGTCGCCGTAACTGACGCAGCATTGCACAAATACCACGTCTCGCCTACCAGTGCGTCATTTGCGATGAGTAGTGGCACATTTTCTTTTTCAGATCCAATGCCAAAAGAGACGTACGTCCAATTGGCAATGCTCGAGCAGCTCATGAACTATCTCGCTTTGCCAATTACCCACGATGTATCGGCATTTTCGTCACCACCAGGCAGAAGTCGTCATTTTGCAGGCATCAAAGACACACACCTGATAGACAGCAGCTACAACGCACACCTCATCAGCATGCGTTCAATGATTACGATGATGCAGGCTATGCCCGCGGAGCACAAGTGGGCAGTCATCGGCGATATGGTAGAGCAAGGCAAGAGCGAATCCGAAGAACACCGATTGCTTGGCGAGCTCCTCTCGACCACAGATTTCGAGCAAATTATTTTGGTGGGACGACGAGTTTCTCGATATACTCACCCCGCTATCAGTTCATCCAACCCGCAAAGACACGTAGAATCATTTGCAAACGCACGCGATGCACTGCAATATATCGTCGATCATTTGCAGGGAAATGAAGTGCTACTCTTTAAGGGTAGCCAGTACCTCGAATGGATAGTCGAGAAGTTACTTCTCAACCCACAGGATGTAAGTAAATTAGCTCGCCAGGATAGTGCATCAGTTAAGCGCCGAGCATCTTGGGGGTTATCATGACAGCGCCTCTCGTCATCATCCACGGCTGGACCTATACAATTAAGCCGTGGGACAAAACTGTTACCATTCTCAAGGAAATGGGAGTGGAAGTACATCAACTCCGTGTGCCAGGACTGACACAGCCGTCTGACGCGGTGTGGACAATCGATGCGTATGTCGCCTGGCTCGATCAGGAACTACAAGCAATCCCCAATCCAATCGTCCTAGGGCATTCAAATGGTGGTCGTATTGCCATGCATTATCTAGCGCAGCACCCCAATCGTTTCAAAAAGCTTATTTTGCTGAATAGTGCCGGCGTCACTATCTCGTCAACGAGCCGGTCGCTGAAAAAAACTGCAGTGAAAGCATCAGCAAAGGTACTCAAACCACTCAAATATATTCCCGGTGTTCGACGTGTAGTGTACCGCGCGCTAGGAAGCGACTACGGCAGAGCACCAAAAAATATGCAAGCCACACTTCATAATATGCTAGAGGCAGATAAAGGCTTTTCTCCGCGTATGATCACTTCCCCAACGGTCATGCTGTGGGGGGAGTCGGATAATGTTACGCCGCTCGCGATGGGCAAAAAAATTGCCGATGAACTCCCCACGGCAACGCTCCATACCTTTCCGGGCTGGGGACATGCGCCCTACCTCACCCACCCAGAACAAGTGGCTGACGCAATTATAGCTGCCATGCAGGAGAGCGCGTGATTTTTCAGTCAATCGGCTCACAGTTTCGAGCCCCAGATATGTGGCGGCATCTGACCGCTCATGCTTCACGTGATTCGTCTACGAAACTCACCCACACACTTGAGGCAACATTTGGCGGAAAGGCCTTTTTGTACCAAAATGGCAGAAGTGCGCTCGCGGCAGCCTTAACCCAAATCGCGTCAGATCATCCAGGCGCATCGGTCGCGGTGAACGGGTATAGCTGTTTCGTCGTGCAAGAAGCGGTGCATGCGGCTGGTTTGACGCCAGTATTTCTCGATATCGACCCAAACGCCCTCCATTTTTCGGGTGCTACCCTAGCGAAAGCGCTTACAGAAAATACCGATATCAAGGCAGTGGTCGTTCAAAATACCTTAGGCATTCCGTGTGATATAGAGACGATTGAGCGAATCGCCACGAAACGAAATATTTGTCTTATCGAGGACCTGGCTCATTCTGCTGGCTTACGCTATGGCGACGGTCGTGCGGCAGGATCCGTTGGGGCCTTTGTCGTCCTATCATTTGGCCGCGATAAACTACTCGATACGGTGAGTGGCGGTGCACTCATTGTGCGTCAATCAACAGATACAAGCAGATTGCCTCAGCCTGAGCTACTTGCACCGTTAGGGACTCGCCTGAGAGATCGTTTGTATCCGTTTTTTACCTGGATAGCACGTATGTTATATCCAATAAAGGTTGGTGGTGTATTACTACGAGGGCTCCTGTGGACAAAGCTCATTTCACGCTCGGCGAGCGGTAGTATCAATCCGTCCTACACGATGCCTGCTTGGCAAGCCGAACGTGCGCTCTATCGGCTGAAGGAACTGGATCATGATATTGATCGGCGAAAGGCGCTCCAGGAAATCTACCAAGAAAGACTACCCTCACTCATCGTAGCCGATACACCCGTGCGTGTCTCGATCATGGTAAAAGATCGTGCTGCGGTGCTGCGCGCCCTCCGTGCCCACCACTATTATCTTGATGATACTTGGTATGATAGTCCCATCGGCCCGCGCCGGCTTTATCCCTCTGTAGCCTTTCCTGAATCACGCTGTCCTCACGCTGTCTATGCAGCAGAACACATCATCAATCTCCCGACTCATGTGTCTGTCAACAAAAAAACTGCTCGACATATTGCGAAGGTTATTGCCGAGGTAGAAGCATGAACCAATTCAGGATGTGTAGCGATAAGGCCACGTGGGATCGCTATCTTGCAGATTATCCTGAAGCAAATTTTTTGCAGTCATGGCAGTGGGCAGAAACATATGCTCGGCGTGGTAATACCATACTGAGGCATACGCTCACCGATGATGGTGTAGTAAAAGCAGTAGTCGCTGGCGTCATACACACTGCTCGGCGAGGTAAGTATTTAGAAATCGCTGGCGGACCTTTGGTTGACTGGTCCGACACTCACCTCGTTACTCTCCTCATGAATCATATTGCGACATTTGCTAGAGAGCAGCGGTGCGTATTTGTGCGTATCAGACCACAAGCACAGACCGTTTCATTGACACAGTTTGGTCTCCGTCCTGCACGCATGCATCTTCATGCAGAACATACCAGCATACTAGATATTAGCCGTGACACCGAGGTATTGCTCGCCGCCATGCGCCAACAAACGCGCTACGAGATACGACGCGCACCAAAACGCGGCATTAGCATCTCCTCAAATAGAGCGTCGGTTGAAATTGATGAGTTCATTGAAATGCAGTACCAAACTGCCCATCGCCAGGGATTCACTCCCTCTTCGCCCGATTTCCTTCGTGAAGTTTGCCGCCAATTTGGTGACGATGCGCGTCTCTACCGCGCACAAAAAAATGGTCAGACGCTCAATCTTGCACTCATCTTACATTTTGGCCAGGAGACAGATTATTATGAAGCGGCCTCGATACCAGCAGCACGCAACGAACCCGGCGCTTACGCTATTTTGTGGCAGGTTATCAATGACGCCAAGCAGCGACAGATGTCGCGCGTGAATCTATGGGGAATTGCACCGTCCAATGCCGGGCCGGCTCATCGCTACGCTCGTGTGACCACATTCAAACGTGGTTTTGGCGGCGGCGACACCACCTATACACATGCCCATGATCTTGTCCTCAGGCCCATTGCCTACACAAAGAACTGGCTTGTCGAATCCATACGAAAAAAAAGGAGAAACGTATAAATGGCATACGAAGTGAAAACGGTTGAATCAAAAGAGCAATGGGATTCGTTCGTCACATCACACCCCGAGGCCAACTTCCTGCAATCATGGCAGTGGGGAGAGTTTCATACATCGCGTAGCAAAACGATCGTCCGTCGCGGTATCTATGATGACAACAAGCTTGTCGCCGTCTACACCGGACATGTCGAGCCAGCGCGTCGTGGGATTCATTTGGAAATTGCAGGTGGTCCTATCGTAGACTGGCAAAATCAGTCTCTCATAGACAAAGTATTTGCGGACATTGCAGATATGGCAAAGGGGCTTGGCTGTGTCTATGTGCGAATCCGGCCTCAGCTCCTCGATAGCCCAACCGCTCGGCATCAATTTAGCAATCTTGGTCTCAAAAAAGCGCCAATGTATCTGAGTGTGGAGCTAGCAGGTGTGATCGACCTCACAAAAACCGACCAGGAAATACTGCAGGGGATGCGCCAGCGTCTCCGACGGGCCCTCCGAAAAGCAGAAAAGAATACTATCACCGTCGAAAAAAGTACTGATCCTGCGGCGATAAAAGAGTTCTATAAGATTCAGCTTCAAACTGCAGGACGACATCAATTTGTAGCATTCTCGGAAGATTTTCTCACCAAACAATTTGCAGCATTTGCAAAAGATAATTCGGCAGTCCTCTACACCGCAAAGTACCAGGGTGAAATACTTGCTCAGAACTTCATGATATTTTATGGCAATGAAGCCTCCTACCATTATGGGGTTAGCACCGAACTCGGCACGACACTCTCTGGTGCACCACTGCTACATCTCCAGGCAATGCGCGACGCTCGCGAGCGAGGTATGACTCGTTATAACTTCTGGGGTATTGTTGACGAGGCCGATACTAACCATCGATTTTACGGTGTGAGTGTCTTTAAACGCGGCTTTGGAGTTGAAGAGCTACGATACCTACCAGCCCATGATCTGATCATCAACCGCACCGCTTACCTAAAGACAAAGCTCATCGAGACGACCCGTCGAAAGATCCGACGCGTCTAAACGCTGCTACTTACTGCTCATGCTATAATGATCTCTAGTGAAACATATCTATGAGATACCGGTGGCACCCTGGCTCAATACATTGAGTACAAAAATTGGTATGCCGATCACGCTCGCAACTATTCCAGAGGATGTTGTCGAGCAGATAGCCTCTTATCACATGGATACGGTATGGCTGATGGGGGTATGGAAACGCAGTGAAGTAGCGGCCGAGATTAGTCGAGCTGATGAGCGACTCTGGCACGAGGTTGTCGGAATCCTCCCCGACGCCACCAAAGACGATATCATAGGATCGGCCTATGCAGTAAAAGCCTATCGTGTTGATGAACGATTCGGCGGCAAAAATGGTTTGGCGATTTTTCGAGAGCAGTTGCGGGCCCGCGGCATCAAGCTTCTACTCGATTTCGTCCCCAATCACACATCATTTGATGCACCATGGCTAAAGACACATCCCGAGTATTACATTACCGCCCGCCAAGATGACGCTACCGAACACCCTGAGCGCTACTATCAAACAGAGCAAGTCTGTGTTGCCAAAGGCGCCGACCCGAACCTGCCGCCGTGGCCTGACGTCGCTCAGGTAAACGCCTTTTCGTCAGCATACCGCCTTGAGAGCAGTCTGACTCTGCAGTATATCGCCAGCCTCTGTGATGGTGTACGCTGTGATATGGCGATGCTTCTCCTGAACGACGTCGTCGAACATACTTGGGCCGAAAAAGCAGGTCAACGACCCACCGAAGAATACTGGTCAGAGGTTATTGGCTCAGTAAAGGCGCTTTATCCATCATTTGTTTTTATTGCTGAGTGCTACTGGGACACGGAGCGCACTCTCCTGGGGCTCGGCTTTGATTACTGTTATGACAAACGTCTTTACGATGCTACGGTTGCTCGCGATGAGAGCGCTATCGATAATCGTCTCAGTGTACTGGCGGATGTTGCACCCCACCTGGTGTATTTCCTTGAGAATCATGACGAGGCACGAGCGGCGACCGTCTTTAGTCCAGATGAGCAGATGCGGTATGCCCAAAAAATTATTACATCACCAGGAGTTTGCTTATGGTACGATGGTCAATTTGTCGGCAGTCAGGCGAAGCTTCCTACCCATGTTGGACGTGCACCGATCGAAAAGCCAAACGACGAAATTTGCGATATTTACAGAGAGTTACTCGTCTAAATCTTTTTTCAGCGGGTGCTCACTACACTCGACAATGACACCCTCGAACGGGCGCAACATGATTGTGCCGTCTTCGGCAATTTCCGGATAATCAACCGGATGCGTACAACACAGAATACGTCCTTTGTGTGGAAGTTTCACCGTGTTATCAAGTCGTCCGAAATTGAGAGCAACGTAGATATGCTGATCACCCAACCAGCGAGCATACGAGAATACATCGGCCTCCAGTTCGCCAATCGCCTCATAGGTACCGGTTCGTAAAATCTCATAGCGGCTTCGCATGCGTAGCAGACGGCGATATAGCGACAAGAAAGAATCCGCTTCGTGTTGTTGTGTTTCAACATTGTGATGCTTCACGGACTCTCCTAGTGGTAGCCAGGGCTTTGCTTGACTAAAACCTGCGTACCTGTCTATTTGCCACTGCATTGGTGTCCGTTCTGGATCACGCGTCGAATCGATATCTCCTGATGTAAACGCCCGTAGGTCTTGGATATCTTCCTGTTTGACGGGGGTATTGGGCATGCCCAATTCGTCACCATAGTACACCGTCGGCAAGCCGGGTAGCGACAGGAGGAGGAGTGCCATCAAACGAGCCTGCTCATCACCACCCATTCTTGAGACTAATCGTGATTGGTCGTGATTACCAAAGCAGTACACGGGCGTATGCTCATCGGGATCAAGCATTCCCTGAAACTCAGTGATGAATGTGCGGAAGGCATCGGCATAAAAGTCGGTCCACACACCCTCAAAGTTAAATGGCATCGCCACCTTGGGATTGACACCATAAAAACCGAGGTATTGCTCTTTTGTGCTGTAATTGGCATCAGGATAGTCTTCGAATATCATGATACGATTATCGTATTCGGCCACGACATCAGTAAGCTCGCGAAGATAGGGAAAAAGATTTTTCCAGAAACGGCTATATTTGTGAATGTAGTGGTTGTACTCACCCTCTGTCCCATCCATCGCCTTTCTGACAATTTCTGTCAAAGGATCGTTTCGAAACTTCGGGTCTTTACTTAGCCAACGTACTGCGTCCGCGCGAATACCATCAATACCAAGATCGAGCCAAAAGCGTACCACGCGCTTCATTTCATCGCGTACCATAGGGTTGTCCCAATTAAGATCGGGTTGCGCCGCCAAAAAGGTGTGGAGATAGTATTGGCTACGACCATCATCATACTCCCACGCAGACCCTCCAAAAATACTCAGCCAATTGTTTGGCGGACCACCTCCGGGAGCGGGATCTCGCCATGTGTAATACTCTGCGTAAGGTCCCTTTCTTGATTTACATGATTCCTTAAACCATTCATGCTGGTCACTGGTGTGATTTGGCACAAAATCGATCATGACATTTATATTTCGTGCATGGGCTTTCTCGATGAGCTCCTTAAAATCGTCTAGCGTCCCAAATAGTGGATCAATATCACAGTAGTCACTTACGTCATAGCCCATATCTGCCATCGGTGAAGGAAATATCGGTGAAAACCATATTGCATCAATATCCAGCGAATCTTTTTGGCCTTTTATGTAGTCCAGCCGGTCGATAACACCCCGAATGTCACCTACACCGTCGTTATTCGCATCCATGAAACTGCGTGGGTATATCTGATATATTGCGTTCACATCTCGCCAAGAAAGACTCATTGCTTTTCTCCTTCATCATCCAACGCTGCATAGACGCCGTTTGTCCAGCCAAAGCCATCCTGAACCTCATACTCTCCGCCGCCACCCAGTTCTCCGGGATGAACGACGTTGTATTTTTCAATCATTTTTTGATGCTTTGCATAGACTAAGTCATTTGCGAGTAGCCAACGGCGTCGAATTTCATTTGCAAGTTCATGATACCCATATTCCCTCAGGCCGTGGATTGCCGCCCACTGAAGAGGCGCCCAGCCATTTGGTGCATCCCACTGCTGCCCGCTTGTAACAAGGGTTGTTACAAGTCCACCGGGCTTCAGAAAGTCGGTTTCAATTCGCTTCGCTACAAAGGCTGCTTGCTCCTTCGTAGCAACTTTTGTATAGAGAGGAAACAATCCTGCCAAGGTTACTCGTCCACTTGAATTATGTGTCGACGCGTCATAATCACAAAAAAACCGTTCCGATTCATCCCAGCAATATCGCCGAATAGTCTCTGCTCGCCGCTCAGCAGCTTTTCGAAACGACGTAGCCAGGAGGGGCTGCTTGATAAGTGTGTAGGCTTCTGCGATGGTGGATTCAAGCGTATAAAGCATACTGTTGAGGTCAATTGCCGCCATGTTTGTGGTCTGAATTGATTGAATTTCATCCGCCACGCGAAACCAGCGTGAGCTAAAATCCCAACCACTCTCGGCGCCTGCCCGTAAGTTAAGATAGAGCTGTTCTTTAGCGTTCTCGTCACTGATATTCTGAGCTGTTTGTCGGTCCTCACGGCTCATCTCGGGACGTGGTGTGTGCCTATCATCAAAGTATCGCCCAAGCAGCGCACCGTTTGGCATCCGTACTAATCGATTGTGGAGCGTTGGGGTGCTCTGCTTCATCGCCTCCCGTCGTCCGTGCGTCCAAAAACGGTATTCGATAAGCAAATACGGAAGGAACTCAGCGTATGTCCGCGTGCGCCCCCTACGCTTCGCTAGCAATATTATCATTTGAGCAAAAAACGGCGGCTGGGAGCGACTAAGGAAATAGCTGCGGCTAGCATTGGGGATCCTCCCATACTTTCGTAGCATATAGGCATGGTTTCGTACCATACCAAGAAGTATGTCCCACTTATCGTCAGCAGCAAGACCGAGCATGATAAAGTAACTATCCCAATAAAACTGTTCGTCAAACCTTCCCCCCGGCACGACATACGTATAGGGGAGTGCGAGTAACGAACCGTGTTGTTTTCTATTGGTACGTTCTAGGTAGGGCCATAGTTGCCGTATATGTTCACGTGCAGTCGCCGCAGTAGCAGGCAAACTCCCCGACTTCTTGTCTCTAATAGGCTGTGCCTCAAAGTTAGTATCTACGAAGTCCTTGAGGGAAAAACCAGCCTGTTGCCGCTGCACTTCATATTGTTTTTTTATTTTTTTGCCCTT
This sequence comes from Saccharimonas aalborgensis (SeqCode), assembly GCA_049288955.1. Taxonomy (GTDB): domain Bacteria; phylum Patescibacteriota; class Saccharimonadia; order Saccharimonadales; family Saccharimonadaceae; genus Saccharimonas; species Saccharimonas aalborgensis_A. Next base: position 15,681 of record JBAQIS010000017.1, read on the forward strand.
TGGAACCATATCAACAAATTGTTTTCCATCGCCCAAAACTTGAGTAACTTGAACATCTTTAAGAAGATCACCGTAGCTATCCTCGGGACTCTGAGGCGTTCGGCCCAGGGTACCCGCCACTGCAACATATGTCGATTTCACTTTTTCGACATGACGGCGAGATGTTTGTTTTTTTCGCAAAATGCGCCTAAACATATCCTACTATTATAGAGGTTACGGCTAGATTCTGGCAAGGTATTTATGAAATGCGATGTTATCAACATAAATGCTTGTGTTTTTTGTCACCTCACTGTATACTAGCGACATACACGGTGGTAAACAAAAAAAGGGGATGTCATGAAGACAAAAAAGAAAATCTACGTTCAATACATTGGCTAGGACCGTCTTGTCTTAGTAATATAGTCTGCACTATGAAGGAGCTACTATTTGTTAGCTCTTTTTCGCTCGTTGGGATCGAGTAATTTTTTGCGTAGTCGGAGGGATTTAGGAGTCACCTCGAGAAGCTCATCATTTTCGATAAAGTCGATACACTGTTCGAGACTCAATTCAGTAAAAGGAGTCAGTTGTACTGTGCCATCACTCGATTTACTGCGCATGTTTGTAAGATGCTTTGCCTTACAAACATTTATCTCAAGGTCTTCTTGGCGAGTATAGAGGCCGACAATTTGTCCAGCATACACTTCGACGGCCGGTCCCAGAAATAACTCGCCGCGGGATTCAGCGTTCTCTAGCGCATAAGGTGTCGTTGTGCCTGTCTCAAAGGCGATCAGAACTCCCGATCTTGTTTGTGGCAACTTTCCGCCAAGCGGTTGGTAGCCATGAGGCAAGGAGTTCATGACCACTGTTCCTTTGGTGTCAGTAAGCAAAAGATTTCGTAGCCCGATCATAGCCCGTGTCGGCAAATGATACGTAAGTCTCGTCGTACCACTACTGGTCTGTTCCTGCTTACTCAATGCTGCTCGACGCGTACCCAGTTCTTGACTAACTACCCCGACAAATTCAGCGCCGACCTCAATCTGCAATTCTTCAATTGGCTCCTTCTCGACTCCATCTTCGGTGATTGTAACAACTTGGGGCCGCCCAACTTCAAACTCATAGCCTTCACGTCGCATCGTCTCGATAAGCACGGACAGATGTAGTTCACCTCGCCCGGAAACGGTAAACCCGATTCCCTGCTCCTCAACACGCAGTGCAACATTTGTCTCTAGCTCTTTTTGTAGGCGATCGCCAATCTGACGACTGGTCGTGAACTCACCTTCCCTTCCCTTAAAGGGGCTGGTATTGGGGCCCAGAAACATACTCAATGTCGGCGCTTCTATCGAGATGGTTGGCAACGCCTCAGGCTCATCCTTGTCAGCAATCGTATCACCGATATGCGCCTGGGACGCGCCGGTTACAGCAACAATATCACCCGCGACTGCTTCGTCGATCTCTTCACGCAACAGCCCTCGGTAGCTAAAGAGCACGTCAATCCGTGCCGGGGAAGCAACGTCATTTTTGATAATAACGACGCTTTGCCCCTTTTTTGCCTTACCGCGTGAGATTTTTCCGATAGCGTATTTCCCTAAGAAAGAATCGTATTGAAGCGCAGTGACGAGGAGTTGCAGCCCACCATTTTCACTCACGCGTGGTGCAGGAATATCGTTTATAATTGCTTGAAATATTGGCTCTAGGTCAGCATGCTCACTAGGATTCTCTGGTACCTCTACCCAGGCCTTTCCTTCTCTCCCGATTGCATAATACACAGGATAGTGAAGCTGAGAGTCATCTGTTGCTAATTCCAAAAAGAGATTAGCAAGTTCATCTTCTACTTCGGCAATACGTCGTGCCGGCTTATCAATTTTATTTATAACGACAACAGGCTTGAGTCCCAACTCTAGCGCTTTGCTGAGCACAAATTTCGTCTGCGGCATGGGGCCTTCCTGCGAATCAACAATCAGTAGTACACCGTCGGCCATATTGAGGGTGCGCTCAACTTCACCACTGAAATCAGCGTGACCAGGTGTATCGATAATGTTGATTTTGTACTCACCGTGATAAATTGACGTCTGTTTCGCCGTGATAGTGATACCGCGCTCATGTTCCTGATCGCCGCTGTCCATGATGAGTGTTTGGCTCATTTCTGCTTGATTATCACGAAATGTATTGCTCTGCTTGAGCAGGCCGTCAACAAGTGTTGTCTTACCATGGTCAACATGGGCAATGATAGCAACGTTTCGAATCAATGAGGCATTTTTCATAAAAATATGGTCTGACTTCAGACCTTCCTAGTGTCCATCATAGCATAAATACGGTATCATAGAAAGCATGAACTCGAGTGAACTGATCGGAATCTTACGACGAAACATCCTCACGCCCGTGGTACTTTCTATCTACGTACTAGCAGGTATTCTACTATTTCTCCACGAATACCGTGACGCGTGGTTTATGTCCTTTGTCATTACCCTCAATACGATTTTTGCTATTGTCCAGGAAATCAGAGCACGCCGAGCTCTGCATAAGCTTGAGCTGATGAACGCCCCCTTTGCTCGCATACCACAACCCGACGGCACGCTCAAGCAGGTTCCCTACACCGATCTAACTGTTGGCACAACGATTGAGCTACTGCCGGGTGATGAGGTGCCAGCAGATGGAGAGGTGATAGAATCTCGCGGACTTGAGGTGAACGAAAGTATCCTCACTGGTGAATCGCGTTCAATTGAAAAACCAATGAAATCCACCGTCTTAGCGTCGAGTTCTGTTGTCGCTGGTACTGCACTCGTCAGGGTCAGTGCCGTTGGCGTCGATACAAAAGCAGGCGTAATGACTTCACAACTTAAACAATACCGGCCAGAGCTCACGCCATTGCAGCAAATACTTGCTCGGCTTATCCTCTGGCTTACCTTTGGAGCGATGGCCGTCATCCTGTTTATATGGCTTGCCTATTGGCTTGCGGGCTATTCTACAACTGTTATATTTAAGACAATCACTAGCGCAGGAATTACGATTATTCCCGAAGGTCTCATCCTCGCAAGCACATTGCTGCTCGCATTTGGTTCGCTCAAACTTGCTCGCGCTAATGTTCTTCCCCAAAAACTGTCTGCTATCGAGGCTATGGCTCTTCTCAAGGTCCTTTGCGTTGACAAGACAGGCACTCTCACGAGTGATGCAATCGAGTTTGATCGAGTTGAGGCTTTCGAAGATGAGACAGACGCTCTCCAAAAAAAGGTTGGCGTAGCAGCAAGTCTCATTGGCGGAGGGAACGCGACAAGCGATGCCATCACAACCGCTTTGGCTACGGCGGCTCATGCAACTGCGCTTGACACGCTCGCGTTTTCGTCGGAGCGCAAATTAAGCGCCGTTCGCTATCGTCTCGACGGCCAAACACACACGATAATGCTTGGTGCACCAGAGTTTGTTGCTGCCTATGCACCGATTAGCCACACCCAGAAACAGCTCATTGAACGCTATGCATCCGAGGGACTGAGGGTACTTCTCGTTGCGTCATTCGACGACAAAAAAACTCCCCTAAAAACATTGCCACAAAAAAGTGGTCAGCCACTAGGCCTTATCATTTTACGCAATCAATTGCGTGAAGGTGTCAAAACCACTGTTTCCTTCCTCCAAAAGCGAGGTGTCAGTATCCGCGTCATTAGTGGTGATAATCCTGATACCGTGCGCTACATCGCCAGGAGCGCTGGAATTATTAACACTGACGCGACCATTACCGGTGCGGACTTAGAGAAGTTACCAAAAAAACAGTGGGACAAAACTGTTCTTAGCACGACGATTTTTGCTCGTGTACTCCCTGAACAAAAAGAAGCACTCATCGACACATTTAAACGACATGGCCTTTATACAGGCATGGTGGGCGATGGAGTCAATGATGCTCTGGCATTAAAGAAAGCAGACCTCGGCGTTGCTATGTTTGCAGGAGCGGCCGCAAGCCGACGTGTCGCCGATATTATCCTTCTCAATAATTCATTCAACTCCCTTCCTATCGGTATGCGACTAGGAAATCGTATTATGCAAGCAATAGAGCTTGTGTCATTGCTCTTTTTTCACAAGATTCTCTATGGACTCGTCGTGCTATTTCTCACGATTGCTCTCTCGCTACAATATCCCTTTGCGCCCCGACACAATACCTTTATGAATATTTTTATGGTCAGTTTGCCGACACTCATGTGGACATTTTTTCCTCCTCAACCGCTTCACCGCGTCAATCCAAAACGTTTCTGGCAAGATACTTTTTGGCCTATTCTACCAATTTCGCTCGTCTCAGGTATTGCCGTTACGGCTGGATATGCCTACGCTATGGATATCCTCAAGCTTGATTACATGACGTCGGGAACCATCGCAGTCATCATGGCAACCGCCATTGCTATTAGTCTCGTGTTTCAGTCAAGTCGTATGCTCGGAGTCAAGATAACTCGTCGCACAGCCAGTGCACGATTATTTTACGTTGTTTGGGCATCACTGGTGGTATTCCTAGCATTCGGCTTCCAGTTCTCGCGCAGCTTCTTTGACTTCAATCATCCCGCTTCTAACCGACTCCACGAACTCTGGCCCATACTCTTAGTGCTCATTATCACGCTACTAGTGCATTATTTGCTTGCACGGCTTGCAGGTGCCCGCATACGAAAAAATAATACGGTAATGTAGTTTCATTCTCTCTGGTGGAGCATATCGGATTCGAACCGATCGCCTCTTCCATGCCATGGAAGCGCTCTAGCCAAATGAGCTAATGCCCCTTATCGGGAGGACGCTGCCCTCCACTCTGCTCTCGAAATTAATTCGAGATCTCGCTCCACCCGCTAAAGCAAGTACTTCGTACTGATGCTGCTAGCGTTGGACATTTTCTATCATAACAAAACACCCCTCTTCCGAGAAGTGTTTTGTTGCTGCTACGCGCCCACCCGGGGCACGGTGTTGGTGAAGCTGTTTGTTTTTTCAATCGCAACGGGCACCCCGTATGCGTACCAGCATGTTCATAGTATGCTACCGATCGGGAAAAAGCGCAAGCATGATATAGTAAACGGAGATGAAAAAAACTCGTAACTCTATTATGCTCGATATGATTGGCTGGGTAGGAACAGCGCTTGTCATCGGAGGCTATGGCGCCTACGCAACCGGGATCATTTCTGACGCAGTTATCTATCATATTTTCAATCTGTTTGGATCACTTGGCGTACTGGCAATCTCGACATATCGCCGAATTTGGCAACCAGTTGTCATCAATAGCTGTTTTGCCCTATTTGCCTTAATTGCTATTATTCGTCATTACCTCTAGCCAAATAACAACAAATGTGCTTAACTAGAGGTGTTCAGAACTATGTACACGTCATCAGTAAAGAGTCTTTTCTTTCTTGTACCGGTACCTAGGGTCGATCTGACTCATTATTAACTACAAGAGAGAAGAAATGGCAAAAGCAAATCTTTTCGTCGGCAGTCTTGCTTACGCAACCACTGACGACAGCCTCAACGCTTTCTTTGCAACAGTTGGTCCTGTTGTTAGCGCTCGTGTTATCACTGACCGTGATAGCGGACGCAGCAAAGGCTTTGGCTTTGTCGAATTCGAGAACGAAGACGACAACCAAAAAGCTATCGACCAGCTTAATGGCAAAGAGCTCGACGGCCGAACTATCGCTATCAGCGTTGCTCGTCCAAAGGAAGATCGCCCACGCGGCGGTAACTTTGGTGGCAACAATGACGGCAACTCATTCCGTCAGCGTAGCTGGTAAATGCAGTGAAATAAAAACAATCGCTACCGTACTGGTGGCGATTGTTTTTTGTTATCTCAGCTGATCTTTAAACATACGAAAGTATTCGCCCTTCAGAGCAACCAATTCCTGGTGCGTGCCCGATTCGGCAATTCGCCCATCCTTCATCATATAGATAACATCTGCCCGCTCGATAGTACTGAGTCGATGGCTGATCATGATAAGCGTATGTTGTTTATCCTTAAATAGGTGCGAGAAAATCCGTGACTCTGCCAGTGCATCAATAGCACTGGTTGGTTCATCCAAAATAACGATCGGACTCTGACGATAAAAGTTACGTGCCAGAGCCAGTCGCTGCCATTGTCCTCCCGACAAATCAACACCAGGCGTGCCGTCATCATGCTCGAGCCATTTATCAAGATTTGTGAGATCACCCTTTGGTAGTTTCTCAACAAACGAACGTGCCTCGGCTCGATCAAGGGCTTGTCGATAGCGCGCCTGGTTGAAATCACTGTTGATATCACCAAATCGTACGTTGTCACGTGCATTTGTGTACCAATACTGGACAAAGTCTTGATGCAGTACGCCGAGTTGTCGATGCCAGTCAGCCTTTTTTATCTCTCTTAGATCGACACCATCTATTGTTATGGCTCCTCTCGACGGTTCATAGAGACCCAATAAGAGCTTAATCAATGTCGATTTACCAGCACCATTTTCACCGACAATCGCAATATGCTGATGACGTTTGATGGAAAGTGAAATGTCGTGCAGCACTTCTTGCTCGGCATTTGGGTACGCAAATGAAAGATTTTCTACCGAAATGATTTTCGGGAGAACCGTGAGTGATGTCCGCCCCTGCTCTCCTGTCGGAATTGCCATAAACGCATCATAGTCGAAAAGAGTGGCAAGATCTTCATCCATACTACTGTATTGGTTAATGAGAGAACCGACACTCGAAAGTGCTCGCGTCACCAGTGACTGTGCATACACAAATTGACCAATCGGCTGCCGTCTCGCAATAATCTCACCAACAATGTAGAGAAGGATACCAAGTTCCGCCGCTGCTTCAAAAAGCTGAGCGCCAAGCCGCTTAGTAATATACTTACGTTCATAATCAATTTGTCCTTTTTTGTCGATATCACGCAAACGAGCATGCCATGCAATCAAGTGTGAAACAATGCCATACATACGAAGTTCGGCAAAGTTTTTTGCCTGAAAAGAACTCCAACGAATCTGACTCATCCGCCGCCTCGTCTCCACATTTTTCTTCCAGTGCGCTGATGATAGTCGAGACAATGCTAATTGCACCCACATACTGGGGATGACGGCAACGAGAATTACCGCACCCAACCACGCGTTGATGGTGGTCAGGGCAATCATAGCGATGATCGCCTGTATGATTGACGATATCATCTGAGCGATGGTATCGAAAAAACGTGAGAAAAAGTACGCAAAGTTCTGCGCCTTATCAAATAAGTCTGCTGTCGACTTGTCATCATAGCGCCAAAACTCAATTCGTGAAAAATGCAGATGAAGTTGATCACTTACCGCCGCGTCAATTCGATAACGTGCCAATTCGGCGATATAACGTTCGACGCTACTCCATGCAACCTGTACCATACCGATAGCTGCGGTGATAATAACATAGGTTGTTGCCATTTCTGCACTGCCCGCTTTGCCTGCAAATGCATCAGCCAGCGCCGTTGTCGATAGGGCGGCAAAATACGCAGTGACAATTGGCAAAATCGCATCAATCAGTGCATTAAGTAATTTTACAAAGACGGCCAGTGGTGCAGCACGATACGTTGTCTTGGCAACACGCCACAATGCAACGAGCTTTTTTTGTACTGATAGTTCAACCACCGCCGGCACTACTAAGCTCCTTGCGTTTGGCTGGTTTTTTGTGAAGACGTACGTGTTGCAAGTTGTCTCTGTCGATAATATTCAGGTAGCACCACCCCGACCAGCGCAACAGCCAGCAGAACAGCAAAGCCGCACATAATCGATGGGATGCCCTTGATTGTGGCGGGGTCGACAATATTTACAGCCGTAGTAGGCACGATAAACACGAGATAGCCGGCTGCCAGACCCCTGAGCGCACGACTGATATGAGGAGCTGAGGCCTTCTTTGCGTGAGATAAACAATAGAGCGTTCCAAGCAGTAGCCAGCCATAATAGTAGAACGCATACCAGCCAATCGCCATGGGCGCAGACTGGAAAATAACATAGTTTCCCAGGCATGCGCTTGAAGAAATGCCATGTCCGGTCAAAGCAAAGAATCCAGCAAAGAGCGCGGCAGATCCATAGGCGGCCATCAGCATCGTACAATTACGACGTCCGGCAATGCGTGACGCAAGATGAAAGCCGAGTGGTGGTAACAAAGTAATTGCAACATAGCCTATGCGCGCCCACGATAAGCTGTCGACCCCAAAGCTTCCTTCACATATGTTGTACTCAGCAAGTTGAAATACGGCAAGAAAGAATAAGATTGCGATAGAAAGCTTTGAAACAGCATCAAGTGTGTAGCGCCACCCTACATACAGTGCGAGCCCTATCTCGATCATAAATGTTGCTAGCATCACCGGTGGCGAAAAGCATGACATTTGAAGTGGTTTGTAGTATCGCATGTGCCTATCATAGCAAATCTCTCCTTTTACGCACAGCAATCGTAATTGGTGTACTATTGACACTAAATTTTCTGTCTCGTATATTTAGTGTATAAAATACACTAAATGAAAGCAGGTTACCATGCGCGAACGACAATATGAAATTATCGAGAAGCTCGGTGTCAAACCAACAATTGATCCACGCAAAGAAGTAGAACAACGTACCCACCTCCTAGCCGGCTATTTGCGCGAGCATCACAGAGCCGGATACACACTAGGCATATCCGGTGGGCAAGATTCACTTCTCGTGGGCCTACTAGCGCAGCGGGCGGTCATGCTCAATCGAACCCTTGGCTATGACTCGACATTCTCGGCAATACTACTCCCCTATGGCACACAGGCCGATAGAGCTGATGCACTGCTTGCAGTTGACACGATCAAGCCTGATCATACTATCGATTTTAATATCGCTTCAATTGTGGACGCGTTTGTATCCTCATATGATGCCGCAAGCGGGGAATCATTGACCGATTTTCACAAAGGAAACGTCAAAGCGCGAACTCGCATGATGGCACAATATGCAGTTGCCGGCATGCATGATCAAGTCGTGCTCAGTACAGACCATGCCGCTGAAGCCTTGGTTGGGTTCTTCACAAAATTTGGTGATGGTGCCGCCGATGTAGCTCCTATCGCCACGCTCAATAAACGTCAAGGTAGACAGGTGCTACGCTTTCTTGATGTGCCGGAGGTATTTATTACCAAACTGCCAACTGCCGACCTGCTCGATGCTACCCCTTCTCAGCCAGACGAAGTTGAACTAGGAATGACCTACGAAGATCTCGATGATTATCTCCAAGGTTTTGAACTTCCCGAAGAGAAAGCTATTGCTATTGAGCGCAGGCATGCTGCCATCTTGCACAAGCTCGAGCCAATTGTGAGGTTTTAGTCAATTATGTCGGATTGTTGAGTGCCTTTTCAAATGATCTATTGTATTGTAGACTTAGTGTATGAAGTACAGTAGCCCCTATGTCCCGCCTACACTGACCGTTGACGCTGTTATATTTCAACTTCACGGCGATAAACTAGAAGTTCTCCTTACCCAGCGTGAAAACGATCCTTTCAAGGGGGAATGGGCACTGCCGGGTGGATACAACGCTGTCGGCAGCACGACCATTGAGGCCCTCACAGAAATTGTTTTGCGCAAGACGGGCGTCGATCTCGACAACGATCTCGCTTATATCGAACAGCTCTATACGTTTGACACGGTCGCTCGCGATCCGAGAGGACATGCCGTATCCGTTACCTATATGGGCTGTAGTCGAGCTATTACCCTCGGTAACGGCAGCCAGCATGCTGAGTTTTTTCCCGTCGATAGGCTTCCCAATCTCGCCTATGACCATGCGAGCATTATCGCCTATGCCCGGGAACGTCTCGCAGCAAAACTAACCTATACCAATGCCGTGTCGGGATTGCTCGACAAGAAGTTTACGCTCTCCCAGCTGCAAACAGCATATGAGGCGGTAATGGGACGCTTGCTCGATAAACGAAACTTCCGCAAAAAGTTTCTCACGCTCAATCTGATTCATGAGACGCCAGATACCTGGCGAGATGGTGCGCATCGCCCAGCAAAGTTATATGCCTTCAATTCGTCAAGCCTTGAGGTTCTTTCTCGAAGTTTTGACTAACTAACACATAACTTACACACCATCTCAATCCCCTATGCAAAAAGTGTGGTCAGAAAACACACAATAGGGTAAATGGGTTCATATTCTGACAAATTATTAAATAGTGTTGACAATACACTATTCGCTTGATAGACTGAAATTAGTTAGTGTAATATGTACAATTAGTACAGGAAGGAACACTCCCATGAAAAAACTATTAACCACTAGTCGGGTCAGCAATACGCGAGATATCGCGGAAAGTGTATTCATAGGAGTTATCCTGACTACTCTTTCCTACGTCGTAGGTCTAAACGCCGGATGGGTTTCAAGTCTTAATCTGCTCGAGATTTTTGCCGTTTTTACCTCCTACTCAAGCACTTATCTCTGCGTAAAAGAGCGACGCGCAAATTACCCGATCGGCGCGATCAGTACGGCCGCATATACCCTACTGTTTCTGCAAAATGGGCTACTTGCCAGCGCCATTCTCAATGCCTATCTCACCCCCACGCTCATCTATGGGTGGATCAGGTGGCGCAAGGACAAGCAAACACGACCTGTCACCCACGTGCAACCTCAGTGGATACCTGTCTATCTAGCCGTAGCTGGTGTGGGCTACGCTGGAGCAGCACTCCTCAGTCAACAATTTGGCGGCACTATGGCATGGACGGATTCGATGATTTTGGCTGCTACCATTCTGGCTCAATTTTTGCTTGACAACAAAAAGCTAGAAAACTGGGTCGTATGGGCCGTTGTCAATGTGTTTGCTATCTATACCTATGCCACCACTGGGCTGCCACTTGTCGCCTTCCAATATGTGTTTTTCCTCCTCAACACAATGTATGGATTTATGATGTGGCAACGGAGTAAAAAGATAACCGACACTCTACCGACTCACGCCGATACCGGTGTTCCCATGGAGGCATAGCATGAAACCATTTACCGTTACCATCATTGGCGCAGAGTCCACCGGCAAAACGAGTCTTTCTCGCCAGCTTGCCGATACAATGGATGGTGATTGGGTTCCGGAATTCGCCCGCCCCTACCTTGAAGTTACCGACGGCATCACAAATATCAGCTCGATGCTCGCAATATGGCAAGGGCAACTAGCACTGCAACACGTTGCCACACAGTCGCCGCGACCGTACGTTATCCTCGACACCGATCTCTATGCAACTGTTGGTTACTGGAAGCTCCCGCAAAGCAAATCGTATCTTGGCGCATGTCCCGAAAAACTTATAGAAGACGCCGCATTATACCAATCAAACCTTTATCTCGTCACGCAAAGTAACATTCCCTTTGAGCCAGATGCGCTACGCTATGGCGGCGACAAACGAGAAAGCACAGATGAGTATTGGATACGACTCTGCAAAAGCTATCAACTACCCTACCATGTTATATCGGCAACTAACCGTGATGAGCGCTTAGCTGAAGCAATTGGCATCATAAACGAAAGGAGTGCACAATGAAAGGTCTTGTTATCGGAAAGTTTTACCCACCTCACCTTGGGCACAACTACCTTATCGATACCGCCCTCAAGAACTGTGAGTCTGTCGACGTGCTCGTCGTTGATAACCCGGCATATCACATTGCTGCCGAGAAGCGACGCGAGTGGCTTCAGGCTCGCCACCCTACTGCCCACGTTACCATTATCCCTGATATCAATAATGACGATGACTCGGTGGCGTGGGCCGCACATACGATGCAGTTTCTCGGCTACAAACCTGATGTTGTCTATAGCTCCGAAGACTATGGTGACCCGTGGGCGCAGTATATGGGTGCGCAAAGTGTTATTGTCGACAAAGCACGTACTGTCGTACCAATTTCAGGCACAAAAGTTCGTGAGGATATGCTTGCTTCCTGGCAGTATCTTTCGGACGAGACAAAGGCCGGACTGGCACTTCGCATCGTCATCGTCGGTGCCGAGTCAACTGGTACAACGACTCTGTCGAGAGACCTAGCCGCCGCGCTCAACGCACCGTGGGCACCCGAGATTGGTAGATACTACACCGAATCGATTTTGACGACCAACAAAGCATGGTGCGACGATGACTTTTATCGAATCGGTAAATTACAACAAAACTATGAGGCGGAAATGGCAAAACGCAGTGACGGCGTTGTCGTGTGTGATACCAATGCGGTCGCGACAGAACTCTGGCAACGCCGCTATATGGGACGTACGACAAAGGCCATGCGTGCTATCGCTGCGCAAGATAAAGCCGACCTGTACATTATTACTGGTGATGAAATCCCCTTCGTACAGGATGGCATAAGAGATGGCGAACACATTAGACATCGCATGCACCAATGGTTTATCGGCCATATCAAAAAAACAGGAGTTCCTTACATCATTGTTTCTGGAACACGAAGGCAACGTCTCCGCAAAGCCCATCAAGTCTCAAAAAAAATGATACGAGAGAGAAAGGTTATTTTTTAATAAAAAATTAGTGTTCAAATCACACTAATATATAAAGGAGTTGTTATGAAAACAAGTAAAGAAACGAGCAGGGTATATGGCGAAGTAGTAGCCATCAATGTTGACTTACAAAATGACTTTTGTCCTGGCGGTAGCCTTGCTGTTGAGAACGGAGACCAAGTAATCGAACCGATAAATAGGCTCAACGCTTGGGTACGAGCGCAGGGCGGAATGATTGTTGATACCGCGGATGAGCATCCGGAAGTAACAAATCACTTTGCTGAGTATGGAGGAACTTGGCCAGTTCACTGCGTCGCTGACACCCACGGTGCCGCCCTCCATCGCAATCTAATCGTTAAGCCAGCCGATGCCCTTGCTCAAAAAGGCATGGCGTCTAACGACCCGGGGTACTCGGGGTACGATGCCGTCCTAAAACCACGCGCAACTGTGCCCAATGATATTGTGAGTGATCTACCCGAAGATGAGCGGACAGTCGGTACGTTCCTAGAGAGAGTGGTTCGTATCAATCAAAACCTTGGGCAACGAACACTTATCCTCCTCACAGGACTGGCTGGTGACTACTGCGTATCGGCAACGGGACGGCCCATCCTCGAGAAGCTCCCATCAGAATGGACAGACCTCATCTGGGTGAGTGATGCGATTCGGAGCGTCAATCAAGAAAATGGTGAGATTGAAAAACAAGCCTTGATTGAAGCAGGTGCCTTAGCTATGACGACGGAAGAAATCTTAGCCGGAGGCATTGTCATTGATCGTGGGCGCCTGGAGAACTAGCCATGGAACGTCTTCTCAACCTTCAAGACCAGTATAAGTTCCCGATGGGACAGTTTATCTATGAACAAGAACCGGCTGCAGAAGTAACCTTCAAAATGGTGAATCGCCGGGCAAAAAGTGGTATGCGCATCGCAGATTATGTTTCGGTTCAAGAGCTACAAGAATATTACGATAGCCTGCGCAGCCTCCGTTATACGCCCGAGGAGCTGACGATCATCGAACGACAGGAGGGCAAAGACTACACGCCTGAATTCCTTGGGTACTTAGCCGCATTCCGTTTACCTGAAATTGAGGTCTCCATTGATCCAGCGACGAATGATTTGACCGCTGTCACAAGCGGAAAGTGGGATGACGTTTCACAAGCTGAAATTCCGATCCTCAAAGCCATCCCCACACTCTACTACCCTCGTTATCTTGCTGATCACGGCATAAGTAAGCGTGAGTGGTTTCGTGGCGGCGATGAGCGTGGCACAGAGTTTATCAACTATATAACCTCAAGTGGCGCAGCTACGGCCGAGTTCGGCACACGACGCGCAGCATCGAGTGAATGGCAGGACCACATGGTAGGACGTATGGTCGAAGAATGCCCCGAGCAATTTATCGGCACGTCAAATCCCTGGCTCGCAGCCAAATATGGGGTCAAAGAAGTGGGCACAAACGCCCACGAGCTAGGATCGGTCTTTGGCGCACTTGAGGGTAGCCGCGGCGGAAATCCACTCGATGGCCAAGTACGCCTGTTTCGCGAATGGATGACGCGCTTCCCGATGATGCGGGCTGCGCTTATCGACACGTTTACAAGTGATGTCGCCCTTCATGACATGGACCGAACCCTATACGAGCAGACTGAACTCTATCGTATAGACTCTGGGGTAGAAGAAAAAATTGGTCAAAAAGTCATTGCGATGCTCGAACGTGTCGGTATCGATCCAACGACACGCACCCTCATGTTTACCAATAGTTTGAGCGGTAAACGTGTGGCGGAACTACAGCACCTATTTGGCGGGCAAACGCGTGTTGCCTTTGGCGTTGGCGGGGGCTCAACTAACAATATGCCCTATACCCCCGGTCTCAATGTCGTCTGTAAGGCCGTCGATGTAAATGGCATAGGCACAGTAAAGTTAAGTGACGATGATGGAAAACACATGGGCAATCCGGCCGATGTTGACCGTTACCTAACCCTGTGTGCACAGCGACTCGCCGAACCTGCTGCATGGGACATGGCGAGTGCGCTATGATAAGAGAGACTATGCCAAAACAGCCAGTGTTCCCCACCGATGAAGAAAAGAACCGCTTTAGACAGCTCGGCTACGAGCTAGATTCGCACGGAAGACCGCTTCATCCATGGCGTGATCGTCTTCCGCACCTAGCGGAAGGAAAAGGCTTCTTCTACCATTGGGGACCAAACTATACCGTAGATCCGGTCGTTATTTCCGAGACAACGACGCCACATCTCCTCCTCATTCAAAGAGGCGATACGGGACGATGGGCATTTCCTGGCGGATTTTTAGAGACAGATGAAGACATCCATACCGCAGGGCTGCGAGAACTCCAGGAAGAAACCGGCCTTGCACAGGTTGATTCTTCGGGGAGAGTGGTCTATACAGGCGTCGTCAACGATCGACGCGCGACACTCCATGCCTGGCCGGAAACATCGGCAATTTTGTGGCACACTCATACGACCTATCCAGTCCAGGCAGGAGATGATGCAGAGCACGCTGAGTGGGTTCCACTTCGCCACGCGCGAACACTGCTTGCCGATAGTTCGCATGGCGATATCCTCGCCGAAGCAATAAAAACTCACGGTAGTCTTCATGAAAAAGTAGAGTATTACGCTGATCAAAGCATTATTCGTGATGCGCAGGGCGGTCATATGGCATATAGCCGCGTAATCATCAGCCCGCCCGAAGGAATGCCAATCTTTGTTAAGCATCACAGCAAAAACACGATCACTGATGATATCCGGGCAGATCATTTACGTCGATATCTCAAAAAGGAATATGCTGTTTATAAGCACCTTGAGACCCACGGTGTACCGGTACCAGACGACGTTATGCTGGTCGACGACCATACTCTCCTAATGGAAGCGCTTGATCCCAATAGCGGCTGGTGTTGGCGGGCACCGGATGCATCTCATAAACGTGAGGCTTATATTGAAGCTATTTTGCGCAGTCTCACGACAGTAGCGTCGACTCCCCCTATGGATACTGCGGACATCGCATCGAGCTACACTACCCTACACCAGGAGGGGTGGAACGTGTACCCCGACCATCAACAGATGATTAGGGAGAAGTTGGCAGCATCACAAATAGACGGGAGCAATGAGCTCATGGCAGCACTCGATACTATCTATACGCAATACTCAGCCCAGCATCTTCCGGAGCTTACTGCTTTTTGTCACCATGACTTTCGTCAATCGAACGTTGCCTGGCATCCAGCGCACGGTACCAAGATTGTTGACTGGAGTTGGGCTGATCGCGGGCCACGACTGGCCGATACAACCAGTTTTCTTATCGATCTCTACAAGTCCGGTCATGACGTTCTTCGCTACCAGGAGTATGTTGACGAATATCATGCACTCGTGCTGATCGGTTTTTGGCTCGAACACAGCATATGGCCGCCAGCACCATCAAATCATCTGGTTCGAGAGCAACAACTCGCCTCGGCTATCGCTGCATTTCGTCTACTTGAAGAGATTCGACAAACTTCCGTACCTGAGAAAACGGTTTCATGAGTTGCGCATACGTCCGCTCGTTTTCCTCTTGGCGCATCTCAGCACGTGTAATATCATAGCCTTCGTTGATGAAAAATCTATCAAACCCAAATCCGTTGTCACCCCTAGGAGAGTCCGAGATTGTACCCGGGAGCTCACTGTCAAAGAACGTCATACGCTCGCCATCAAAGTAGCCAAATGTGCACCGAATTACTGCGCCACGATCTTCAAATCCATCAAGCATCCGACAACATGCTTCCTCACCTGCGTGTTCCACAAACCATTTTATGTATGGCCCTGGCAAGTCGCCCAGCGCATTAAACGATAGACTTACATCCTCGACCAAGACAGGGCGCCTAACAAACGCATAGGCCTGACGAAGTTTGTGCTCAACAATAATATGAAGATCTGTCGACTGTAGTTCATCAAGATTTACTTTTTGATACTCGAGCGAAATGCCGAGCTGTCGAGATAAATAGTCCGCTTTATGTTGATTGCCTGTGATGAATACTGGGAGCTTACTCACTAATGGTCCTTTCTAAATGGTAGTTCTTTATTAGCGATCATAAATGCCCGTTCTAGGAGTCTTCTGCCAGCTCTCGTCGATAACGGCGAGTGGGGAGTTTTTGGAACAATATAAATTGGGATGTTTCTCATACCTGCCGCATCGAGATTACTTCCTATTTTGTCAGGCGGAAAGAGGCTGTCATACTCCCCGCTCACAATGTGAATTGAGGTGCCGTCAAGAAACAGCTCCTTGACTGAAGGCAAAATAGAACACACCAGCCCCGCCTCATATTGTGCTCTTGCCTTGCCTGTGCCAGGTTTTATGGTGCGGATCAGAAAAGCATGGTTAAACAAAAGTCGAAAATCTGTAAAAAGTGACGGTATTTGATGAAGGAAATTATGATTAACTCGATGCTGCAGCTCACTATATGGAGCAAAAGACCGCGTGTATTCATGAGTGGTCAGACCCAAAGGCTGAAGCAGAATCAGCTGCCCCACGCTATCGCGCACTTTTTGCAAATAAACAGCCACTCCTCCGGCCGCCTGTGACTCGGCAATAATCGAAGCAGGCTGGCCATATCGTCGCGTCAATTCGTCAACCATCGTCGCGGTATATCTCACAATAAACTCGGGGATATCCGAACCATCCTCGTTTGCAAACCAATGCGGTGCGCCTGGTATCACCGCCACGCCCGGCGGGCAGCTTTGCGCAACCCACTGCGCCAACCTGCCTACCTGCGCAGTCCCGAGGAACAACCAGGTGGTCACTGTTTTGGTACCAGCACTACAATATATCATAACCGGAATTATCTGCTGGTAATAAGAAAAATCAACTTCGATTGTAGAGCACTGTCGAGCAAGGTGACTTTTTTTATTACTCATTAGTGAGCGCGAGGAATGCCGTTTCATCAATAACCTTCGTACCATACGACTGAGCCTTTTTCAATTTACTTGCACCAACCTTACCTCCGACAACCAGGTAATCTGTATCCTTACCGACTGCTGTCTGAAAGGTGCCGCCTAGTGTCCGTATGCGATCAGCCGCCTCATCGCGTCCCATTGAAGTAAGCGTGCCAGTCACCACAAATGACATATCTGCTAACTTCCCTAGTTTTTGTTCATAAAAAGGTTCGACACCGTGCTCCTCAAACTTAGAGAGCAGTGACTCGTTATCTTCGTCGGCGAACCACGCGGCAACACTCTCGGCGACCACATCGCCGACGCCATCAACTGAGCGCAGCTGGTCAATCGTAGCATAGCGGAGTGCATCCAGTGATTTAAACTGCTTCACCAAATCAATCGCCGTTTGCACACCGACATGCCTGATGCCAAGACCAAAGACGAACCGTTCAAGTGGCGGTTTTTTTGACGCAGCAATTGCGTTAATCATTTTTTGTGCAGAAATGGCCGCAAATCGTTCAAGTCCTAGTAGTTGCTCGTACGTTAACCGATAGATGTCTGCGATATCATTTACAAGCTCGGCATCGACAAGCGCCTCGACATTTTTTTCACCCAACGTTTCGATATCGAGTGCGCCCTTACTTGCAAAATGTTGCAACGATCGTTTGAGAATCAGTGGTCCTGTCAAGCCTTTTGCCCGATAGACTACCTCGCCTTCTTGTCGCTCAAACTCCAATTCAGGATACTGCCTGGCAAGCTCATGTTCATACTCAAAGGGCGCTACATCATTGGGACGAAGCTCCACGAGTACCTGTTGTACCTGCGGAATAATATCTCCTGCCTTATAAATCACCACCGTATCTCCAATGCGTACATCGAGTCGTGCAATCTCGTCGGCATTGTGCAGACTCGCATGTTGTACCGTTGTGCCGGCAATTTGTACAGGGTCAAAGACAGCCACAGGCGTCGCTGCGCCAGTACGACCAATCGAAATAACGATATCCTTTACAATAGTCGTTGTCTCCTCGGCTGCGAACTTATACGCGATTGCTGCTCGAGGTGTTTTACCCACTATACCCAGTCTCGCAAACTCGGTACGATTATTGACCTTAATGACGGCACCGTCTGTGTTAAAGGGCAGGCCTGATCGAATCTTATCTAGATGGCGTACATACTCCATGATTTCTGCTACGCCGCGAACCACTCTTGTCTGTTTACTTGTTGTTATCCCTAACTCCGCGAGCATCGTGTAACCAAATGCGATTGTCGGCGTGTCGGCCAAATCATCACGAATAATGTCATACCCCACGAAATTAAGTGGTCGTTCGGCGACTAACTTTGGATCAAGCTGCCGGATGGTGCCTGCTGCCAAATTGCGTGGATTTTTGTAAAGTGGCTCGCCGCTTCGTTCACGCTCTCTATTGAGCATTTCAAAATCTTCCTTAAACATGACGATTTCACCACGGATCTCGGTACGGCCTCTCAAAAAATGAGCAAACTTTTGATTTGCTCTCAGCCGCAGTGGCACATTATTTATCGTACGGACGTTTGCCGTTACGTCTTCACCAACTCGACTATCACCTCGCGTTACTGCTTGCACCAATACTCCGTCTTGGTATATCAGCGCAGAGGCCAACCCATCCATTTTTATGTCGCAGAGAAATTCATCACCAACCGTAGGCAAGACGCGTTTCATACGAGCAACCCACGCGATAACTTCGTCACGGTCAAACACATCAGCGAGACTTATCATTGGTGTCTGGTGAGTGACTTTTGAAAAAGCATCGAGTGCTGTCCCAGCAACACGTTGCGTCGGGCTATCGGCCGTAATGAGCTCCGGGTACCAATCCTCAAGTTGAGACAACTCGTGCTTCAAGCTATCGGCTGCCGCTTCACTGAGAATTGACTCATCCAGAACGTGATAGTGATACCGATAGTCATTGATTAGCTCGCGCAGTTTTTCGACTCGAATCCGCGCCTCAGCAAGCTTAGGCCGGTTTTGTATCGTCATCAATAATCCTCCGATAGAGTAGATATACGTAGCTGCTGCTCCATACGACCGTCCATGCAAACATGCACGCGATAACTATCGGTACAGCTGGCACAAATACCCACCATGTCCAAACATGAGATGCCCAGGTGCTCAACTGAATAAGGGGAATTGCGACAATCAGCCAAAGCAGCGCTATAAGTAGCATCATCCACAGCAGACGAAATAAGATGCGGAGTCGCCTTCCCGTCACGAGATCACCTGCGACTTTTACTGCCCTGAGCGGATACATCCCCGGCAGAGTAACGACAACTAATGCGAGAAAGGTCGAGGTAAGCCAGTAGAGCGAGAGGGCAATAAGTAGTGTGGCAAATATCGTAAATATCATCATACTAAGCCCTGAAGAAAGTGCTCCCACCATCGCTAGTGCGGCATACAATACGATGACAAATCCGATTGGTAACAACTGAATGAGTGCGAGAAATACAAGCATGAGTGTTGCTATAAATGGTGCACCCGCCGAGTATAGGCCGTCTCGCAATTTTGGCTTTCGTCCCGCCAATCGTTCTCTGAGTAGCCATACCGTCGTTAGCCATACAAAGAGAAGAGCAATCATGAGATAGATTTGCTGATCAACCGAGAGACTGGTCGGACCGGTCAACACCGTTCCTGCCAATATTAACCCCGCTCTGCCGTATGACCCAAACATTTCTCCGATCGAACCGGCGTTTTCAATGGTTTTGGAAATATTTGTGAAGGCGTCTTGACTCGTTACGCCGCTAAAGATAAATATAATCATTCCATAAAAGAGCGTGAGGAGCATAAAGATTCTCCAATTTTGGCGAAGTGTTTTTGTCACGGTATAGGTAAATACACTGTAACTCGGTAATGGCAATGATCTTACGTAATCGCGGCGACGAGTCCGACGGAAACTACGATGAGGGCGACGATTCAAGAACGACCCAATCCGTATCATGAGGTGCTCAAAGTATTTCTTGAGTCCATGTGGGTTAGGCAATGATGTCAAGCGTCGAGTAGTTGTCTTTTTGCTGGGTTGCGGCTTTTTCGAAGAAACTTTGGGGCGACGCGTCTTAACGGCCTGCACAGAGGCTTTTTTGCTTTTCACCACTTGTGCATATCCTTCTTGAGACGAGCTATCCTTGCCTCGAGAGGAGGGTGCGTACTAAAAAGCTGGGCAATGAGACCCGGCTTCAACGGATTAGAAAAAAACAAGTGAGCAGTCGAGGTGCTTTGACGACGCATCGGTTGACCATATTCCATAAGTTTTTCGAGCGCGCTTGCCAACCCCTCAGGATCACGTGTTGAAAACACTCCTGTGGCGTCGGCCAGATATTCGCGCTGGCGGCTGATCGCCATCTGGATCATCGCGGCAATAAGCGGTGATATAAGTATCAGCACAAAGCCAATCACATAAAACAGCGGGCTGTTTGCGTTGTCTTCGCGGTCGTCTCCCCCAAACCACATCAGGCGAAATGCCATGTCCGACAAGAGGCCGATAGCACTCACCAAACCAAACGCAATCATGCTAACACGTATATCGTAGTTGCGCACATGACCCATCTCGTGAGCAATCACCGCCGTCAGCTCGCGGTTGTCCATGATCTCGAGTAATCCTGTTGTTGCCGCCACTACCGCATGTTCGGGATCACGACCAGTCGCGAACGCATTTGGTGAAGGGTCATCGATAAGACATACTTTTGGCATTGGCATGCCTGTGGTGATCGATAGATTTTCGACAGTACGCCATAGACGAGGACTGTCTGCTTTGGTAATTTCCTGCGCACCGGTTGTTACGAGCGCTAGCTTGTCAGCAATGACGTACTGAATCAGTGCGTATACACCAGCAACAACGAGCACACCAATTCCTATGCTTGATTGCCCGTTTATTGCACCGACCAGCCATCCGATGGCACCGACAAATCCAACGAATACCGTCATAATCATAACGGTATTTCGTTTGTTTGCTGCGATTGCCTTATACATGAATTGCTAGTCGAGACTAGAACTTGACTTCAACGGGTTTCTCAACAGCTGCGCGATCCTCGACCTCAAAGAACTCGCGTTGCTTGAAACCAAGCATACCTGCAATCGTATTTGCCGGGAACATCTGAATCTTAGTGTTGAGGCTGCTAACACCACCATTGTAGAAGCGTCGTGCTGCCTGTATCTTATCCTCGGTATCAACCAGCTCGTTTTGCAGTTGGAGGAAGTTTTCATTTGCCTTGAGCTGAGGATAATTCTCTGCAACTGCAAAAAGGCTCTTGAGAGCACCCTCGAATTGATTTTCTGCTTGAGCAGTTGCTTTTGGCCCCTGAGAGCTGGCATTGACAACGTTTGCCCTGGCTTCGGTGACATTTTCAAATACTTGTTTCTCGTGCGCTGCGTAGCCTTTAACCGCCTCTACAAGATTTGGAATAAGGTCGGTACGCCGCTTAAGCTGGACGGTGATATCGCTCCACGCTTCATCGACACGTACTTTGAGTTTGACAAGACCGTTGTACGTTGCCCAAACAAAGAGGACAAGCAAAACAACCACACCGCCCACGATGAGTAAGGTTACTGTTACTGGATCCATGAGTTCTTTTACCCTTTCTTTCTCTACTTTTACTGTCTACAGTATACCACTCGCCGCGCTAAAAGAATAGCTCAACCTATAGTGGTGCGCGGGGCGGGAATCGAACCCGCACGACTTTTGGTCAAGGGATTTTAAGTCCCTCGCGTCTACCTATTCCGCCACCCGCGCTCAACTTTAGTATACTAGAAATATGAAGCAAATCCTCATAATTCATGGTGGTGAAAGTTACAATTCATACAATACATATTTGACAAAACTGCGATCAAAGTGTGTTGACTACGAGCGCCTAAAGGTTCATCAGAAATGGAAACCATGGATCGCAAATCAAATAAAAGATGCCGACGTGCTCCTTCCTGAATTTCCCAATGCATGGAATGCTGTCTACGATGAGTGGAAATTATATTTTGAGAAACTCATCCCCTTCTTCGGCAATGACGTTCAGTTAGTGGGGCATTCCCTCGGCGCTATGTTTTTGGCAAAATACCTTCATGAGGTTCCGCTCAAACAAAAAGTGAAGCGTCTTGTTTTGGTCGCAGCGGTTTACGACAATGACTTTACAGGAGACAATGGCAGCTTTCTCGTTGGTGACGCACGTGGTCTCGATAAGAGTGCGAATGAAATCCACTTGTTTCATAGCAAAGATGACCCTCTCGTGCCATTTGCTGAACTAGCAAAGTTTCACCGTGATTTGCCCGATGCCATAGTTCATACGTTTGAAAACCGTGGGCATTTCATCGAAGAGACATTTCCCGAGATGCTCGAACTCCTCAAAAAGAAATAACCTCGAACCATCGAGATTATTTCATGGAGGCACGTATGGGAGTTGCACCCATCTACGCGGTTTTGCAGACCGCTGCGTAACTGCTCCGCCAACGCGCCACGTTTTTTAGTATAACAAATTAGATTAGCTTTGGTCTCTCGGAATAATAAGAGATGCCTTGGAGGCATCTTATTTTTGGTGGACTTTTACACACAAGTCCGAACCCATTTTGAGCAAAATGGCTGACAAATGCCAGGCCCCGCCGCCTTACACGGGCGCAGCCCGCGCGTGCGCCCCATCAGAAAAAACCAGCCTTTGCATTTTCTGAATTTTCCCACGCCGAATTTCTTTTTTTGAATTAGGAAAAGGTTGGTTTTTTGTCGGGCAAGCAGTTGCTTTATCGTAACGGGATGATTGCTTGGAATTGCACTCGCAAGCAGAGACCAAATAACTGGTTAATTAAAAATTCAATCGAGTTGTATGTGTACGACGGTTTAGCCGTTTAGCTCAAATGTGGCAAGTATTTTTCTTTGCTTCCAATCATTATTCGGAAACATGTCAACAAGTGACAATTCAGTAATTTCGGTACTTGTCTGTAGCAGACTAGATTTTTGTATCGTGCAATGGGGCAAAAAGCCACCTTTTGTAAATGCGGGTGTATTAAAAACGGCTCCATTCTGTTCAAGCAATCCAACCAACAATAAATGTAGACTTAACAGTTCCTCCGTTTTCTCAACTAATACGACATCTGTATTGCCTAATTTTGCTTGCTGTTTCGGTTCAACAAGGACGGGTCGCTGATTTTGTAAAGCTTCATTTAGCTTTCTGTCGATAGCTACGTCATTTCGCTCAATGGCAAATACGTCAGCAAAAGTAACATGGAGCGGCCAATCGGACATACCAAACTCAACGCCAATATCTTGATGCTCTAGGAATCCGACTAAACTATACTTCTGAGAATATTTCATAAATCTATCCTACAATTATACGTCTGATTGAGCTTTCGCACAAAAGCAAAAAAGTCGCGTGCCGCGAGCCAGAACTGCGCGAATACGCACTAGCAAACCAACTCGTACCAATCGCGCGGGCATTTACTGTGCCACGCGATATGGGCGCGTTTATGCTGGCAAGGCTGGAGCAAGATGAGGCAGACGCGCAACAAAGCAGCCAACGGCTACTCACCGAACACCGCGCCCAACTGGACGAGTTGAACGGCAAGAGCAAGCGACTTTTTGATATTTACCTAGAGGGCGACATCGACCAAAGCGACTACCAAGACCGCCGCGCTAAACTCATGAGCCGCAAAAAGTCGCTAGAGGAAAAAATAGAGCATGTCGCCGCTCGCGCTGACTTTTGGATTGAACCTATGCGCGAGTGGGTTAAAACAGCAATTTCCTACGAGAAAATTGACGAAAACACCCCACATCAAGCCTTGCGCGAGAGTTTACGCAAAATTGACGGATTGAACCTGTTTCTAAAAAACAAAAAAGTCGTTGCAAGCAACGACCAATTTCCCATTTCCCCCAAGAAAACATCTGGTTCGCGTTGAGCGCGGCCAAAGAAAAAATCGCCCTGGAAGGCGACAATTTCCCGAAAAATCGCTTTTTGGTGCACTGAAGAAGACTTGAACTTCCACGATCGCAATGATCACTAGCCCCTCAAGCTAGCGCGTCTACCAATTCCGCCACCAGTGCATATTAGCTGTTGGATACCCCTATAGTATACCGCAATTTACGGTGTTTTGTAAACCATATCACTCTCAACTGTCCAATAGATGACAGTTGCGAGCCGATCGGTAGAGGTAACAAGTTTTGCGTTACTACGGACTGTTTGTGCATTTTTGTTTGATACATACTCAGCAACGGGTTGGTAAAGACCGATCGCTGGCGCATCCTCTATCCACTGCCGCGCAAACTGCTTGTACTTAGCATTACGTAGATCGGGTTCGAGACGAGACCGCGCACTTGCTAAACTTGCATCTGCCGTCTTGTTACTATAGCTAGTGAAATTGTATCCCGATGGTCCGGCCTGTGATGAATGCCAGTACGCATAGACATCAGGGTCAGCACCGATAGAAAGCTGGTAGAGTAACACGTCAAAGTTTCTTCCCTGCAACGTATCTTGCACAAAGGTTGATGATACGGTTGCGGTATCGACAGTACGTGTATTGACTTTTATGCCGAGTGCTTGCCATTGCTTTACTATTTCCTCGAGTACCGCTCCGTACTCACTGCTCTTTGTGGTTGTAATGGTGAGCTCAAGTGGCTTGCCATCTTTGATACGATACGAGCCCTCTGCCTTCCAGCCGGCTTCGTCCAGCAATGCTTTCGCTTTTGTTAGATCGGTTTTTGGTGCATGCGGAGTATCCGCTCCCGTCAGCTGCCCATCAATAAATGGAGAATCGAGTGAAAGTGTTCCCTCACCCAATCTCGCGCGAATGGCATCAGTATCTGTTGCATACTGAAGTGCTTTTCTCACCTTGCCATCACGTAGTACCGGATGAGTGGTGTTGAGAAGCAGATAAACACCACTATCGAGCGGCTGAGGGGCCACGGTGTAGTTGCTTGGTATTTGTGAACGAGAAGTGATAGAAATATCTGCCGCACCGTTGACCTCACCTGATTTTAAGGCACTCAGTATTGCTTCTTCGCTTGTGTATGCCTGCACTTCAAACCTATCTAGTTTCGGTTGCCCGCGATAATAGTTTTTATTTGCCTCGAGTGTGACACGCCTCGTTCCCGTTAGTACATCCGCTGACTGGAGAGACTTAAAGCGAAATGGACCACTCCCTACCGGAGACTGACTAAATATGTTTTCCCGAACCGCACCCGGACTCACGCTCGTCAAGATATGCTCGGGCAGTATAGGAAAGGTGAGCGCATACGGAAAGGCAGCATAGACTGTTGGTAGTGAAAATTGCACCGTTGTCGCATCGATCGCCTGCACCGATACATCGAGCCAGTTGATCCTCAGCGAAGAACGAGAGAGGGGGTTTTTGATGAGATTTATGGTAAATACTATGTCTTTTGCCGTCAAGGGCGCACCGTCATGCCACGTTACATTTGGTTTGAGTTTGATGGTATATTGCTTTCCCGTTGAATCCACTTGCAGCGAAGCGGCTATGTCCTGGTGCAAGCTACCCGTTTCATCATAATCATATAAGCTCGAGAATACTAAACGACCAACGGTCGCTTCAGCACTTGACGAAATATAGAGTGGGTTGAGCGTCGTAATCGGCCCGAGTGAAGCTTCAACGTAGCTTCCACCCCCCTGTCGTGCAGAAACCATGTAATTTGACTGTCCCCACATCCACTGAAGTCCCAAGCCGGCAATGATAAATCCTATCATCGTCAGCCAGAGGGTAATTTGGCGCCGAACAGCGCGTACGTTTTGAATACGACGAATAATAAAACGATGGGCATGTCGACGTGTTGTCCCTTCGATGCGTCGAGCGCGCCGAGCCAACGCCTTACGATCAAGACGTATTCGCCTAAACTGATTCCACCCCTGTTTATCTTTATTCACGTGGTTCCCTTACCTAAATGATGGCAGAAGTAGTCCGGCCAGGATAGAGGCGACGAACGTAATTGCTAAAAAGATAGTTACTTCAAATAGATTTTTGTCTAAGCCGCGCCGCGTAGTATATAACTCCCCCGAACCTCCAAATCCAGCACCTAGGCTCGCGCCGCGTTGCTGAAGTAAAATGGCAAGCGACATAAGAATTGCCGACCCAACGGTAATACTTTGCAAAATACTGTCAAGACTCATTTATTGCTCCTTTCGCATATTCGAATACTCTAGTTCGAGCACGCTACTTACTACATAGTTTACCAGACTTAGTACCAATCCTGTAAGAACCGAGTGCCAAAATGTCATCTGTAGACCTGGAGCGAGCTTTAGTGATATCCAGACCATAAACCCGTTGACGATAATGGTGAACAGACCGAGCGTCAATAAGATTGCGGGAAGTGCCAAGATTATGACGATCGGTTTTAGGATGGCATTGACAACTGAAAAGATTAGTCCGGCCAACAAAAAGACAGCGACCCCGGCATCAATCTCTGCTCCGCTATAGCCCGTGCCAAACACTCTTACGGCGATCCAAAGCCCAAAGGAATTAAGTATCCAACGGATGGCAAACATCATCATTTGTTGTTTCATGGTCTTCGTATGAGTATAGCGTTTTTCTACAAACTTGTCGACAAGGCGCGGCTCAAGTTTTCATGCCCATCAGTGGTTATCAGAATATCGTCTTCAATTCTCACCCCGATATGTTCCTCTTTGATATAAATACCGGGCTCAACCGTCAGCACCATGCCGGGTTGAAAATAGCGCGGTGCCCCAAGGCTATCATGAACATCAATACCTAAACCATGACTAATCGCGTGAGGAAAATAGTTTCGATAGGTCTTAGTATCATTTCGATCCTCAAGTAAACCCAGCTCAACGAGAGCGTCTTTCATAATTTCATCAACTTGATGTATGTACTCTGCAACAAGCAAATTAGGTCCAAGTAAGGCAATGATTCGACGATGGGCGTTTTCGACCGCTGCATGCACTTGCTGCTGACGCTTTGTCGGTTTCAGACAATACGTCCTAGTAATGTCAGCTGCGTAACCATCGACCCGCGCACCGACATCTACCAAAAGAGGCTGTCTCTTTGCAAGCCGAGCACCGTTGGCGATATAATGTAAGGTCACGGCACGTGAGCCACTCGCCACAATGGGCCGATACGCATGTTGTGCGTTCGCACGACGGAAGACTCGTGTCATATCCGCTTCGATCTCATATTCGTACCGGTAGGACTCAAGTTGTTTACGAATTGCCTCGAAGCTAGTGATTGTCAGAGCGATCGCCTTGCGTATAGCGGCAATTTCTCCCTCGGATTTTATTGCTCGTAGCGTATCAAGCACCTGACGACAATCCTGAACTGAAGAAAAAATGCGACCCAACTGACTGTGAAGATCGTGTTGGGCGGGATTTGAGACAAAGTCATACTCGCGCTGATCATACACTGTTTGTACAACTGTGTGATGTCGTGCCAAACGACGCAGATAGGATTCAAGCCCCGTGTCAGAGATAACTTCTATCGCACCGTTTAGGGCGATCACCTTGTCATCACTTATGTCGCCGTCAAACAATCGTTGCGTTTCACTGCGATCTGGCCGAACAAGAACGAGCGATCGTCTCCTAGAGTCGATAATCGCTTTCCATCCCGGCTGTTCTATGCCCGTCAACCACCAAAAGTTTGACTCTTGGACAAACGGCACAGCCATATCCCCACTCCACTGTACTTCATCGAAAGCCGTGAGAACGACCAGCCCGCCCTGTGTTGCGTCCATAAATCGCTGTAGATGCGTGCGATGTATCATAGAGAGTAGTATATCCTAGCTGCAAGCAGTTGTCGTCGTTAATGCGCGAATTAGTAGTCTGATAGAAAATCTGCTCATCCTGTGTCTACCAATGTAACGCATATGTTATCAGATTTGATGGAAGTAATTGTATATACGCCGCGCAAGTACAGGACTGACAATTTTTTCGAGTGTCTCAACCGTTGCCCCGGCCACCGCCCGAACACTACCTAACCGACGAATCAACTTTTTTCGTGTAACAGGACCAACGCCCTCAATCTCATCAAGGATACCCTTGGTTTGCGAGGTACGTTTGAGAGTTGTGTGGTATGTCACGGCAAAGCGATGTGATTCATCCCTGATTCGTTGTAGCAATTTCACAATATGACTATTGAGCGGAAGACTGATCAAAAGAAACTTGTCGCTCGCCATATAGTGACCGTCCAATCTCTCGAGTACCTTAAGGTCGAGCGTCACGCGAGATCTCTCGAGGTGTACGACAATCTCTTCGTGCTGCTTAGCTAAGCCAATCATTGGTATCGTGAGACCTGCCTGGTCCCGCGCAGCAATCGCCGAATCAAGCTGACCCTTACCGCCATCAATCAAACAGATGTCCGGAAGTTTCCACCGAGAACGATTTTTTTCGCTCAACCGACGCGACAAGGTCTCAAACATATTTGCAAAATCATTGTTTTGCTCTTTATGCATTTTGAACTTTCGATACTCCGTGCGATCACTGACGCCGTTTGTAAATACCACCATACTCGCGACAACATTCGTACCACTCATATGGCTAATGTCATACCCCTCGACGCGTGCCGGCATCGACGTTAGCCCCAAAAGTAATCGCAGGTCATTAAGTGCTCTGTCCTTGCTGATATCCAGGAACTCTTTGTCACCAAACATAATGCGCCGTTGCAGCTCGCGTAGATACCCGAGCCTGTTACGTAATTCGGCAGCAATCTCAAATTGCTGTTGCCGTGCGGCACGTTTCATGTCTCGCTCAAGTTCGCGTGTGATAGTCACCTTATCACCCTCGATGTATCGTATGAGTTTTTTGAGACTGGATTTATATTCTTGGCTTGTCATATCGGAGCGCGGGCTCAGTCCCAGATGAACATCAAAGTCGACGCGGTGTGTACCCGGCGGTTTCGTATAATACGGAAATACTTTTCGCAGATATCGAAGAGCCTTTTTGAGAGCATAGCCATTATAAAACGGTCCAATATACTGGGCCTTGTCATCGGCTGGATTGCGCGTAAAACTGACATGTGGCCATTCGCTTTTTATGTCAATGCGGACATACAGTTGAGACTTATCGTCACGGAGCAAAATGTTGTAGCGAGGCATGTAACGCTTTACCATTTCGCTTTCCAAAAAAAGAGCATCAATTTCACTGTCCGTCTCAATCCAGTCGGTATCCTCTATCTCCGCCACCAGTGCCCTAGTCTTGGCATCACTATCTCGACTCTCCTGAAAATACTGGCGGACACGATTTTTTAAGACCGCCGCTTTCCCAACATAAATCACCTCTCCAGAGGCTGATTTGTGAAAGTACACCCCTGGGGAATTGGGGAGGTTTTTTAACTTTTGTGCGAGACTGGTGTTCATCCCACTAGTATAAGCCGAAGTGATCGCGGGGGTCTACTTTTTCTCGGCGCGCATCATACCAAGCGCCATACCGACAAATGCAGCTGATAACACCAAAAAAACTGATCCGACAGCATACTTTGATGCCAGCAGCGCAGTGCCGATTGGCAACATGGCGATGCCCAGTACCAATACAGCCGTTGAGTCTTGTGATGATTGCTTCTTATGCTTTTTCATACATCAAAGTATATCACACGCTGTTGCCGACTGGCACTAGAGATCGTATAGTAGTCATATGAAGCAAGTATACCTGGGGAATAATTTCGCGTGTTAAAACGCTACTATCGAGCCATCGCCTCAAAAGACCTTGCCCTTCTGGGAGAGTATCGCGACAACGTATGGGTTCACTTGGAGTCGCCCTCAAAAGATGAACTCGCTGAGGTTGTTCGGCGTTACGATTTGGTTCCCGGCCACTTGGAGGACGCACTCGATGAGAATGAGGTGCCGCGCCTTGAATCAGAGGGCAAACAGACCTACATCTATGTACGTTATGTGGTTCGTGAGCGAACTGGTGATTTTGAGACCTTTCCGTTGCTCATCGTCCTCCTCGAGAACGCGCTTATCACCGTTTCATCACGGCACGTTGCTCCGCTCGAGCCCCTTCTCTCTGGCAAGATTCCCTTCACCACCCGGGAACAGACGCGGCTGGTCTTGCTTATTATGCAGCGAATTACCGAGCAGTACGACAGCTTAACAGACAAGACGAGTCGGAAAATAAAAGCAGTTCGCCAGCGATTGCGCACCCATGCGGTGAGCAATCAAGATTTTGTTGACTTTGTCTTGATCGAGGACGAATTAAATGAGTTCTTGAGTGCACTACAGCCAAACAGCGCTGTGCTGAGACGGCTTTTTGTCGGTCATCGTTTGGCAGAGCAAGACCGTGATCTCGTGGAAGATGCACTACTCATGAACGAGCAGTCAGTCGAAAAATGTAATGATAACATCAAGGCAATCGTTGGGGTGCGCAACGCGCATAGCTCCATCAGCGACAACAGCCTCAACCAAACGATGAAAGTTCTCACTGTGGCTACACTCGCTATGGCAATTCCCAACATGATTTTTGGGGTATATAGCATGAATGTCGAGACACCATTTCAACACGACCCTGGAGCTTTCTGGATTATTCTTGGTATCACTACTGTTATTCTAACGACGGTGATGTGGCTTGGTCGCAAACGAGGCATTTTTTAGAAGCGATGAATAAAAAACTACTTATCAGAATTGTCAATGCAGCAACAAGCATTTACGGCCGTATTTTTCGCGTTCTATTGGGGATGTGGCTTATATACGTCGCATTTGGGACTCTCCAGGACCCATGGCAGTGGATGGTCGGAGATCTTGGCTTGCTATTAATTATCTCCGGTTTACTCGGCGCCTGTGTGCTCAACAAACTTATCGGGAGACCGATCATCCCACGTCGCTAATTATGTTTTTTTGATTGATAGATAGTACTGACGTTGAGTTTCAGGCAAGTGCTCAATAGCATAACGTAGTGCCGTCCGTGGCATACCGCGGGCATGACGGTCGAGAAAATCACGCAGCAGTTGCTCGTCGCAGCGTTTGCCGACTTCGCGCAGCGTCCAGCCAACGGCCTTGTGCATGAGGTCTTCGTGGTCGTGCAGCAACAGTTCGGCAAGATCTAGTGAGGTGCTCGCATCACCGCGGGCAATGTAGGCAAAGGTGCTGATGATACTGACGCGGCGCTCCCACAAGTTATTGCTTTCCGCAAGTGTATACAGTTGGGCACGATCGTCACGTAGATGTTCGCCAACGATCTGGCGGCAGGTAACATCGACGAGGTCCCAGTTGTTGATATTTCGCCTCATTAGCTCCCGCATATAGAGGTCAAATATGTCATTCTTCACCTGGGACGTGGCACGCGGGTATTGGAGCGTCAGTATAATCAGCCCTGCCATGCGGTGCTCGTGAAACGGACTTTCTATGAGCTTTTGCGCCTCAGTAAGCGGCAGATGCTTAAACTCCTTGCAAACTTTACGAATCATTGGCACGCGCACACCGATGAATTGATCACCCTCACCATACTCGCCCGGCCCCGTCTTAAAAAACCATTGCAAATTCACCGCATCGGCGTCACTAGCGTAGTTCGCAAGTGCTGCCTTTACTTCTGTGTGGGTTTGCTTCGTATTGTTTGACATACTCGTCATCTCTTAACCCTGTTCGTATCGCTACCGATTCGCACGGGCGGCTATGGCAAACTGCATGAAGTACTGCTCGAGAGTGGGGTCTTCCTGGTCAGTCAAAATAGTGCGCGCAAACTGCTCGCGGGCGCGCAACAGTTCTGGTATAGCGGAACCCTTCTGTGACGACCACACTTCGATAGTCGCATTGATAAGGTCCATGCCTCTGTAAAATGCGCTCATCGACCGCTCGGTCTTGCCCTGGTGCTTTGCGGTAATAGCTCGGCCGACTTCTGAGCCAATATTTCCCATTTGGTTGAAGATGTCCAGTCGCGCCCACGCCTCATGGTCAAATACATGCTCACTCATGCACAACCCCAGGATAATAGCAACAATTTTCATCTGATACAATTGTACCATGAACGAGCTCCCGGCCATTTTGCGTACGCAGGAACTATACCTCGCGCTTATGCCTGTTACCGAAAAGCTCGCTGGTTTAGAGCGCCAGACGCTCGGCCGGCGCGCCGAAGACGCTGTGCTTACTGTGCTTGAACTGCTCATCATGGCCAAGCACGCGCCAAAAGCCCACAAAGCGGTGTATTTACTAAAAGCTAGCGCTCAGCTGGAGCTACTACAATTTCACCTGCGCATTGTCCTCGAGAAAAAGCTGGCGAACGCTACCACCACCCACCAGCTCCAGGCCAAAGTCAGCGAAATTGGCCGCATGACCGGCGGCTGGCTCAAAAGCGTACAATAAAATACCGCGCAAGAAGTGATGCCTTAAAGAAAGCCTTGCCTCATCAAGCGACGAACACCAATGTTGTCGTTGCGCCTGTCGTTCGAGCCGTTCAACTTCGCCTGTGACTCGTTCGAGTTCGCATCGCCGACGTAGTCGACGCCGTCAACAGATTTTGCTAACCTTCGTCTCGTCTCCATAGTATTCGCAAACATTATGGGTATACCAGCCAAAATTACGAAGATCTCACGTGGGGCAAGGCTCGCTAACCGAGCCAAAGGTATGCGATATGGTCAGTGTGTTACTTCAGCGCAGGTCAAACCAATACGCAAGCATACCTATGAAAACCATATCAGACACCGATTCTAGTGTAGCAAAAGATAAGGAGAGGGGAAATATCTGAATCTTAAGATTCGTCACGCCCCACCAAGCGACGAACACCAATGTCGTCGTAGCGCCCGCCGTCCGAGCCGAACAACTCCGCCCGTGACTCGTCCGAGTACGCATCGCCGACGTAGTCGACGCCGTCAACAGCGTACTCTTGCATCTGTGGAAATCGCGTGAAGGTCTCGCTATCGATAGGGCTTTCACCACGTTCGCGACGTAGAGCCGCCAGTACTGTCCAGTCAACAACGCTTGCGAGCATGCCCGTACCGATTGCCCGGCGCTGCTGCTCAAGTGTTCGATCAGTCAGTGTGAGCCCAGCCTCACCATAAGTTTTGTCGGCTGCTAGTGGCATACCGACGACTGCGAGGTCTGCTGGATCGTTGTTGCCGCCCAGCGAGCGACGGTTGAGCATAGCTAGGTTATTCTCATAGCGAGGCCACAAGCCTGGCCAGGCATATGTGTCTTCAGCCTGGCGCTTGTCAAAATTTGCGAGTAGTGCACGCAAACCAAAGGCTGACACAAGGCGTACAGCTACGAGCGGTTGTAGCTCTGTTCCAGGATGAGCAGCCCTGAGGTCTGCGATTTGCGGCTTCAGGATTTCAGGTGCCTGCTCGGCAAGTGCCGGGTCGAAGAAACCCAGCTCCGTGTAGACGGTTGTTAGTAGCCGAGCCTCGTTGGCCGGGTCTTGGCTATCAATTCTGTCCTGAGGAGCATTACGAAAAGCTGGCGCCATAATATCTCTGATATCAGTGATGCAAGGAGCGTCCTGTGGGCCTCGTGAATCTTGTGGATAATTTTCTATTCCTGCCATTATTCTTTCTCCAAAAATATTTTTTCTATATTATCATATCATAATCTTATTTGTCAAGCAGAATTTCGGTAATTTCATCTACACTGTTCCAATTCAGCTGTTTTTTGATGTCTTTGGCGAGCAAGAGAGACTGGTAGCTCGCCAGGTTTCGTACCGTCACCTTTTGCAGCGCAGCCTTAGACGTGCGCCTGTCGACGACAGCGTATGACGATGTGACCACGTGCCCAAGAAAATGCAGCCCGCTACCGGCTGGCACAACGACGTTGTTTTTGGGGTTAAGCGACAAACCAAGCAAGTCGCGCAGATAGTTCGCGGCCGCTACTCGCACACAGTGCGCATCTCGCCGCGTGCTGCACATGGTAAAAAAACTTCATGATGTCCGCTCGCCAGACATACGAGCCAGCGTGCTTGCCGAGCAAATCCTGGGTACGCTGGAGCGCCCCGTGCAGCCCCTTTGCCGTGCGGCACGACCAAACATCTGGATCAAACGAGCTGTCATAGCGCGCGACCAACCGGTCATACACATAGCGGTGCACAACTCGGTCGCGCACCGATGCTACTGCCAAATCACGACGTTTTTTCTCGTATACGCTGACGTACTGGTAGCCGTCGTGACGATAGGTTCGCGTCGCTATGTCATAGACCAAACTGTGTAGGTTTTCCTCGAGCGAGTAGGCAAACGTGTCAATCGCCCGTGATTGTCGCTTGCCCCGCTCAAACTCCCGCCACGCTGAGTACCATGCTTCGTACGGCGTCACTGGTTCGTGACCACTAACTCCGCGAGTCTGCGCACCGTGTTCACATTGCGAATCGTCATACGGAGATAGAGTGGCGTGCCGACGAGCTTGAGCAAGCTACTTTTCGACTGGTTCTGGCGCGACACATTCGTGATGAGCGCACCAGGCACGTAGTGAATTGTTTCGAACTCTGGCCGATAGCCGATGCGGTTCATGACATCGGGCGAATCTATGTCGGGAAACAGGTACATATATCGCTCCTTTACTCAATGTAATTGACATGAGCATAAGCGTATTGTATTATGCAGAATAGCACTAACAGATATCAGACACGGGAGGAAACAAACTATGCAAAATTTGAGAGCAGCGCGTCGGAACACTAGACGTATAGTATGTGGGCTGTTGGCAGCTGCGTTATGCGTGACGACGTGGCAGTGGGTGCCTGATCAGGCCTTCGCAGATTATAGTTCACCGGCGCTACCTTGTGACGGTTCATTCTATCAGTTACGCACCCCTGGTACAACGGCTAATACCTCGCTGTACCGCCTCCAACTTAACACCTCCGGCACATACGCCGAGCAAGAAATAGGACCACTATCCCAAGCCTTTACTGGCATGAACGCCCTAGGCTACAACTCCCATGATGGCTACCTCTACGCTCTGGCAAGTGCATCGAACGGCGGCATAAACTTCCATCTTTATCGTTTAAATGACTCGGGCGTCGTGACGGATACGGGGCTTGTTTCTGGCCTGAATGCCGACGGTGGCACGTCCGGTATGGCGGGCGGCACGTTTGCTTCTGACGGCACAATGTACGTCATACAAACGGTGGCCGGCCAGCCCATACGGTTGTCAAAAATTAACCTCACAACCATGACCTCGACCTACGTCACACTGTCAAAGGCTATCCCGCAGGGTGACATCGCCTTTGACCCCACCACCGGGACTCTCTACGCAGTCGAGGCAGGGCAAAATGCCCCGCTGCACACCATCGACCCTATCACCGGCGTCGTCAGCGACATCGGTTCAACCTCCAAGATAAATGGCAGCGCCTTTTTCGACACGGCTGGTAACCTTTACGCCAGCGGCAACCCCAGCGGTGCCATTTACATGGTCAATAAAACTACTGGCGTATACACCCAAATCGCTACCGGAGCCGCCGCAACTACCACCGACGGTGCCAGCTGTGCATTTAGTCCTCGCAGCGTCGACACCATCAAATCTGTGTCAGCCATGACCCACCTGAGCGGCAACACCTACCGCGTGAGCTACTCCTTTGGTATTAAAAATACCAGCGCCAGCGAAATTGACGAGAATGTTCAGATAGTCGACAAGCTAGACCAGACGTTTAGTAGCGGCTCACCGACTATTACCGTCACAAGCGCGCCGTCAGTCAGCGCCGGACCGTGCAGTCCAAATTCCTCCTATGATGGCACTAGTAATATTGCTCTGCTCAGCGGCACCGATGACCTCGCCGTCGGCATCAGCTGTACTGTTACCGCAACCGTTGACCTGACCTATCCGAACACTGCCGCTGTCCCAGCCACTGCCCAGAACAATGTGGCATACGCATCGACCACTTCCGGCACGCCCAACAGCGGCCACTATTACGTCAGCGACGGACAGGGCGGCTATGTTGTTGTTCCGCCCAGCGGGCTGCAAGCCGCCGACACTTCCACGAACGGGACAAGTTTTCCCTCTACAGCAAATGGTGACACACCTGCAGCGACGCCCGTCAGTTTTCCCAAAGACCCACTTGTTCAAGGCTACAAATCGGTTCATTTTACCGACCTAAACGCCAACGGCACAGTCAATCCGGGCGACAGGCTCACCTACACTATTACCTATCGCAACACTGGCAACGGCGACGAAGCCAACTTGCAAATCACTGACACCATCCCCGCTGGCACGACCTATGTACCAGGCAGCCTCACCGTTACCCCTTCTGGCTCCACCCAAACCGGTTCCGCGAGCGGCAGCTTCAACGGCAGCTCGGCCGCAAACCTGCTGGCCAGCCCAGTTTCGCTGGTCTACGACGGTGTCCTGACAGCGAGCTTCTCGGTGACCATCAACACTGGGTACCTTGGGTCGCTGGCCAACCAGGCAATAGGCGACGGTGACAGCATCGCTCCCGTCCCCACCGATGCGCTCGACAATTCCGCAAGTGGCAACTGCCAGGCGCCGAGTGGCATAACTGTACCGGCCGGATCCATCGCCCAGACCTGCACCGCCGGCTCCAATGACCAAACCATCGCTATGGTTGTGGCAAATGACCCTGTCGTTACCGTCACCAAAACCGACGGCGTCACCACTGCCCATCCTGGCGATTCACTAACCTACACCATTACCGTCAACAACACGGCAACCGACTCCACCGCCACCAATCTTGTCATCAGCGATACGCTCCCCGCGGGTGTCACATTTGTCAGCGCCTCAGACAGCGGCAATAACACAGCCGGTGTTGTCAGCTGGAATATCAACAGCTTAGCTGGTGGTTCCAGCGTTACCCGCACCGTCACAGTGACCGTTAATGGTAACATCGCCGATGGTACCGTGCTTAACAACAGCGCTACCGCCTCTAGCTCAAGCGACCCGGGACTTTGCAGCCGCAGCGGCAGTAGCTGTACTGGAACCGACAACAACACTGTTGTCGACGTGCCGGCGAATGTCTTTGACCCACCCAGTGGTTACAAAACCTTCGACGCCGCCGGCCTACCCGTTTTGCACTGGAAAATGGTCTGGATTAATGACGCCAACTCCAGTCCGGAGCGTGTGAAAATCGTCGACCCGCTCAACCCGTCCGCTCCCTACGTCGCAGGCAGCCTCGTCTGCAGCGCCCGTGGCGTGTCAACCACAACCAGTTGTAGCTACGATGCAAACACTCACTCTGTGATCTGGGATGGCGTTATCGGCGCTGACGCCGGTGCTACCGACGAGGCATCAGCCGCCAACGAGGTCGTACTAGAGCTCAACGTCAGCATCCCTAGCGCCATGAATAGCCTACAAAACCAAGCCAAAGCCTACTGGGACGAAAACGGCGACGGTACTATAGATGCCAGCGACAACAACGTCAATAACGACACACCTGTTCTCAGCGGCAATGCCACAACTCTCAGCTCGGGTCAAAACCAGCCAACCGTGTTCACGCGGCCAGCACAATCTGCCCCGCTCGCCAACACTGGCGACAGTCCACTACTATACGCAGTTACCGGCATTGGGCTGTGCCTCCTGGCCATCACTACGCTCTTCCGGAAGCGTAGTATACGAATACGTCTCAACAAGATAATAACCTGAGTTCAGGTCAAGGCTCGAGCCAATAATATTCCCCTGTCAAATGAAGCAACTACCCTGTTGAAACTGGTTCACTCGTCACCAATAATTCACAGGTCAGAGGACTGGTGGCGCTTGCTGTCGCTCTTGTGTCAGGCGTCATAATAGTCAGCCTAGTCGGCGGAATCCGCATTTAGACACGCCGCTCTATCCAACTAACGCCGCCAATTTGCGAGCGGTCGTGATGTTGCGGATAGTCATACGACGGTAGAGTGGCGTCCCGATAAGTTTAACCAGGCTACTTTTTGGCTGGTTCTGGCGCGACACATTCGTGATGAGTGCACCAGGCACGTAGTAAATTGTTTCGAACTCTGGCCGGTAGCCGATATTGTCAAGTACGTCCGACGAATCAACGTCGGGAAATAGGAACAGCACATCACTCTTTTGTTCGCTATCATTCAGCCATTCACTCGGGATTGCCTCTGCAACAGCTATGACTTTGGCCGCGGACAACACCAGCGTTTCGATTGCAAACCCAAAACGGCTATTCAGAACACGCTCAATTTCAGCTGAGTTTGGTTCGGTATCAGCTGAGAATATCACATTGCCCGAGTTGATATAGCTCGAGACATCCGTAAATCCCATATCCGCAAAGACTGCTCGTAAATCAGCCATTGGTACCCTGCGGTTCCCACCCACGTTGATACCACGCAGTAACGCTACATGTTTCATGAATGTGCCCTTTTTTACAAATCCTGTTAAACATATATTGACACGTACCATTTAACCACACATGACATTCGACAAAATATGCAACGAACTGAATTTTTGAAATTATGCTATGTTACGAAAGCGAGGTATAATTAGTATTAGAAAGTAAAGATATGTTTAGCAGGCGATCACTTCAAGCAACCCAATCTGTCCCCGGGGCCCCTTCGCTGGGACGTGTTTTCCTGCAAACGGGTGCTTTTGCCTATGGACCCGGCACGCCAACGCCGACCGCTCAGCAGGCCGCAGACTCGGCCTTGGCGTTTGATCTCATGATGGTTAAGTCTGACAAGTGGAAAACGTATGTGCCTTCGATGAAGGTAGCAAACCCACGGCTGAATATGTGGGGATATTTCAATGGTGCGATGGATGCTAATAATACAAGCGCCCCTCTGGTTTGCACCAGCCCGACATCGGTGTTATATACACTTGATTCGTCGAGTTTTAATCTAACGGTCGAAGACGTCGAATCGACGTGGTGGCACAATCAAAAGATCAGTGATGCCCAGACGGCGAAAGACAACAACATGGACGGCGCCTTTAACGATAACTTCGGTCCAGCGCTCTTTTCGGCAAACTATCTTGTGCCGGCGCCATACCAGGGGAGTACGGTAAACTCAGGCTGGGATTCGACACCAGTAGCCGCAGGCTACAGCTGGGAAAGCTGGCGTGATGTGGCGCTTAAAACAGTGGTAGATGCTGAACGGGCAGGGGTCAGTGGGATTGACATTGTAGCAAACGCGTTTTCCTCAGGATCAAGCTGGTTCGGTTCGCAGTCAAGCGAGCCGGAACTTTCCTACCTTGACGGTGGGCTAGCAGAGATCTGGATGCGTTCGGCGCGAGGTGACGCGCCCGGCTATTATCGGTCTGAAACTCAGTGGAAACAAGATGTCGATATGCTAGTCGACGCACTCGCGACGCACCCGACTAAAAAACTAATCGTCTCGTGCAAACACTGGTCATCGCCAAGCCCAACTACAGCAGAGAGCCTCCAGTTGGAGCGCTACGCACTGGCCTCCTACCTGCTCGGCGCTGGCGATACGGTAGGCAACAACAACGCCTATTTTTGCTATAACAACGCGTACAATGACAACACAAACCAGGCTGGACTTATGGACCCGACAGATTTCCCATACAAATACGACTGGTACATTGACCCCGGCATCCCTTCAGAAGCATATAGCAAGGTCGGGTCGGTGTATAAAAGGCGTTTCACCAAAGGGCTAGTTGTCGTTAATCCCACTAGTTCGGACACAACTTATACCGTAAGCGGTGGGCCGTACATCACGATGCCGTCGACAGACGGGGGTGCGTGGCCCACCGTGCCAAATGGCAATCTCACGGTTTTAGCGCATACTGGCGTAGTGCTTTTGAAATAGTCTGGTTTAGTCTCAATGTGGATTGATCCACACGTGTTGCCGTAGCAAGTTATGCGTGGTCGAGATACGCAGCAATAGAACCATGACCAATGCCCACCCCTTCACTGGCATGGCCCAAATAGCGCGCTGAGCCGCTCTGTCCTGGCCTGTACACACCAAAGAAATCCTGAAGGTCAGCGAGAATTCCGTAGTGATTCGCTGCTGCCGTGATTGCTCGGCCGCCACTCCAATTATGTGTTTTGTCGGACACGAGAAAGAATGGCGTGTCGCGGCCGGTTCTGTCTGTCAGCGTGGCGGGTAGACCGGTACGGTCGCCACCCTCGTCCCATATAATAAATAAGTTACCCTTTCCTGACGTCGCTGCTTTTGTCGTAAGCCAGGTAGTCACAACTTGTTGAATGCATTTGTCGGGATTGTATGCCCACGTCGCCGTCGAGTCATTGTATCCGCTTCCGTCGTTGGCGTACCAGCTGCCGGTGCCGACACCGTTCGGATGCCCCTGGTTGTCTGATGTCACGCCCAGAAATGTTAGTTGTGCGCCATTGTAATTGCCATTTGTATCTGTTTTATTGAGTTCGTTAATCCAGTTTGGCCAAGTGGGTTTGGCCGGCGCCAGCCCTCCAAACGAACCAGTGGAGCCAGCGTCCATGACGTACGAGCCGTTTGGAGCCGAGCCGCCATAACCGTAGCGGGTAGCAGCGTTTGAACCAATGTTGTAGGCAGCAAAGTCACTGACAAAACCATTGTGGCGTGCCATATATAACCCGCCGTTGTTTGTCATGTCGCCAATACCAACGCCTGGCGCATCGAGTTGCTCCAAAAACGCCGCCCACTTTACACCCTGAGCGTCCATAAGCGAAAGTAAGCTCTCGCCGTCCTTGACGCCGTCGGTCGGGTTTGTCCCATCAAATATCACACCCTGTCCAGGATTGGCGGCAATCATAATGTCACTGACCGCCGAATAGCGCGACCCTCCTACGAACCCAAGGTACTTGGTGTGAGAACCGGTACCGCCAGTTTTTATAGCAGGCGCATCACCCGCTTCGTCGTCTAAAACGCACCAGAAATTATCATGGTAAACGTACTGAGACATGAGCACGTTGTTGCAGTATGGGTAGTGGCCCGTGTCGCCCTTCACTGCTTTCGCACCATTTACCCAGCCTCGATTTTCAAAGAATACGATAGTCACATTACGGAGACCCCCCGTTTGCATGCCACCTGGATTGGTTGCTCGTTGTAGCCTTCGCGCATATGTCATGGCTGTCGTCTCCTATTACTCATAAGTATACCGCATCACGGTAATGTAACTCCATCCCTCACGCCAACCTACTAGGACATCTGCGCTTTCATGACCGGTTCATCGTAGACAAGAACTCCACAACCATTTGTCGCGACGAGGACCGTGCCGTCATTACGTGCGGCGACAGAGCGCGCGAGGATGGCCGAATTGCGGTAATTGTCGTCCGCAATGTCAGTCCATGTAGCGCCGTGATCTGTTGAACGATACAACGCAGCAAACTGGCCAGTACTCGTTGGCACGCACGTAATATAGACATCCCCATTTGGCGCAACACCGACACACGAGGCATTGGGCGCAGCGGTTATTTTTGTGGCTGTCCAAGTGCCGGTACGTGCATTGGTAATTTTATACGCACCGTCATCGACCACCATCCAAAGCACTCCACCATTAGTAGGATCCGCCACCATCCATCCGCCGTAGCCTATTGGGCCATTATCCCCTGTCACTGACCATACTACATCTGTAGCATCTTCATGAGATCGTAGACCACAAAGGCCGGCCAAACGATGGCTTTGAGGACACCGAGCACTCCCACCCAGAACCCGCTGGCGGTCGAGATATAGTAGACCAATGCGCCGAGCATGCCGAGGCTGTAGACGGCGTTGCCGCTACCGCTATAATTTCGCCTGCTCTTTCCCTGGCGA
Source organism: Saccharimonas aalborgensis (SeqCode) (assembly GCA_049288955.1). Lineage (GTDB taxonomy): Bacteria > Patescibacteriota > Saccharimonadia > Saccharimonadales > Saccharimonadaceae > Saccharimonas > Saccharimonas aalborgensis_A. Next base: position 57,489 of record JBAQIS010000017.1, read on the forward strand.
TGATCGCATTCGCAATTACACACCTTGTCTGATTGTTTCATGATTCCTCCTGATAGCATTCACTATACTCGTGTTGTTTCATGAATACTACATGCCGCGTTCTGGCTGTAACACTCCGACTAAATTCATCTCAGTATCACGGATGTATGCCATTTTCCCAACAGTAGGCACATCCATAATCGGCATATCAATTCGCCCCCCATGCGCCGTCACGCGTTCAAGCGCCGCGTCGATGTCGTCAATTGTCACCATACATACATAGGCATTTGGCGCAGCCGTGTCGTCACTCGACGCAGGGCCAGGCCGCTTCATCATGCCTCCGTTGATCCCGATAGTTGCAGGACCGTCAGTCACTTCACCGCCAGGGTACACCACAACATAATCATTGTGCTCTGGACCCATTGACTGATACACCCAGCCGAACACGTCTGCGTAAAACTGCTTTGCTCGTTCGATATCGTCAACATAGACTTCGAAATGCGAGATAACACTTGCCATAACTAATTCCTTTCTTGTTAATACAAACTGATCACCCATGCCGCCAGCATGAGTCGCACCAATGCCTCAGCACTCATGATAGCAATTTGTTCAAATTTATACTTTTTCTCAGTGCGGCTAAACAACACGGCCGATACCTGGCTCGGCATCACAAACCCAACCCAGAGGAAAAACGCCAGCTTGTAGAACTCGAGGTGAGGAACGAGTGTCAAAAAGTGCGCCAGTACATACGCCGAGATGACGGTCACGACGAGCTGGATGCCGTACGTCATCCCCATATCTTTCATGAGCGCGTCTTGTTCTTTTTTGCTTAGCTTGTCAAACCCGTGGATTCTGCCCCATGCTTTTTGAAATGGAATACCATACCAAAATGCACCGACCGCGAACATCACTACGGTTCCTGTCAGTACTGCCAATATATTTACGTCCATACCCCTCCTTTACTTAGTTAATTGCTCGACACGGAATTGGACTACTCGCTTTATGAGAGCAAGTGGCAACGGTTTGTCGTGCGGAAACTGTACCGATCCCTTGCCTTGCTTGTACAGCGCAAAGTCTTTTTTGAATGCCTCGTGGCCATTCGGTGTTGCATAAAACCCGATATGGTTTGGAAATGCTGCATAGTATACGAGCGGCTTGCCGCGCAGTTTGTAGGCAGGCATACCATAGGCTATTGATTCCTCAATATCGGGTGCAGAGTTGAGCACAGCCGTACGCATTGCAAGTAGACGCTGGCGCGTCTCGCCCTCAACGCCATTGATATAATCGTCAACAGTCTGTGTCACAACAACCTCCTGACATGGTTATCTGTGCCCTATATTATACTCCACGCCACACGTGGAGCGCGTACCTACTTGAGAAATTCTGCGAGCTCAGTTTCGAGAACACTTTGCGGTCGCGCACCGATGAGTTCTTTGACGACGTTTCCATGCTTAAAAATCTGCATATTCGGAATTCCTTGTACGCCGTGCTCGGCAGCTAGCATTTGATTTTCATTTGATGCTTCGACGTCAACTTTGACGACATCAAGTTTGTCATCAAAGTTTCCCGCAATCGATTCGAGAATCGGCGCCATCATGCGACACGGTGGACACCATGTTGCCCAAAAATCTACGAGCACTATCTTTTTACTTTTTAGAACTTTGTCATCGAATTCTTGATTTGTTGTTGTACTATAAAGAGCCACTAAACACCTCCCGATAATTTGTAATACTAATGCTAGTGCGTAACGACCTTATCAAGCATTTTGGCATCATCAATCCATGCCTGCACCTCAGACTCAGTTGGCAAACGACGTACAAGTCGGGCGTGTGATTGCATGGCCGCAACGAGATTCGCTGCGTTTCGCTGTGCAAGCTCAGTCGGACTGTCGACACCAGCCGCTTCGAGCAGGTCAGAATATTCTTCACCAACACCCTTGACGCGCATGAGGTCTGCACGATTTACCCACTCAAGCACCGTTGCTTCATTTGCCCCCACCTGACTTGCTAGGGCAACTCGTCCTGCCTTTGGACCAGCAACCTCTAGTAACTTTTCAGTAGTTCGTATGCCAGCTTCAGCTAGTTTGTCTGCCCATTTTGCACCGATTCCTTCGATATCTACAATACTTGTCATTTCACACTCTCCTTATGATTCGTGATACTTCGTATTATACGCCCCCTCGATATACGTTACTAGCATCATTAGTCCACTACTATAAGAGGTGCTTCGTATAGCCACGACGTATTAATTCGTTATAGGCATCAAGTACGTCTGGTGGTATATCTTGGGTTATTTGGAATCCTTTTTTTGGATATAACATTACCCGTTGAAGATCACCCACCATTGTGTTAACCGTGTGCGAAAAGTCATAGCGCGCGTCGCTTGTGTACTCATCGAAGCTAGCTTTTATAGTAGTGGTGATGATGCGTGGCTTTGGGTCTGCGGGCCACTGCTGCATGAAAGTTGCATAGGTTCGTCTCAGCATAAATGGTTTTTGGACGAGTAGTATGCTCGATGCTCTCAGCCCCAATTCGACAATCATTTTATATGCAAAAATAATGTTTTCACCTGTGTTCGTGGCATGTTCTTCTTTTATGATTGCGCTGGGTGGTATACCAAGTTTAACCATCCTTTGTTTGAACATCTCCGCTTCACTACGATCAAAAAACTTGCCTGTTGACCCGCTGTCTCCCGAGACGAGGATGGTAGGAGCATATCCTGCTTGATAGAGTTCTGCGGCGCGATCAGCAATCCGTATATCATCACTTCCAAGCACAAAAATCAGATCAGTCTTTTCGATCGACTGTTCATAACGCATATAGTCCCAAACGATCTTAGCAAGATCTCGATCAGACTGCGGCAACACGAGCCTTCTCACGACAGGACTTAGTATGAAATAGATTTTCTTTATTGCTCATACATGACTTACATATCAGCACCAACTCATTACAGCTTGGTTCAGCGCAATTCTCGTAATTGCTGGTTGGTCCATCACAATGCACACACCTCCCAATAGTCTTGGTATGATCACTGAAGTTCATTCCCATGCGACCATCGAAAACATAGAGCTGGCCTTCCCACAATCCATCATCACCGTATGCCTCACCGTATTTCACGATGCCTCCATCAATTTGATACACGTCTTTGAAGCCACGCTGCTTCATCATAGCGCTCAGGAGTTCACAGCGCACACCGCCCGTACAATAACTAATCACTTTTTTATCTTTGAGATCGTCATATTTACCGCTCTCAAGTTCACGCTTGAAGTCACGGCTCGTCCGCGTATCGGGCACGACAGCATTTTTGAACTGGCCTACTTTTGCTTCGTAGTGATTGCGCCCGTCAAAGAACACCACCTTATCACCATATTTCTCAACCATTTCGTTAACCTCATGAGGCTTTAGGTGAGGACCCGTTCCCACTACTCCGTTTGTGTCGATCTTGATTTCGTCCCACGTTTCAAACGCTACTAGTTCCTTTTTGACTTTTACGCTCATGCGCGGGAAATCATCACGCGAACCATCAGACCACTTCCATAAGATGTCTTTAAATCCCGGGAATGCTTTTGTGGCTTTAATGTAGCGCTTGAGATCATCGATATCACCGCCAACCGTACCGTTGATACCTTGCGTACTTACGAGGATCCGACCTTTTAGGTTGAGTGAATCGCAGAGAGTTTTTTGCCATAACTTTAAAAGCTCAGGATCATCGATTGGGAAAAACTTATAGTACAGCAGTATTTTTTGCATACTATTATTGTACCGTTTTTTTATATGTAAGTTCAAACCTATATTTTTACTACTTACCGCTGAGCAAATATGTTTTTTATGCTATAAACTCTTGCAAACAATACCTTTACCAGGCATAATGGTAGGACTATGAACCATTCAAATGGTTCCTCTACCCGCAAATGTTGGGACGGTCCCAACCGCTCGCGGAATAACTAATACGTGTCGGGTGGCATCGGAAAACGTGAGTTATTTTTTGCCCATGAACTAATTACTGCCCCAAGGAGAACCATGCAGGAACCAAAAGCCAATACCAAAGCTATCAAAAAAACGCTTCGCCTCTACCTTAGTATCATCACGAGGGGTTGGCAGTATACCCTCTCTATTACCATCGCTGTTGCGCTGGGGAGTATCCTTATCTTTTATGTGCCCCCACTCATCATCGCGGCACTTTTGCGACATACGGGCGATCTTCATTTTGAGGCGTTTTGGCCATACGTGCTTTGGTTTGGCCTCGCGTGGCTGCTTGGTGAACTGTTCTGGCGCGTCGCCCTCCACCTGATGATCCGTTTTGAAATTAAAACCATTCGCACTCTCTATAAGGACGCGCTCGCTATCTTGCTCGAGAAAGATCTCCTGTTCTTTCATAACCGTTTTGCCGGCACTATCACAAAGAACACGCTCGCCTATGCACGACGATTTGAGGGATTTTTTGACACCATCGTATTTGAAGTGGTGTCGCAGTTGTTTCCCGCTATCTTTGCTGCCATTGTCTTATGGACTATCAGCCCGTGGTTATCGGTGACACTTATGATAATGATGTTGGTGGGCGCGGTAATCGTCATCCCCCTTGTCACGCGCCGTATCAAACTTGTTCGCGATCGCGAGGATGCGCATGCCACGATGTCTGGACATATTGCCGATGTTATCGCAAATGTCGCTGCAGTGAAGGCCTATGGTGCCGAACAAGATGAACACACGACTCACCGACATCATGTCGATTCATTTATAGAAAAGGCGGCCAAGAGTTGGCACTATCAAAATAATCGAATCGACATGGCGATTTCACCACTTTATGTTGCAACAAATGTCGTGGGACTTTGGATCGTACTGAGTCTGGGGGTTGATGCATCCACAAAAGCGAATCTTTTTATTGGCTACAGTTACTTTGCAACAGTGACGCGTTTCCTGTGGTCGTTCAATAGTGTGTACCGACGTCTTGAAGAAGCGATTACTGAGGCTTCGCTCTTTACTTCGTACCTACTAGAGAAACCAAAAATTTCTGACGCAACAGATGCAAAACCGCTGCACGTTTCGGTTGGGAATATCGTCTTTGACGATGTTACTTTCACACATTCAGAAAACCCAGATGCACTATTCAGAAACTTTACCCTCACTATCGCGCCTGGCGAAAAAGTTGGCCTCGTCGGACCCTCGGGAGCAGGTAAGTCAACGTTTGTAGCGCTGCTGCTACGCTTTATGGACATCGATGCCGGTCAGATTGTGATCGACGGACAAACTATTGCCGATGTTACCCAACAAAGCCTCCACAAAAACATTGCCTATGTACCCCAGGAGCCCGTCCTCTTTCACCGCACACTACGCGAAAATATCGCCTACGGTAAACAGCACGCGAGCGATGCCGACATTATCGCTGCTGCGAAACAAGCCAATGCCTGGGAGTTTATCGCACAACTACCTCAAGGTCTCGATACCCTCGTTGGTGAGCGTGGTGTGAAGCTAAGTGGTGGTCAACGGCAACGTATTGCCATTGCCCGCGCTATGCTGAAAGACGCACCAATTTTGGTACTAGACGAGGCGACATCTGCCCTCGATAGCGAGAGCGAGAAACTTATCCAGGCGAGCCTCGGCGACCTCATGAAAGATCGCACCAGTATCGTCATTGCTCATCGACTCTCCACGATTGCAAAACTTGATCGTATCGTCGTCCTCGATCGCGGTACCATTGTTGAGAACGGGACACATGGCGAATTACTACAGCAACATGGCATTTACGCAAAATTGTGGGCGCACCAGAGTGGCGGATTTATCGAAGAATAGGTATAGTCGAGTTTACTAGATTATTGGTTCGTAGCTTGTTAGGCTAGAGATATGAGTTACGAACCAATTATTCACACCGTTCAGGCAAGCATATTGCGGCAACTATTGTTTACACCACGAGCATCATTTGCTGACTTGCAAAAAGAGACAAATCTATCGAGCGATCATTTCACCTTTCACATAAAGAAACTTATCGAATCAGGCCTCATCGAAAAAAATGCCTCCCAGTATCAACTAACTCTCGCCGGCAAAGAATATGCCAATCGCATGGACACTGACAGTCATGTCATAGAGCGCCAACCAAAAGTTTCCACGCTACTGATTGTTGAGCGCACACTGCCTGATGGGACCTACCAGTACCTTGTCCAACAGCGCCTCAAGCAACCTTTTTATGGATTTTGGGGACTGTTTGGCGGAAAAGTCGGCTGGGGAGAATCATTTGAGGAGACCGCTAGGCGTGAGCTTGAGGAAGAATCAGGTCTTGACGGCACCTTTGTGTACAAATTTCTGCACCGAAAACGGGATTACAAAAAATCAGATAATTCACTGCTTGAGGATAAAGTATTTGCCGTGATGTTCTGCAATAACGCGAGTGGCACACTCAAAACTGAGTTTGAGGGAGGTCACAATGAATGGCTCACGATTGACTCATTACGAGCAAAGGATAACTATTTCTCAGATGCTCCGCTCCTGCTTGAAATGGCGCATAGCCCTGAGCAGTATATTGCAAAAGACTATTTCTATACGAGCGAAGAATACTAGCGTCGACGCTTACTTTTTGGAGGATGAGCTGCCGCATATTCTTTTAACTTAGTAGCAGTGTACTCTCGCCGGTCAAATACAAATAGCACCTCACGTCCATCGCGTGTAAACACGTGGTCCGGAAGTGTTGCAATAACTTCACGGCGAATGCCATGAATTTTCGGCTTGTGATTACGGAAATCAACTTGATAACTCCTGCCGTTTATCGCGACGAATGGCCAGGCATTTTCGACGATCTTCTCCGTCTCAGGCTTACTGACATAGCGGGTATCTAGGCCAGCTTCTTGCATGATAACCCACAGGTTGTCGTCGATCTGTTGCGGATCGGTGACATCTGGAGGAGCAGCCTGGTCGATAATCGCTTCGAGCTCACGCTGAGTCATCACCCGAATTGGTGTTGCTGACTGATGGTTTAGTCGTTCGAGGTCTTTTTTTAGATCACGTAGTCGACGCTGCGCTGGACCAGGATGCTTCATTGCATATGCGATCACCTCATGGCGCACCTCTGGAGATGGCGTGATGGCAGTTTCTCTCAACTGATGCGTGTTTTCGCCAACAATATGCTCAATTTCTTGTCTGAGAGGTCGTCCGTTTCGCCAGACAATTCCGCCTTCGGTCCACTGCGTCATGGCGATGGCCGCGTCGCCAAGCGTGTGAAGATCAGGAAGTGCTGTCACTGACTCAATAATATCAACTGTTTCCAGCTCTCCCCGCCTTCGACGTTCCATGCGGTATGGCGAACCAACCACAAATGGTGCCTGACGTCTATCGACAACACTCCGGTTACTCAGCTCAAATACGGTTTCATCACCTTCGTCAGTCAAGAGTCGATAGCCAATGCGTCCAATTCTTCTATAGACATGTTCGATATAGCCAGCGTAAATACACGATCGTAACTCCGGTGTATGTTCATCGGTCGCCACGATAAGTTCCTTGCCATCTACGCCAAACAGTCGACACAGCCGCTCAAATAATTCCTCAGCTCGACGAAAGTTCTTGCTATCGATACCAAGTTGCTTCAATTGATAGTCAGTCTTTTCTCGTGTCTTTGTAAATAATTCGAGCTGCATGAGCACGTCAGACGAAGACTCCTCAGCAATCTCGCGCCATTTCCGACTGGCAAATTTGTCGTAGAGTGGCAGACCTCCCGTTTCGATCACCGCCGCTATCGCTGCCACCATCGTGCGGATGTCGGTGTTCATCTGCTCGGCCTTAACCAGCATGCGACCTAGCTGTGGACGAACCGGGTATCGATCCATGCGCATACCTAGTTCCGTCACTTGGTTGTTGCTGTCAAGTGCTCCAAGTGTCCGTAGCGATGCTTCTCCGAGCACGATGAGTTCTGGCGACACCGGCTCTGGCGGAATATCAAGCTCAGCAAATCGTTCTCCCATAGCAGCGAGCCGTAGTATGTGACGCGACACATCACTTCTCAATATCTCCGGAGTCTCATACTCATGGCGCTGCGCCATAGATCGAAACTCACTCTCGGCATTTGGCTTGGTTAGTACGTGTATGCCTTCGCTTAGCCTGCCACCGCGACCGCCCTGCTGCTTCAAGGCCGATTGAGAGACAGGTCGGCTAAACAATCCTTCGTGCCCACGCTTATCGATCTCAACGATGCGCGCTTGTCCGTCGGAAATAACACAATTAATGCCGCTGATCGTCAGACTTGTTTGGGCGATATTGGTTGCGACAACAATTTTAATAGGCGGCGTACTTTCACAGGCCGCATGTTGCTCCCGCTCAGACAAACGACTGTAGAGCGGGTAAATTCCCGCCTGCGTTAAGATATCCTTTGGCAATAATCGCCTGAGTTCATCAATGAGATCCCGAATCTCACGCTGTCCCTGCTGAAATACAAGTACGCCCTTGCCCTCTGACGCATATTTTATAGTTTGCTCGAGAACCGTCGAGTTTGGCTCTTCGATATAGGTGATCGGATAGGTACGACCGGGCACCTCGATAATCGGTGGCATGGTTTCGGTTACTTCTGAGAAATATTGCTGGAGGCGCTCGGCGTCCATTGTAGCGCTAGTGATTACTAGCTTGAGGTGTGGATTACGACTCAGCTCTCTCTTATATAGCGCAAGCAAAATCGACATATTGGCATTCCACTCGTGCACTTCGTCGACAATTGCCAATACATCCTGCCTGTCGCGAGGCCTATGCAGCTGATAGACCAGTTGTAACCCGTCGGTGTACATCGAGATACGCGTATTTGGCGTAATTGTACTTTTTTCGGCAGTCTGATAGCCGACGATATCGGGCGGCAACTCAGGCATAACCTGGCGGATTTCGTAACCAACACGCTCAACCACCTCGCGCGCTGCGATGCGTCGCGGCTGCGTATGCTCAATAACATGTCCCATCTCTAGGCCAATCTTTGGTAGCTGCGTACTTTTGCCGCTGCCCGTCTCGCCGACCACAATCACTACCTGATTCTCACGGATAGCATCGGTGATCTGCTGTTTGTGCTCTGCAATGGGGAGATCAAAGTATTCGGGTTTGACAAACTCGCCATACTGATACGGCGTCCAAAGTTGCCGACCGAGGGGTACTTCTTGACCGGGAGAGCGTTCTCTGCTCATACTGCCTTTCGCCCACCCGTCACTGTTTTTATTATGCGCCTACCGTCCAGTTGCCGGTACGGTATCTGTCTATAGTCGGTCTATTTCTACTCAGTTTTGCTGTCAGATGCGGGTACTTCAGCTGATTCTTGCTCACCCTCAGCCGCCACTTCACTCTCATCTTGAGCATCTCCGGCTGCTGCTTCGTTTGCTGCTTGCAGCGCACTTGGTTCGTAGACCGAAGCAACGACAAGGTCCATAATAGAGGGTTTCTCAGCTTCTTCATCCTCATCAACGTGACCGTCGCTGTGCTCGACAATCTCGACACCCTGAGGCAGCACAATGTTGCCCACGGTTACACGATCGCCAGCCTCGGCTAACTCAAGGATAGAAACTTCAAGTGCCTCTGGCAGATCCATCGGCAAGGCTTTGACCTCTAGTTTTTCAATGGTTTGAAGCACGACGAGGCCCGCGCGCTCAGCAGCTGACTCACCCTCGCCAACCAATCGTACTGGCACTTCGGCGTGCACTGGTTCATCGGCCTTGACTGCGTGAAATGCCACGTGACGAATCACCCCGAGCTTTGCGGGGTCATACTCAACACTTTTTATCATGGCAATACGCTTTTTTGCACCGGTCAAATTGACAGGCGTATGCTTGCCGGCCGATGCTACGACCTTTCGCACTTCACCCGCATCAGCCTGTACCGATTGCGGCTCCATGCCGGGTCCATATACAACCGCAGGGGTCAATCCCTGTGCACGAAGCCGTGCAACTTTCTTTCCATGTACATCGCGTGCCTCAATCTTGAGACTAATTTTATCTCCCATACTTCTCCTTTCGGGTACCTTTTCGGAGGTAAATTGTTGTCCCTACTAGTATATCATGCCTAGGTGGTCTCTATGTTAGAATAGAGTGCATGGAAGGATTCATCAATCTCATAACTGGCTTCGGGGTCTTCGCCATTCTTTTTGTGATATACGCGGAATCAGGGCTTCTGATCGGCTTTCTATTTCCTGGCGATAGCCTGCTTTTTATGTCGGGATTTCTCGTTCAACAGCAGACGCTGAATATCAACATTCATCTCTTTGTGTTTCTCCTTTTTCTCGCGGCAGCGCTGGGCGAGAGTACGGGCTATCTATTTGGAAAAAAGGTGGGAAGAAAACTATTTGAGCGACCAAATACACGGTTCTTTCGCCGAGAAAACTTGGTTCGAACTGAGCAGTTTTACGAAAAACACGGTCCGATAGCCATCGTGCTCGCCTGTTTTGTTCCTATCGTCCGAACGTTCGTGCCAATTGTTGCGGGTGTCAGCAAAATGAGCTATCGGCAATTTCTCCCCTACAACATACTCGGAGCTGCACTCTGGACGGTGAGTTTCACCTACCTTGGCTACTTTGCGGGTGATTTGCTAAAAAAGATGGGAGTAAATGTCGAAATTGCAGCACTCATCATCATCTTTCTCTCAATCTCGCCGATGCTCTACCACGCGTTCAAAAGCCCCGAGCGCCGCAAAGGCTTGGTAGAAGGCACTAAGCGCGAAATCCGTATTTTACTACAACGAAATAGCAAGTCGTAAGACATGCTATAGTATTCTTAGTCCCGCGACGACACATTGACAGCCTGGCGCTCATCTTAGAAGCGATGACCGATAATGGTGCGTAATAGCTCACTGGCCGAGTGTCTGTCGCGGGACGCTCAACACTACAGCATTTTTTTGAGATATTTCCCCGTAAAACTGGCGGGGATTTTTGCTATCTCTTCGGGGGTGCCCTGCGCTACAATTGTACCACCCCCTTGACCGCCCTCTGGACCAAGGTCAACGATGTGGTCGGCACATTTTATCACCTCGAGATTGTGTTCGATAATGATCATTGTGTTACCACCCTCCACCAGTTTCTGCAAAATTTCAAGTAACTTTTTGACATCGTGGGTATGGAGACCGGTCGTTGGTTCATCGAGAATATAGAGTGTTTTGCCAGTACTGCGCCGACTCAGCTCGCTGGCGAGCTTGATACGCTGTGCTTCACCACCACTAAAGGTTGTGGCTGGCTGACCCAGTTTGATATAGCCGAGGCCTACCTCATTGAGCGTATCGAGTTTACGCGCGATCGAGGGTACATTGGCAAAAAACTCACAGGCTTGTTCGACTGTCATATCCAGAACATCACTGATTGTCACACCCTTATATTTTATTTCGAGCGCTTCACGGTTGTAGCGCTTGCCTTTACACTCATCACACGTTACATAGACATCAGGAAGGAAGTGCATCTCGATCTTGATAACCCCATCACCCTGACAATTTTCACACCGACCACCTTTGACATTGAAACTAAATCGCCCTGCTTTGTAGCCGCGAATATTGGCCTCGGGGGTACCGGCAAACAATTCACGGATTGGCGTAAATACGCCGGTATACGTCGCTGGGTTTGACCTCGGCGTACGACCAATAGCTGACTGGTCAATCACTATCGCTTTATCGAGATGCTCGATCCCCTCAATATTCTCATGTGCACCCGGAACTTCCTGCGCACGGTGAAGTCGCGCCGATAATTCTTTGGCCAAAATATCATTGACTAACGTCGACTTACCACTTCCGCTTACTCCTGTCACGACCGTCAAAATACCCAGAGGAAATACGACGTCAAGATTTTTGAGATTGTTTTCTTTTGCTCCCCTGATGGTAACTGCTCGGTCTTTTTGAAGTTTACGGCGCGTGCGCGGCAAGGGAATCGTTTCTTTGCCTGAAAGATACTTCCCAGTGATGCTTGCAGGATTCTCGGCAACCTCTTTTGGTGTTCCATGAGCCACAATCTGCCCGCCATGCACACCAGCACCCGGCCCAACATCGACGAGATAATCAGCGTGGCGAATCGTGTCTTCATCGTGTTCGACAACAAGTACCGAGTTACCGAGGTCACGCAAATGCTTGAGCGTGCCGATCAACCGATCATTATCCCGCTGGTGCAGTCCAATTGACGGCTCATCAAGTACATAAAGTACTCCTTGTAACCCAGAGCCTATCTGTGTCGCTAGGCGAATACGCTGCGCTTCGCCACCGCTGAGAGTGTTTGCAGCACGTGATAATTCGAGGTAACTCAGGCCAACATTACTCATAAAGCCCAGACGCGCCATAATTTCTTTGAGAATCAACTTTGCTATCACCATTTCGTCGTCAGTGAGCTTCAACGCATTAAACAGATCAATCGCATCGTCAACCCCTAGATTGCAGATATCCATGATAGATAAGTCATGTACTGTGACCGCGAGTACCACCGGTTTGAGACGAGCTCCGTGGCAGGCATGGCATTCACGCTCACGCATGAACCGTTCGATGTCTTTACGCATAAACTCGCTCTCGGTTTCTTTGTGCCGTCGCTCAAGATTCGGGATAACACCCTCGTAGGTACTATCGTAATAGCGACCACCATTCAAAGTGATTCGATATTTTTGACTCCCCGTCCCATACAAGACTTTTTGCAAATCGTCAGGATGAAGTTGTTTTACCGGCACCTGCACGCTAAACCCATGCGCTTCAGCAACTGTTGCGAGGCGTTTCATATACCAAGCATCGCTATTGACTCGGTTATACGGCCGGATGGCTCCCTCGGCAATGGTGAGATTGGGGTTAAATACAAGATCAGGATCTATCTCTAGTCGACTCCCCAGTCCCGTACAAACCGGACAAGCGCCTTGCGGTGCATTAAAGCTAAATAATCGTGGTTCCAACTCAGGTATATCCTCACCGGGATGGTCGATACAGGCATAGCGTTGGCTAAATGTATGCAGTGTATCACTATCGGCATCAAGCAACTGCACTACACCTCCTGCGATATCAAGCGCTTGTTCGGTCGACTGCGTGACTCGACTCACGGCATCCTGACGAAGCACTAGTCGATCAACAACTACTTCAATATCGTGCTTGAAGCTTTTTTGTAGTTCCGGAAACTCATCGAGCGCATAGACAACACCATCAACACGCACTCTTGCAAATCCGAGGCGTCGATACTGCTCAGGAATATGAGCGAACTCACCTTTTTTTTGATTTACGATAGGAGCCAGTATCAGCAATTTACTTCCCTCAGGAAGTTTCATAATTTCGTCAATAATTGCCTGAGGGGTACGGCGATGAACTGCTTTGGCACAAACAGGACAATGCGGTACACCGATACGAGCATAAAGCAGACGCAGGTAGTCATAGATTTCAGTAACGGTCGCAACGGTACTGCGCGGATTACGGCTCGTCGACTTTTGGTCTATGGAAATAGCTGGGCTGAGACCATCAATACTATCAACATCTGGTTTGTCCATAATCCCAAGAAATTGTCTCGCATAGCTACTCAATGACTCAACATAGCGACGCTGGCCCTCAGCATAGATAGTGTCAAAGACAAGCGAGGACTTACCGCTCCCGCTCAGACCTGTTACTACCACCAACTGATCTCGAGGAATCTCCACGTCGACATTCTTCAGATTATGTTCTCTCGCACCACGAACACGAATTACTTCTGACATGGGTCTACATTGTACAGTAGTATGTCATTTTTTTCCAGACCTTAGGCGCTATCCGTAGTGTAGATAATGCTTATAGTTGCATTATTTTGACATATTTGCTACATTGTTTTTAATTAGAAGTTGTGAAATCCTATGAACAAACGTATTCTCCTACCCATTGCTGCCACCATCGCCCTGATCGTCCTGACACAGGGTCCGGTCGCCGACGCCCTTCTTACCTTCGTTGTCACGGGTATCGTACCGGGAACAAGCGTCGCACTGCCGTTTTGGGCTATTGTGACGATGAGCACGATGCTCTCTTTGATAGCTGTCGTGATTCTCGTTGATGACATCGCACTCGATCGACAGAAGTCAAAAGCATCCTCAAAACAGGCTACAAAAATGCCTCGCCGACGCTATAGCCATATTTAATCTTCGACCGGAATAATCGATTCGGCCCAAAGTTGCAATTCCTGCAAAATAAACTGACGAGATTCGTCGACTGATTTTGCAAGTCGATGATACGCAGTCATAAACTGTGGCAGTTGTGCACGGAGACGATTTGCTCGCCACTGTTCCCAATCGTTTGTCTCTGATTCACTGAGGGTGCGCGGATAGTTTCGCGCCTTGTAGTGCAAGAGAAGCGGTGCCAGCCTCTCGTCATTAAAGTCGGGATGGAAATCAGCAAGTTCTGATTCGGCTGCATTTCGCACCGCCTCGACACGCAGACGGTCATGATCACCGAGGAAGCTATCATAAAGCTGACCTTCGGGGTCGGGGCAAGCTTTATAGGCCGGTTTGCTCTCATAAAGTGAACGAATATTCTCAGCAAATTCCGGATGAGCAAGCAATAGTTTTTTGTGACGCTCTATCGTTTGGGCATCGAGTTCAATTTTTTTCCATCCGTCTCCCTGTTCGAGCACTCCGAGCGGCGCAACCGCAGGAGCGCGATTATACTGAAGTTCCTTGACAGGCAGTGCCACAAACTCTGGCTTTTGACGCTCCTCCCAAGAAGCAAAAAAGGCAGTGGTTCGCTGCTTGTCCGTCATAGTCATAAACGGTGTAGGATCGTGACGCAAATCATAGACCACCACATTGCCATTTGCACCCGACGTCAAAGGAAAGGCCACCGTTGTCTTAGCATACGCCTTGTCATAGCGCCCGCTGGTATAGACAAATGGTTTTTTGTCATCGAGATTGATGAGTTGTTGTACCGCCCGCTTATCGCGCATCTTTAAGAGATAGCCAAACAATTGTGGTTGGCTCGTTTTTATCAGCCGAGTAATGTCGATGAGAGCGACAACATCTGCCAAAGCATCGTGTGCGTTCTCGTGCACAATGTTATTCGCTTTTGTGAGTAGCTCCAGACGATTACTTGGCTCACCCTTGTCGTCAGTTGGCCAAATGATACCCTCAGGCCTCAGTGCGCGAGTCATACGCACCACATCGAGCATGTCCCAGCGGCTTCTGCCGTCCTGCCAACTCCAGCTATACGGGTCATGGAAGTTACGCCAGAGGAGATGGCGAATGAACTCATCGTCAAAGCGAATGTTATTGAAGCCAACCATGATCGTGTCAGGAGCCGCTATCTCCTCTGAAAACAGCTTTGCAAATGCCGCTTCGCTATAGCCGTCGCTGACGGTCTGCTGTGGTGTAATTCCCGTCACCATCAGTGCATCAGGAATCGGCAGGGTGTCGTCGTTGAGCGTCACCAAGATATTGTAGGGTTCACCGATGGGATTGAGATTGAGATCGGTTCGCTGCCCAGCAAACTGCATGATGCGGTCCTCGCGCGGGTTTAACCCGCTCGTTTCGAGATCATAAAAGAAAAATGTCTGCGCCATACTGCTACTAGTGTATCAAAAAACACCCCCTATAGGGTGCTGCGAAGTGATAGGCCAAGCCGTATCGGAGAGGTGAGAGGTAGTGGTGGGGGTGCAAGATGCACCC
>JBAQIS010000018.1:0-15744 GCA_049288955.1 Saccharimonas aalborgensis (SeqCode)
GCGGGCTGGCGGGACAAGGTCCCGCCAGCCCGCACGCGTTGCCGACGGTCAGCCGAAGTTGGCGCAGGCCTCCGGGTGCTGCGTGGCCGACTCCTTGAGCTCGAGCAAGTTGGGGAACGAGCTGAAGAAGGGGATACGCCAGCCCTTGTAGACGACGTCGTAGGTCGTCTTGGGCTTCACCTTCGCGTAGGCGTCCGCCGTGTCGTAGCGGACCGTCCCGAAGAGGGAGTCCGCCATCACGTAGGTGCCCTCGGCGGCGTAGATCCGGTACTCACCGGAATTCTTGACCGCGACCCGCTCCTTGCCACACACCGTGATGGTCGTCGTGTGGGTGGTGTTCGCCGCCACCATGTACCACACGATGGCGATGAGACCGATGACGACGAGCAGCGCCGCGCCGGCGCGGCCGCGGTCACGACGGGCGGTGCGAATGAAGTTCATGGTATGAGCTCCGCTTCTGCGTCGGTACTGAGCTTCCCGAATCGCACTCATCCATCAAGTATGTTTGATGAGTCGGTGCGATTCAGGAATGAAGGCTTATTCCTAGCTTGTTAAAGTTGCTGTCAACGAAAGGAGGTATTCCTAAGAAGACATTGATTTTATTATAACACACATGCTTTATTTAGTCAATATCCTTTGCTTTTCAAAACAAGGATAGATGCGCTATAATACGTACAAATGAGCACTATCACCACCGACGACGTGCGGCATCTCGCACAGTTAAGTAACTTGCAACTCAGCGATGACGAACTAGCGGCACTCCAGGTCGATTTGGAGAATATTCTCAATTACGTCCACCAGCTCAGTGAGCTCGATACGTCAAATGTCGAACCAACCTACCAAGTATCGGGACTCGAAAATGTATGGCGCGATGATGTCGTGCGTCAAGATGCTGATGACCGCGAGGCGCTGCTGGCGCTTGCTCCTGAGCAGGCCGATCATAGTGTGAAAGTGCCCCAGGTATTGTAGTCATGAAGATAACTGATCGAGTTGCACGTATTGTAAATGGTGGCACAACCGCCCGCCAAGAAGTTGAGACAGCACTTGCTAAGGCAAAGGAAGCCAAAGGTTATCATGCGCTTCTCAGTCTGACGGCTGATCGTGCCCTCAAACGAGCAGATGAGATAGATACACGTATCGCTAGCGGTGAGTCTGTTGGTCCACTGGCGGGTGTACCATTTGTCGTCAAAGACAACTATCTTGCGTTTGGTGCACCGACGACCGCTGCCGCAAAGATACTCGAGAACTTCCAGGCTCCGCTCCAGGCAACAGTTGTCGACAAACTTGAGGCGGCGGGTGCCATCTGTATCGGCAAGAGCAACCTCGACGCTTTCGCTCACGGCGCTTCGACCGAAAACTCTGCCTACGGCGTGACAAAAAATGCCGTCGATCAGACAAAAGTTGCTGGTGGTAGTTCGGGTGGATCAGCGGTAGTGACTGCACTCGATATCGTACCATTTGCCCTCGGTAGTGATACGGGTGGCTCTATCCGGCAGCCTGCAAGCTTCAACGGCGTATATGGTTACAAGCCAACCTATGGTACCAGTAGCCGCTATGGAGTAGTAGCGATGGCGAGTAGCACCGATACCATGGGATGTTTCGCGAAATGCGCTGAGGATGTGGCACTCGTGACAAGCATTATGGCTGGCCGCGACGAAAAGGACATGACGACACTACCTGATTTCTTTGAGCCGACAACATTTGTACAGCCGAAGCTACGTATTGGTCTTGTCAAAGACGCAATGTCAGATGATGTCGATCAAGAGGTTCGCGGTTGTACGCTCGAGTATGTCGAGCGTCTGCGTGCGGCGGGACATGTTGTCGAGGAGGTCGAGATGCCACTCCTCAAATACACCCTCGCTATGTATTACATCATCATTCCAGCAGAGGTGAGTAGCAACCTTGCGCGATTTGATGGTATACGCTACGGGTACCGTGCGCACGACGTAAAAACACTGGCAGAACTCTACGGACGTTCGCGCGATGAAGGATTTGTCACTGAAAACAAGCGCCGTATCATGATCGGTAGCTACGTGTTGAGCAGCGGCTTCTTTGATGCCTACTATTTGCAGGCGCAAAAAGCCAGGACGTTGTTGATCCAAGCATTCGATACATTGTTTTCTCAGTATGATTTCCTGATTTTGCCGACAGCACCGACACCCGCATTTGGTATCGGCGAAAACACAGACGACCCCGTAAAAATGTATCTAGCCGATGTCATGACCGTCCCGGCAAGTCTTGCTGGCTTGCCAGCACTGAGCGTGCCGGCCGGCGTCTCAAAAGCCGGCTTGCCAATCGGGATACAACTGATCGGACCGGCCAAGAGCGATGCAGCGATGCTGGCACTTGCTGGAAGTATGGAGGCCAAAGAATGACTCAAAATCCCGCTAGTTTCTTTCTCCTTGTGAGCGTTTTGATTGTTGCCATTATTTTGGTCGTCTACCTGACGATGTCGAGACGGGGCGTCCCGAGCCTCAACTCGCAGAAGTACCAAACGAAATGGCTTGAGATCGAGAATAGCTTGAGCCGAGAAAACCCGCAAAGTTACCCAATGGCGATACTCAATGCAGATAAATTGCTGAATCTCGCGCTCAAAGAGCGACATATTAAGGGCCAGACAATGGGCGAACGAATGAAATCTGCTCAAAACATCTGGACAAATGCCAATCACGTCTGGGGTGCACACAAGATTCGCAACCAACTGGCTCATGAAACAGACGTGCATGTTACGCCCGATATAGCCCTGCGCTCACTCAGCGCCTACAAACAAGCCTTGAAAGATTTGGGAGCTATCTAAGATGAGTAGTGACACCCTTGATACCTATGAAATGACCATCGGCATTGAATGCCACGTGCAGTTGGCAACGGCGACAAAGCTGTTTAGCCCCGCCGACAATGATGCGCGGGAGGCAGAACCAAATAGCAAAGTTCACCCGATCGACTATGGGCTACCTGGTATGCTACCAGTTCTCAACCGACACGCAGTTGATCTCGCAATTCGGGCTGGCAAGGCGATGAATGCTGATATTGCCCGCGTTAGTCGGTTTGACCGCAAACATTATTTTTACCCTGATTTGCCCAGTGGCTACCAGATCACGCAGATGTATCAACCTACCATCCTCGCTGGCTACGTCGATACCGTGCTCGAAGACGGTGCTCCCGTCCATGTACGTATTCACCACGCACATATCGAATCCGATGCGGGCAAGTTGACGCACTACTCCGGCTATAGTTTGGTTGATCTCAACCGTGCGGGCACGCCATTGATCGAAATTGTCTCTGAGCCAGATATGCATAGTCCGGCGGAGGCGCGAGCCTACGTGACTGAGCTTCACCGCTTGATGACATATTCGGGTGTCAGCTATGGTGATCTCTATCATGGCAATATGCGCTTCGATGTCAATATTTCCGTCGCGCCTAAAGGTGCAAAAGAACTCGGCAAGCGAGCAGAAGTAAAAAACCTCAATAGCTTCCGCAGTGTTGAACGAGCAGCTCAGTACGAATTTGAACGTCAAGTCGCTTTGCTCGAAAAAGGTGAACGCGTGGTTCAGGAAACGAGAGGGTGGAATGATGACAAGGGCATCACCACTAGTCAACGGAGCAAAGAAGATGCGCAGGATTATCGCTATATGCCCGATCCCGATATTCCGCCGATTATATTATCCGATGAAGAAATCGAGCAAATTCAAGCTGACATGCCAATGCTTCCTCATGAGCTTCGCCATATCCTCAGTGAAGCAGGACTTGATCATGCGATGATAGAGACGGCGCTTGGTATTACTGATGCTTCTGTCCGATCATTTATCGCGGACCTTGCCACAACTCTGAGTGGTGAACAGCGCCGCCGTATACTAAATTGGCTGATTATCGATATCCAGGGTAGGGTAAGTGCTGGCATGGATACATGGGACAGCAAACGACTGCAGCAGGAACATCTGGTAGATCTTGCGCAAATGGCGATAGACGATACGGTAAGTAGTAATGGAGCGGTCTCGATACTCGTCGAAATGTTGGCGTCTGGAGATGCGCCATTGATGATCGCAGAGCAAAAGAATCTACTGCAGGTAAGCGATGAGTCTGCTATTGCTGAGATTGTTGATGAAGTGTTGGCTGATCCAGCTTCAAAGCAATCTCTCGATGATATCAAGGCCGGCAAGGACAAAGCGATCGGCTATCTTGTTGGCCAGGTCATGAAACGGTCTCAAGGCAAAGCCAATCCCGCTCTGGCGCAAAAACTTATCCGACAAAAATTGTAATACCGATAAAGAAAAGGGGGAATCATGCAGCGACCAACGAAAGCTATCATCACTGACGCAGGCTACGCAAGCCGTTATCTCCCAATCACTAAGACAATTCCTAAGGCAATGCTGCCATTTGGAAACAAACCGATCATCCAAATGGCTGTCGAGGAATGTGCTGAAGCGGGGATTAGGGAAATTATCATCGTCGCTACACCGGAGGGAAAACCCATTTACGAAGATTATTTTGGCAACGCAGTCAATCATATTCGTAAGCAATTGGTAGCACAGGGTAAAGTCGAGCGCTACAACTCAACGGTACTTCAGGTACTCGATTTACCAAAGATTCGCGTTATCGTACAGGATCCTGCGTTGCCCTATGGCAATGGTTCGCCGATTGCAAGTGCACGCGATTACTTTGGTGAGGATGAGGCATTCATCGTGCTCTATAGCGACGACGTTGTCTTTGGATCGTCAGATGCAAAATCGTTGATTGACGCCTACGAAAAACATCCCGATGCAAAAGCCATCATCATGGCACAGGAAGTAGACCCATCGGCCGTCGACAAATACGGTATAGTATCACTAAAAGACGGTGACAAACTTGACTATATCGTCGAGAAGCCCTCTGTCGACAAAGCTCCGTCGACACTTGTTTCATATGGTCGCTATTTGGTTACGACAGAAATATTTGACCATCTCAAACCCGGCAATGAGGGACTTGATGATGAGCTATGGACAGTCGATGCCATCACGGCGATGGTTTCACGGGGTGATGTGTATGTGGTCAAGACAGAAGGGCAATGGGTGACAACGGGTGATCCAAAAAATTATTTCCTCGCTCATCTCAAATACGTTCTCGATAACGAAGATTATGCCGAGGATGTTCGGCGGGCTATTCCGGAAGTAATTGAGACTGATCGTATCGCAAATTAGTCGTTAAAGTGAAGATTTTCACAGCACCACTTGCGTAAGAGAGTATACTAAGAGTAGTGCTTCAGCAAATGAAGCGAATAGCATAAAAAGGAGTGTCATTAACTATGGAATGGGCACAAGTACTGGTTATCATATTATCGGTATTTTTGGCACTTTTTCTGGGTCTGGCGATCGTTTTAACGTTGCTTTTGATCAGGATCACAAAGCAGATTAAATCAATTACCAATACCGCAGAACGAGCAACGCTGAAATTTGCCGGTGCCGCTGAGTCAGCGGCTAAGTTTGCTGCACCAGCAGCGATCGCAAAAATGATGGCAAACTTTATCAAAAAATCTAAGGATAAATAAGGAGGAACTATGTCAAAAGGAAAATTTGCACTCGGAGCAATATTTGGAGCACTGGCAGGAGTTATCGCGGGCGTATTGACTGCCCCAAAATCAGGCAAAGAAACCAGGGCTGATTTGAAAGTCAAAGCAGACGAGCTCAAAACTCAGGCTGCTAAAAAAGCCGATGAAGTAAAGTCGAAAAGTGAAAAAGCCTATAGCGAGACAAGAAAGCAAGTTGACAGTGCAGTGGCAGAAGGTAAAAAAACCGTCGCTGATTATCGTGAGCGAGCAGGGCGAGCAGTCGATGCCGCAAAGGGCGAGTTCAAAAAAGACGATTCCACTAAATAGCAATGGCCGAAAAAAAGCAACCAAAGCAACCACGAGCCGCGGATGAGCGTGACGCCAGACAGGCAGTGATTGAAGATTTGTTCAACGATTTCAATCGCAATCGCTTCAGTGTCTACAAAATTAATTTCATCCGCGGTATCTTCTTTGGCTTTGGTAGTTTTCTTGGGGCAACGCTGCTTGTCGCTCTGTTTGTATCGATTCTGACACTTCTCTCAGGCTGGGTACCATCGATCGGCGACTTTCTCGATAAAATTGTTCGTCTTTTGACCCAAAAATAGTTCCGACTAGAGACTCGGTCGCGTATACTAGTAAGAGAACTATGGGGAGAGCCAAGACAACAGAAACAGCACCGACTACTTCGCTGCAGCCGAGCGATTTTGTTCATTTGCACAATCATAGTCACTACTCGCTTCTCGATGGGCTGACAAAAATTAATGAACTTGTCATCAAGGTCAAGGCATTTGGTATGCAAGCTGCTGCCGTCACCGATCATGGCACAATGAGCGGTATCCTCGAGTTTTATAAAGCGGCAAATGGTGAAAACATACAGCCGATCCTTGGTATCGAAGCCTATATTGCGGCGCGGACTAGGTTTGATCGAGATCCTGCAAAAGACAAACTCCGCTACCATCTCACAATCCTTGCGATGAACAACCAGGGCTATCACAACCTCATGGTAATGGCGAGCAAAGCTGAGCTCGAGGGCAAATACTATAAGCCGCGCATGGATCATGAATTGCTACAAGAGTATGGCGATGGTCTCATCATTCTGAGCGGTTGTGCAAGTAGTGAATTGGGTGAAGCGCTCAAAAATAACGACTATAAAGCGGCGAAAGAAACAGCCTCCTGGTATAAATCTGTTTTTGGTGATCGGTATTACCTCGAGTTACAAGATCACGGTCACCCTGATGCTCCTGGGCACTGGAGTGTACAGACGACGATCAATGAGGGTTTGAGGAAGCTGAGTGACGAGCTCGATATCCCTATGGTTGTGACGTGCGATGGGCATTATCTTGAGCACAATGACCGAGAAGCACATGAAATCCTTCTCTGTGTTGGCACCGGGTCGTTTCTTTCAGACGCCAATCGCATGAGCCTCAAGGAGTTTGAGCTTCATCTCACTGACCCGCGCGATATTATTGCTCGTTGGGGAGAAAGCGACCCAGAAATCATACGAAATACTCGCAGGATAGCGGATCGTTGCTCAGTTGAGCTTGAGCTCGGCAAAATATTGATCCCAAAGTATCCTACGCCAAAAGGTGAGACAGAACACAGTTATCTAAAGAAGCTTGTATACCAGGGATTAGCGGTCCGCTATACCGCGCTATCCGCCGAGGAGGCGGCCAAGCTATCTCCCGAAAAAATTACCTCACGCTTATCTGATGTTGTTCGTGATCGCGCCAAAATGGAAATGGATGTCATGGAAAAAATGGGCTATGAAGGCTATTTCTTGATCGTCCAAGACTTTATCAACTGGGGAAAAAATCGAGGTATCGTGTTTGGTCCGGGACGTGGCTCAGCGGCTGGGTCGATTGTGGCCTATGCGCTTAATATTACTGATCTTGACCCACTGAAGTACGATCTGCTTTTTGAGCGATTTCTCAACCCTGACCGTATCAGTATGCCGGATATTGATATTGACATTCAGGATACACGCCGAGACGAAGTAATTCAGTACTGTGCCGAAAAGTATGGTGAGGGTCGGGTCGCCAACATCGTCACCTTCGGTAAAATGGCAGCTCGTGCAGCGGTTCGCGATGTAGCCCGCGTTTTGCAGGTGCCTTATGCAGAGAGCGACAGATTGGCAAAACTCATTCCACCGCCAAACCAGGGACGGCATATACCGCTCAGGGTGAGTATTGTCGAGGATCATGATCTGAAGCATGAATACGAGACAAATCCGATTGCAAAGCAAGTCTTTGATTTTGCCGTTCGTCTCGAAGGTACTATCCGGAGCCATGGCGTACATGCTGCGGGTGTGGTCATTGCACCTGATAATATTGTGCGCTATGTGCCGGTTGAGATGGCGCAAAAAGGCGTGGTTGCCACGCAGTATCCAATGGGCCCTGTCGAGGAACTAGGACTCCTCAAGATGGACTTTCTGGGGCTGTCAAACCTCACCATTATCAACAATGCAATGCGTATCATCCGTAAAGTATATAAAAATGACATTGATCTCTCGACGTTACCCATGGATGATCCAAAGACGTTTGAATTATTGCAACAAGGAGCAACCACAGGGGTATTTCAGCTCGAGTCGGCAGGTATGAAGCGCTACCTGCGGGAGCTAAAACCAACGGAATTCGAAGATATCATCGCGATGTGTGCTTTGTATCGACCTGGTCCTTTGGGGGCGGGGCTGACCGATAGTTTCGTCAAACGCAAAAACGGACTCGAAAAGGTTACCTACGAACACGAGCTCACGAAGAATGCTCTCTCAAGTACGTACGGCGTGATCGTTTACCAAGAGCAAGTGATGCAGATGAGCAAAGAGATGTCAGGGTTTACCGGCGGTGAGGCAGATACGCTCCGAAAAGGAATTGGCAAGAAGATTCCTGAAGTCCTAAAGAAAATGGGATCGCAGTTTATCGATGGTGCTGTAAACAATGGTGTCCCAAAGGCGACGGTCGAAAAAATCTGGCACGATATCCTTGGCTTTGCTGACTATGCCTTTAATAAGTCTCATTCGGCATGCTACGGTTTGATTGCGTATTGGACCGCCTATCTCAAGGCACACTATCCTGATGCGTTTATGGCGGCATTGATGACGAGCGACCAGGGTGATATCGATCGGTTAGCGATTGAAATTACCGAGTGCAAACACATGGGGCTAACGGTTCTCAACCCTGACGTCAATGAATCCTACCTTGAGTTTGCTATCGTGCCGGGCAAACAGCAGATACGATTTGGTATGGCCGCGGTTAAGGGAGTGGGCGCTGCTGCCGTCGAGGAGATTATTCGCGCAAGGGATGCGGATGGCAAATTTACCTCAGTAGAAGATTTTGCCAAACGTGTCAGTACCAGTAAAGTCAACAAAAAAGCGTGGGAGGCACTCATAAAATCTGGTGCGTTTGACTCCCTGGGCGATCGATCAGACTTGTTATTCAACCTAGAAACACTTTTGGGCTTCGCAAGCAAGCTGCAGAAAGAAGCGCTCAGCGGTCAAACCGATCTCTTTGGTGATTTGGGGGCTAGCAGCGAGTTATTACCCTCAGTTGAGCTACTTCCTTCACCAGCAAAGTACACCTCAAAAGAACAGCTCATGTGGGAGCGAGAACTACTCGGTCTTTACATTAGTGCCCATCCGCTCGATAATTTTGATGCATTTTTTGAGGAACAAACGATCCCGCTCCACAATATCTCACCAAAAATTGATGGTCAGTCAGTTACCGTCGGTGGACTCGTGACAACTCTCAGGACAATTATCACAAAAGCAGGGACTAAGATGGCATTTGCAGGCATAGAGGACAAATCGAGTGAATGTGAGGTTATCATTTTTCCAAATCTATACGAGCAACTGGGAGACAAGCTGCACCAAGACGTGGTCGTCAAGATCACGGGCAGAGTAAGTGCTCGTGATAGAGAAGGTGGTATAGGTGACGAGGCAAAATTGATCGCAGAGACAATTGATATTGTGAGCGATCGGGAACTTGCCCAGTATGAATCGACAGGTCGCAAGATGGATGCACCAAAGACTGCTGTGGTGTCGCGGCGTAAAAAAGCCGTCGCTTCTTCACCGAAGTCAGTTCCCGCTCAAGCCACCATGCCGGTACCCCCGTCTCTCATTACAAAACTATTTGTTCATGTCAAGAATCCGGATGACCACGACGCGCTGCTGTCTCTCAAGAAAGCTTGCAATACGTATCCGGGACAGCAAGAGATCATTATGGTACTCGGTAAAGATAAATCGTCGGCGATACGACTGCCCTTTAAGGTTGATGCGGAGAGCGACCTCGTGGCGCAGCTTTCATCTATTTTTGGGAGTGAATGTATCGCGACGAAGTAGTGAGCGCATAGAGCGCGATGCCGGTCGCGACACTGACATTAAACGATTCCTTTTTGCCACTCATCGGAATCTCGATACTATCTTGACAGCGGGCCAGAAGTTCGTTTGGTATGCCGTGCACTTCTTCACCGAGGAGTAACGCTATTTTTTGGGGTGGGCGAAAGGTCGGTAACGCAATACTTTTCGGTGTTTGCTCGAGTGCAATGACGGGTAGTTTTTCATACTGTTCGTTCTGGTCAAACCACGCAGCGATATCTGGGACGTACTCAAAGGGGACCAATACTTCCGCACCAAGCGCGGTTTTATGGATTTGAGTAGTGATCTTATCTCTAATGTGCGGCAATCTTGTGTCGTTTTTGACTAGAGGGTAGGGAGTGTAGCCGCTGAGGATAATTTTTTTGACGCCAAATCCTTCGCAGGTGCGGAAAATAGCTCCAACATTATGGGTACTGCGAATGTTGTGGGCAACAACGGTTATTTCAGGCATTACTCTCATTTTACCACTATAAAAACCATGAGCAGTTTGCTACACTAATAGATATGGACGAAGTGGAAATACAGCAAAAACGTCGTCAACAGGATGAAGAGTCGACACAGCAACGATCGGCTATCCTCGGCATGTCCTATCTGGACACGCGTCCGTTTGAGGCTAATCTTCCGCTTGTAACCGATGTCTTATCGGTCGATGAAATGTATAAAGGGCATATCGTGCCACTCATCAAAGGCGGTGACGAAAGAGCCTTTGAGTTTGGGGCCACGACGCAGACACCACAGTCCCTCATCCAACAGATGCGTAAAGACTATGCCGATGAGGGCAAAATTATCCAGATATCGCTGATTAGCCTTAGTGCCTATCGTCAGTTTATGCTCCGTTTTGATCCGCCCAAAAAAGCCATATATGATGATATCTCCATCGCAAAAGAAGGCGATAGCGACACGATCTCTTCTGTCAGCAAGACGCTCAATTCGGTCAGTAGTGAGGACGTCTTTAATTACCTGATCACTCAGGCGGATCGTCTTGGTGCGAGCGATATTCACATCGAAAACGGTCGGACAGATATTCGTATCAGAATGCGTGTTGATGGTGCGCTTCACCCGGTCGCTCATCTCGACCGTGATCGCTACCGCGTAATCATGGGCGAGCTCGCCAGCCGCGCTGGTATCTCGACTGCCGCAGCAGAGTCACAATCTGGCCATATGCAGCGCGAGATCACCGCTGGTGGCGCCACACACTTACTCAATCTTCGTGTCGAAACGGTTCCCACCATGTATGGTCAAGATGCGGTGCTTCGCTTGTTCAATTTCGATGAATCTCTCCTCAACCTCGATTTGCTTGGTATCCCTCCAAAGCAGCGCGAACAAATAGATGATGTCATCAGCCATCCACGCGGACTTGTCTTGATGGTCGGTCCGACAGGAAGTGGAAAGTCGACGACTCTGTATAGTATGCTCAACGCGCTCAATACCCCCGATCGAAAACTCATCACGCTCGAAGACCCCATCGAGTATGGGCTCTCTGGTATCTCCCAAATCCCTATCAATACCACGGGTGGACAACAGTTTGCTGACGGGTTACGCAGCGTGCTACGTCTCGACCCTGATGTGGTGATGGTGGGCGAGATTCGTGATCAAGATACGGCGCGGACTGCGATACAGGCATCAATTACTGGTCACCTCGTGCTCAGTAGCTTTCATGCCAACTCTACAAGCACGGCATTTAGCCGAATCATCGACATGATCGGCGTCAACCCCATCTTTAGTTCGGCGATTCGCCTGGTTATCGCGCAGCGTCTGGTCCGTCGACTGGTAGACGAGACAAAGCAGGCCTACGAACCCGACGAGGCGACACGCAACTATGTCAAACGAGTGCTTGAGGGAATCCCGGAGGATACTGAGCACCCCGATCTTGACACGTTTTCGCTCTGGCGTCCCGTAGCGAGTGATGATGCACCGTTTGGTTACAAAGGACGTATCGTCATCATGGAGCAACTTATCGTTGATGAGGAGATCCAGCGGTTCATTCGCGGTGATGTCGAGGATGTGCACCCAGAGGCTATCGAGACCGCCGCTCGCAAGCATGGTATGTTGACGCTCGAACAAGCAGGAGTACTGGCGGCACTCAGAGGCGAAACAACACTCGATGAGATTGCTCGCGTAATATAGACTATTATACCACTATATGGTATAATAGTATTCATGAATAGTTACCGACCCGATACAGATGGTATCGGTTTAAGAGGCAGGATACTGTCGTCCACCGAGGCTCACCTATCCTTAGATCCGCCGATCCCTGCTGGCATCGACCATATTGATGGCGACCCTTTTGTGGCAGTTCAGCTAACCCTTGGTCGCACCGCGCTCTGGGTACCAACCCTGGGGGTGGAAACTGATGCAGGTCGTGTCATTGAAGCGGTATTACGCTGTGAAGGATCAGAAGAGCAGGTTGTTTTACCTGAAGGTATAGAGTACCAGATTGGTCGAGAGTGGCTGGGTGATCAGTTTCACATTCCACTCGATGAGCTTTCCACTGTGTCACGGAGTCATCTGTATCTAGGACGTCGGGGCAATATGCTCATTGCGCGTGATCTTTCCTCGCTCAATGGCACCACTGCCGAGGGATTTCGCCTTGATACTCCTGAGCGATCAAGCACGTCATGCGTCGGCTACGCCGAAGACCTCCAAGTACACGGTGATGACCGATTTGTCGTCGATGACGAGAGGGGTATCTACGGTGTCTTTGACGGAGTTAGTTCTTCAGAAGGCGCCTATGCCTCATCTGTCGTGGCCGAGATTGTATCACGTGCACCCTTTTGCCAAGGGATTTCACTTCGCCAGACCGAGCAAGAGCTTGCTTCGGTGCTTGATTATACGAGCGCAGTACTCGTCAATAGAGGCATCAAATCTGAAACAACCGCGATAATAGCGCGCTGTCTTCCTGTAGATGTCCGAGGGAACACCCCTGTTGCTTGGGCATCAATCGGTGATTCGCGGCTCTATACCTTTGATACACAGACTCGTGAGCTTACTCAGATCACTATTGATGAAGGCTTTGGCAGATTCGTGACAAACATCATAGGTGGTGTAAACGATATAACTCGACGACCTCACCGAGTTCAGCAGACAGGAAACTTGTTGCTGCGACCTCATCAGATCGGCATTTTAGTTTCAGACGGCATTACGGGCGATTATGGCACGGATATTATGACAAATGACGAGATGATCAGACATCTCAGGAATTGCAGTCACCCTGCCGAGATACCGCATGCCCTCATTTCTGCGGCGCGCAAGCATGATGACCGGACCTGTGTTGTTGTGGCGCCAAACATCAAGTAGCCTCAAGTCTCGCCCCCTCCCCACTCCAGACAACCAGCCCGCCGCTAACTACATCAGCCTTCGCTCTTGGCGGGCCTTGGCCCATCAGGGCCAACTGTCTGTCGGGGGAGGGTCTTGAGACCCAGGTTAAGTAATGACGCCAGCGATCGTTGGTACAAGCCGCTCATCAAAGACGCTGGGAATAACTGTATCGGGGGTAGGTGTTTCTACCAATCCGGCGATAGCCTTAGCAGCAGCGAGTTTATGCTCGTCAGTAATCTTTTTGATGCCGTGATCAAGTGCACCGCGAAAGATACCAGGGAAGGCAATGGCATTGTTAACTTGGTTGGGAAAATCACTTCGGCCGGTTGCTATCACGGCGACGCCAGCTACTTTTGCTTCGTCGGGCATAATTTCAGGGGTTGGATTAGCTAGTGCGAAGACGATGGGGCTAGGTGCCATGAGTGAGACGAGATCAGATGTCAGGAGGCCACCCTTACTGACGCCAATGAAGATATCGGCCTCCTTGAGTGCATCGCTGAGTGAGCCGTGAGCCGAACGGTCGACATACCCGAGAAGGGCCTTTTTTTCATCGTTGAGGTCATCGCGATAGTCGCCGATAGCACCCTTGCTGTCGATTGCTACAATCTGTCGGCAACCATAGCGGTGTAAGAGCTTAATGATGGCTGTGCCAGCTGCACCTGCTCCGATAGTAACTATCTTCGAATCCATGAGTGAACGATGAGTGACGGTCGCTGCGTTGATAAGTCCGGCGAGTGTCACCACTGCTGTACCGTGTTGGTCATCATGAAAGACGGGGATATCGAGAGTAGCTTTGAGTCGCTCCTCAACTTCAAAACACTTTGGCGCGGCGATATCCTCGAGGTTGATAGCGCCAAAACTTGGTGCAATCGACGCCACAGCCGCTACAATTTCGTCTGCCGAATGGACATCGAGGACGATAGGAATACTGTCGATACCGGCAAAATGCTTAAAGAGCAAGGCCTTACCCTCCATTACTGGCATAGCTGCTTTGGGACCGAGGTCCCCGAGGCCGAGGATGGCAGAGCCATCAGAAATCACAGCGACGAGGTTATTTGTCCAGGTATACGTGGAAAGTGACGAGGGGTCAGCGGCTATCGCTTGACTAACTGCTCCTACGCCAGGGCTGTAATACGCACTGAGCTTTGCGCGATCGAGCTCGGTGGTATCGCGGAGCTGAGTGGTAATTTTGCCGCCATAGCGCGCATGCAGATCGAGAGCGAGTTGGTTGTAATCCATCTTTCAAGTATAGAACATGTGCGTAAATACTGTCGATAATTGAGTTTTCTAAGCAAGGGCGCTATAATCACCAGCAGCGACAAATAAACAAAAAAAGGAACTAGACGATTTACATGAAAACACCAACAACACACTTAAAAAATAACTATGCCTTAGGCAGAGTTCCTCGTTGGCTCGTCGTACTTATCAGCGTGATTTTTGGACTATTGATTGTAGGAGGAGTGATATTCGTCGTTGTCATGAATATGACAGATGCCCCAAAGAAGGTAAGTGACGAGTTTGTCAACGATGTACAGTCGGCAAATACCGAGGCGGCCTATGCGCTAACGAGCGAGGGCTTTCGAGGAGCGACCTCAAAAGACGATCTTGATGCTATCATAAAACAAGTCTCTCCCGCGCTACAAGGAGAAGAAAAAACAACTGCACGTTCAGTCGAAGCCGCTGCGGGTTCTTCACAAAAGGCGGTTATCGTCTATACGGTCGATACATCATCGGGCACAAAGTATATCCGTGTCATCCTCGAAAAAAACGGTGATAACTGGCGCGTGATGAGTTTTCGCTCGAGCAATAGTTCATTAGAAGCAAAGATCGAGTAATGTACAATGCAGCCACTATCTCTCGAACAAATAATTTCAGCAATTAACCAACTAAATCTGCCAGAAAGACCATTCTCCTATTCCGCCCAGGGAAACAAGATTGTTGCCGAATGGAAATATCTCGACGCTATTTGGGCGGCTCCACTTGCGGCAAATAATGTTGAAAAGACATTTAAGCTTGTAGTGATGCTCGACGAACCGACCCATACGTACACCTCTCAGGACATGCAGACAAGCAAATCTAGCGGTTTTTCGCTTCTCACAAACGGTACCATATCATTTGGAGGCGAAATGGGAGGATCCAAAGGCCATAAGATAGGTAGAGAAATGGGATTTGGCCTTGGGCATGCGAAACAACCGCAGAGTAGTGTATCGATCGGTGGAATGACTTACTCGTATAGTTTCGATACGAGCGAGATCAAGAAGCCACTCTTTGAACTACTTGAGAAATCAGGCTGGACGAAAAAAAAGAATGGGTTTCTCGGCGGTTTATTTGGCCGTTAGGAGACCTGGCGGAGTACAAAATGCTTGCAAATTAATGCATAATGTGCTATAATGTATTTGTTCGTTGTGACCTAAATTCACCCCCCAATCAGGACACTCCTTCTAGAATTAATCCTTTCTCTTTTGCAGCTTGTAATGAGCTCTTGTAGCCCAGAATCTTCCTGGGCTTGTTGTTTATGAGCGTGAGCGCATGAACA
>JBAQIS010000019.1:0-4150 GCA_049288955.1 Saccharimonas aalborgensis (SeqCode)
GTTCATGCGCTCACGCTCATAAACAACAAGCCCAGGAAGATTCTGGGCTACAAGAGCTCATTACAAGCTGCAAAAGAGAAAGGATTAATTCTAGAAGGAGTGTCCTGATTGGGGGGTGAATTTAGGCATCACTGATAAAAGGCATTATAGCATAATTGCTACGAAAAAGCAATACCTTTTGCCCTACATCTTGCCCCATTTTGCTATAATCACTAGTATGAGTGTCAAAAAAACCGCAGCATCACGCCCAAAAGCACCGATCGTCAATCGTCGTGCCCGATTCGACTATGAGCTCGCCGATGATATCATCGCCGGCGTATCACTTACAGGACCAGAGGTGCGGGCAGCTCGTGATGGACACATCCAACTCCGTGGCGCCTATGTGACGATCAAAGACGGAGACCTGTGGCTCAACAACGCAAGTTTTAGTCTGAAGCTCAACGAGAGAGGCAAGCCCGGTGCACATAGCGTTGATACGAGACCCCGGCGACTACTGGCAAGCAAGCGTCAAATTGAACTATTTGCCGCTCGCAAAAAACTTGGCATGACGATCGTCCCCACAAAAATGCTGACCTCAGGCCGCTATATCAAAGTTGTCATCGCCCTCGGCAAGGGAAAGAGGCGCTGGGACAAACGCGAAACAATCAAGCGGCGCCAAGCTGACCGCGAGAGCAGCGCCCAGATAAAGCACGCTCGACAGTAGTTTGATTTATCAATTTTTTCGTTGTATAATACAGACTTCACCTACACCCGGAAGGGAGGTGAGTGCGGTGCCCAAAGGCGCAGTGGTTGCCCTCAAGTGGTTGGCTATCGCGTTCGCGGTGTATGTCGTCATCAAGAACCCCACTCTGGCGGCAGACATCATCAAGAGCGTCTGGTCGGCGCTCGTGTCGATCGCAGAGGCGATCATCACGCTGTTCGACCACCTGCTCGGCCGCAAGTGACCCCGTCTCTGGAGCCTCGACGCTCCGGGGGCGGGGTCACCCCGCTACACCTCATTGACCGCATGATGCGGTTTTTTTAGTCCGATTTCGTATGATTTTTGATCTGCTCGGTGAGTTTACGCCACGTGAACTTGTTTGTATCCGTATCATAAAACTGACGTATAGTACGAACGGGAAAGTAAATTAACAGATAGATAAAGATCGGCATACGCGCCTGAGCACTTTTGACGCCGTGCGCCTTAAACGTTCGTTCGTATCGCATGATATATCGATAAAAATCCTTGGGCTTGTCCTCGATACGGCGGGCCGACATGCCGGCCACCATCAGAGGTGCATAGGCAATTTCCAGACCATGCTGAAACAGCGTAATGGCGATACTGACATCCTCGTGATGTTCGTCATTGGGGTCTGGTGGAATATGGTCCTTGATGGCATCCCATGCTGTGACCCGAACAGCCATGTTGGACCCAAACAAAAAACGATGATCTTTGGCGTTTTGGTGAAGTAGTTTGCGAATGATATTGTCTGCTTTGAGACCTAGTTTCTTGAGCGGCATGTCGTAGTACACCACTGGTCCTGAGGCAGCCATCACTTCGGGATCAACAAACACCTCTTTGACAGCCTGCACCCAGCCTGGTTCGAGAATCGAATCAGCATCAATCCGCCCGACAATTTCGGACGTCGCCTCCTGAAACCCACGGTCACGCGCTGGCAATAGACCTTGCTTTTCTTCGCTGACGACACGAATGTTTGCCTGAGGGTACCGACGAGCAGCATCTTGTGCGATGCTGAGCGTCGCATCACGAGAGTTGTTATCGACAACAATAATCTCGTCAGCCAGGGGCACTTGCGTTGCACAGGCAACGATACATCGTTCGATAACTGATTCTTCGTTATAAGCGGGAATGACGATGGAAAGAGTTGGTAGTGTTTTCACAATACACACCATTATAATCGAGTGGCCCAGAAATTGCCAAGTCCAAGTCTCAACCCCTCCCTATGACAGACAGTTGGCCCTGATAGGCCAAGGCCCGCGATGGCGAAGGCTTAATCAGTTAGCGACGGGCCGGTTGTCTGGAGTGGAGAGGGGCTGAAAGTCAGGTTTTAGCACTTTGGAATAGAGCTCAATTTGTCTTGTGACTGCCGTGTCGGCAAAAAAGTGGTCTCTGGCTTTTTTGGCAGCGTTCGAAAGCTCTTCAATCTGCGCAGGAGCTCGGACAAGCTGCTCGAGTACCTCCGCGAGCGAGGCTGCGGTCGGCTGATCGCTGACCAACATTGCTTCCTGCGCTACCGACTCCTGTAGATTTGGATCAATAACCACCGCGCCACGTGCCGCCATAAAGCCTTCGACCATGGTTATCCCGGCCGTATCGAACCCAAATGAGGTACCGATGATGATGCTCGATGTGTCAACGTAGCCGTCAATTTGCTCATACGGTACTTGCCCAACGATGTCGAGTTCGGGTACATCACGGCCCGCTAGTTGCACACGATCCATCAAGTCGCCACTGCCTATCATTGAGGCGCGAAACTTTCCTGGCTGGCGCTCATGAAGCAAACGCAGCGCCTCCACAAAGAGAAGTGGCTGTTTCTCGTTTTGCATCCGAGCAATCCACAAAAAATGCGGTAGGTCGGGCAGGGGTGGCTGATGCCTCTTGATCGCAACAAAATTATAGAGCACGGTGAGCTTGAGGTGTTGCGACCATGACATAACCTCGCGTGCATGATGGCCCGATGGCGCCGTCGCGACAGTCGCAAGCTCAGCAAAGCGTGCGATCAGTTGACGCAGAGCACGCATCGACCGTTTTTCGCCAGGGCGGCGTTTTATTTCGCGCGTGCAACCGCGACCCAAATACCCCAGCACGCCTCGTACCATCACTACGGTGCCGATTCGCTGGGCCAATGTGCTCATGCTCAGTTGTTGCCATAGTTTGGTATGAGAGGTGTAGATGAGCGGTAGATTGAGTTTGCGCGCAACACGGTAACCCACAAGCCCCGTTCCAAACTCTGTTTGGCAGTGAATCACCTCTATAGAAAGTGCTTTGAGGCGGGCTGCAGTTGATTTCACTACACCGGGGCGGGGAATATGAATCGCCATCAGATCATTTTGGAATCGAACGACCATGCTTGGCAGTTCAATAACAGAGGTATCCTTGCGGCCAGGATACCGCGGTGTGACAATCACAACATGATGGCCGGCTGCCTCGAGAGCTCGCCGCTGCATCTGGATAGACGTTTCTGTACCTCCGATATGCGGATCATACAGGTCAGTAAAAATTGCGATATTCATGCTAGCCGACAAGGGTTCCTACTGATTCGCCACGAGCTGCACGGGCTATATTTCCCTCCGTCAGGAGATCACAGATCACGATAGGAATGTGCTGCTCAAGCGCGAGACCGATTGCCGCCTTGTCCATGACGGTGATAGAGGGGTTAGCGATAACTTCATCATAACTGAGATGCTCATATTTGGTAGCTGTGGTGTCAAGAGCTGGGTCTGCGGTATAGACACCGTCAACCTTCGTAGTCTTGATTACAACATCACACTGTAGCTCGAGAGCGAGATTGACCGCAGCCGTATCGGTGGTGAGGAACGGCCGTCCCGTACCGCCCGCCACGATCACGACCCGGTGTTTATCGAGATGGCTCACCGCTCGACGGTGGGTAAATTGGTCAACAAGCTGATTCGCCTCGATATTGCTCAGTGCTCGCGCATCGACACCCTCGCTATTGAAGACATCAGCCAGTGTCAGCGCGTTCATAAGTGTGGCCAGCATACCGACATAATCCCCAGTGATGCGCTGTATTTTGTCATCAGCAAGCTGCGCTCCACGCGCATAATTGCCACCACCAACCATGATGACGATTTGTACCCCTGTCGCGAGGGCTTGTTTGAGTTGTCCAGCGATCCACACGGCGCGCTCGGTATCAAATCCGCTCTCGTGAGAACCCTGTAGTTGTTCGCCTGAAAGTTTGAGTAAGATTCGTTTATACATGAGCTTAGTATAGCAGGTGTGACCACTGGAAAACGTATTGACTTTTTAACTATAATTTGCTATAATATGCAACGATGTCACGCCCTAAATTCACCCCCCAATCAGGACACTCCTTCTAGAATTAATCCTTTCTCTTTTGCAGCTTGTAATGAGCTCTTGTAGCCCAGAATCTTCCTGGGCTTGTTGTTTATGAGCGTGAGCGCATGAACA
>JBAQIS010000020.1:0-75485 GCA_049288955.1 Saccharimonas aalborgensis (SeqCode)
GGGATACCTACATGACTCCGAGCCTCCCGATCTCTCGACCGAAAGGGTGTTCTCGGTCGGAGTGGAATGTTGTGCCTCTTTCGGCAATATACACTCCTTCCTCCTCGGGCTCATTCCACGAGTAGTCATCACTTCCTTCCGTGTCTACGACTGTGTCTACGGTGGAACCATTAAACATGTCAGGCATGACAGTCCTTTCTGTGAGACTATTTGAAGGATACACTATTACCTATAGTTTGTAAAGACGAGTGAAAACTCAAAATCACCGGCGCGAAGCGTAGTCATAACAGCCTGAAGCTCATCTTTTGATGCGCTTGCACAGCGTACAGCCTGCCCCTGAATCTGCGTTTTTACTTTTGGGTGAGAGTCTTTGATCAATTTCGTGATCTTTTTGGCATCATCTTGGCTCAGCCCGTCGCGAAACGGTACATCTTTCCAGGCTCGTAAGTTTGCCTCAGTCACCTTGCCGCTGAGGTCGAGGACTTTGCTGGTCATGCCGCGCTTGGCGAGCTGTTTACCGATCATATCAATGATCGTCTCGAGCTGCCACTCGTTGCTTCCTATGACCTTGAAGCCCTTTTTGTCAGTCAGCCACTCCACGGCAGCTGGTGTACCCTTAAAATCATATCGACTAGAAATCTCTCTTATGACAAGTTGCTCGACATTGTTCATCTCGGCTTTATCGTACGTGGATTCGATATCAAAACTATAGTTCGCCATTGATCCGCCTTATTCCTGCATACATTTGCAACTCCAAATACCTATACCACGATAATATCATATGCGATGGTTTAAGCAGCAACTACTTTAGTCTGCCGACAATCGTGAGCAACCGTTTGTGTTGTCACTCCGCATTGCTTTTTCAATTGGTATCATTCTGCAGTGAATTTTCTCCATACCGAGTAGTTTTGCTTTGCACATCCTGTGAAGTCCATCAAATGGTACTAGCTTATTGACGCGTGGGTTTAGCCCCAGGTCGATTGGGTATGACAGATCAGCAGTTTCTATTCTTTTGAAATGGTCGGGGTCGAGCTCGGGATTAGCCATGACTTCGTTTGGCGTTAGCGGATGCTCATCAGTGCCAAACCAATCAACGTCCAACAACCATTCAATTTGCGATAGTTCAATGTCTGTGACAGGAGCATCGATCTTCCAGATGGCCTTTTCGCTCCACTCAAACGGAAAGAAGTAGTCTTCTTGTTTTAATTTTGGCTTCATACGCGCTAACCCGTTTCTTAATATGTGGGAAATTCAATCTGGAGCCACGACTGGGATTTGAACCCAGGACCCCGTCCTTACCATGGACGTGCTCTACCAACTGAGCTATCGCGGCATATTATTTGTCCTAAAAAAGTGTACCACTTATAGAGAGAAAGTTCCAGTATTGCTCGACTCTAGTTTGCATAATCTTGCACTTCCGAGACACTTGTTTCGAATGCGCGGTGCACTCTGGGGACCTATTGACCGATAATACTAACTGATCGAGCAATGATAAGCGCCAGTGTCGTAACCGAGATGAGAGCTTGTGCACTCATAAGCAGTTTGGCTTGTCGGGTCATTGGTACCGTATCGGCAGAAGCAAAGTTGATGGCATTGGTTACAGATATGTAAAGATAATCTATAAACTGGGGGCGCCATGCTTGAAATATGTGTGAGTGTATC
The DNA here is from genome assembly GCA_049288955.1 of Saccharimonas aalborgensis (SeqCode). GTDB lineage: Bacteria > Patescibacteriota > Saccharimonadia > Saccharimonadales > Saccharimonadaceae > Saccharimonas > Saccharimonas aalborgensis_A. Next base: position 1,663 of record JBAQIS010000020.1, read on the forward strand.
TGCTGCGGGAACAAAAAATCTTTGTCGTACCGCGACCATCGTTTACCTGAGAACCCGGGGCTATCTATCTCCCAATACCATAACGCAAAGACAATAATATTTGTCAAAAATATCGCTATTGCTGTACCGAGCAAACGATAACCGACTAACCCAGAGTTAGTCACGAGTAGATGCAATATTGTGGCGATAGAACTGACATTTTCAACTGAAATCAGGCCGAGAAGTATAAAAGATACTATTCGGTAGGGAGCTGTGGTTAGGAGAGACGGACGGAAGATAGTGAGTGACATCAGGGCGATGAACGTCAACTCGGTTAGCATGATGAGTGTATGAGGACTGTAGGCAGTATTACCATTCATAATCCAGATTGAGGATTGCAAACCAAGAGCCGCAACAAGGGCGCTAAATGCTACAAGTAGTTCAGGGCGGGAAATATGAGGCACAGTCATAATGCTAGTATAGCACCCGGTGCCTCTCCGCCGTACCAGCAGTTCGAGTTCTGCTTCCCAGCTAAGATAGTAGCCCTATCCATGAGGGATAAGGCTACTATCATGGTACCGGAGGTAGGACTCGAACCTACGAAGGCTTGCGCCGAGAGATTTACAGTCTCTTGTCATTGCCGCTAGACGACTCCGGCATGCCGCTGTCGCTCATGAGACAAACCGGAGGTTTTTCTCATCGCGCCGGGCGCGAAATAAATTCGCGTCTCGGGCTGCTCTTTTCCTAAATGCACACACAACGCATAGGTTATGTGCACATCATGGAGCCGCTTCTCGGATTCGAACCGAGGACCCCCTCTTTACAAAAGAGGTGCTCTAACCAACTGAGCTAAAGCGGCACGTCTGTTATTGTAGCACACTCCTATTTCTTCGCCAATCTCGGCCATTGCCTTGATTTAAGTTTTTATGAGTTGGTGTAATAGCATGACAGTTCGGGCATAGAAGAATTAAATTATCCTCAGTATTATTCATAGCATTTCCGTCGATATGATCAATTTCAAGTGGAGGCTTTTTCGTCACCGGATTTATTTGCGACCAGCCACACTGCGCGCATTTTCCCGCATATTTTTTCCATAAGTAACGGACTATGTGTTGAGAAAAATTTATTGTATTTTTTCCTCTCATCCCTGATACTTTGCCACTTTTCCACGCATCAATATAAATTCTGTACTCATAATCTTTTTGACACTTATTTGAACAATAAGTACCTCGATGATTATTTAGGGTGCGGCCACAATTTACGCACAGCGTGCTGACATCGTATCTCGTCAAGATCACATCACCACTTTTCGTACTTGCTGTACTAATTTTGCAGGTGGATTTTTGCTTGCAATGGCTTTTTGGATTTTATCACGTAGTTCAACTGACTTTTCGGTCTCACCTAAGCGATCGTAGGCATCTGCAAGGATATGGTATGACTGAATACTGGGTTCAATATCTGCTGCGCGTTCGAGTGACTCAATCATTTTTTTATCATTCCCTAGCTTCTCCTGTACTTTCGCGTAGGCGATATAACGTGAGGCTAACCCGTCCTCCATAGCCAACGCTTGCTCAAAGGCAAGTGCCGCCTTGTCGTAGTGTGCTGTTTCGTAGTATATCAAGCCGACATTATGCAGGCTGCTTGCACTTGGCTCAAGACTCTGTGCGATCTCAAAACATTCGATCGCATCGGAATACGCTTGCTGTTTAGCGTAGAGGATGCCGAGACGGTTGTAGGCAGTGGCATTTCTTTCGTCGACACGTAAAATAGTCAACAACGCTTTTTCGGCTCGAAGATATTTCCGCTCCTTTAGTGACTCCTGCGCGATGTCCCACAGCCGTTCAAGTTTAATAGACAACTTTTGAGGGATGTCCGCTGCTGCCTCGATAACAGTTTGCTGGCGAGACACAGTCCAGATTCCGAGGATAAGTATAAGAAGTAGCCCTAGCATATCTTACATGTATTATACCACGAGTGAGAGGAGGTGGATACGGACGTTCCCGTTGGCGGAGATGGCACTATGCGCGGCAGCATACTGCTCGCAGCGCTCGATCAGTTCTTTTGTAGGTGCCGATGACAACGATCGTTTCATGATGATAAGTGCGCTTTGGAGCAGAGTGAGGGCAGCGACTCTATCAGTCGCATACTTATGGATCAACACTACTTTTTCGTACGCAGACCCCTGTAATAGTATACGGGCATCACCTATATTTTTTGCTTGAATAGAAAAGTACGCCGTATCCTCGACAAGCCTGGTGAGTTCACCTGGGAGACCCTCGGCCAAAAAAAGCATTTTTTGGATTGTCGACTCATCTGTTATCCCGAGAGAATTCAACAGCTGACGTGACTGAGTACGGTCAATGGGTAGTACTGTTACCTGTTGGACGCGTGACAAAACTGTGGCAAGTAACAGCTGAGGCTTGTGTGCGAGCAAGATGAACTTTATGTGCTCGTTTGGTTCCTCAAGTAGTTTTAGGAAGGCATTTTGTGCAGAATGGTTCATTGTATCGGCTTGATCGAGTATATATACCTGATCATGGGACGCAATGGTGCGTGTTTGACGATAGAGCTCGCGAATTTGTTCGACACGAATTGTTCCTTTTTCTGAGTCGGATTCACCGTCGACTGTGGTCGGTGAGATGACACCCGCAATAGCTGTACCGGCGATGTCTCGGGCGGCCGTCATAAGGCCTACTCCCGTTGGGCCCACGAGGAGGAGTCCATGAGGAGTGGTTTGCTTTAGGCGGCGAATTGCCGCCACTGTCGCGCTATTATAGACGTGATGAGAGCTCATGAGGTATCTCTGGAAATAGTTGCAAGAACTCGTCAGGAATTGGTGCGGTGAATGTTTGCCGGGTACTCGCCCTTGGCGTAATCTCTAGCTGATACGCGTGCAAAAAGAGGCGGGTGTTTGATTTGCCATATATCCTATCGCCATGGATGGGCGTCCCCAGATGAGCCATATGGACGCGCAACTGGTGGGTACGTCCCGTGCTCGGATGGAGTAGTACTAGAGACTTTCCTGCTTTCGTTGCGATAACCTCATAGTCAGTAAGTGCAGGTTTGCCATTGGGATCAACCCGAAAGGTGCTGGGGCTCGAAGGATTACGGCCGATCGGAAGATCAATAGTAGCCTTGGGATGCTTCGGTACTCCGTCCACAATAGCCAAGTAGTGCTTGTTTGCTTTTCTGTCAGAAAACTGACGCTTGAGACGCTGAAACGACTCTAGTGTCCTTGCGCCAACAATAATGCCACTTGTGTCTCTGTCGAGCCGATGGACGATACCGGGTCGATTTGTCTCGAGTCCAACTGAGCTATATCGACGGAAAAAATCAGCAACAGTGAACTCGTCAGACAGTGCACCCTTGGCGTGGGTGAGCACGCCTGAAGGCTTGTTGACGACAATGATACCATCGTCGATATACATGATAGGAAGTTCTCGAGCACTGAAGTCGCTCGCTTCAGGAAGAGACACGGCGATGTAATCTGCTTCACTCACCTCTTGACGCACATTTTTTGCTGGTATTGAGTTGACAGTGACTGCACCGGCCTTGATATGTTTCTGCCAGGTACTTCGACTCGTGTCTGGGAAGCGTTCAGCGAGGATGATGTCGAGACGTTTCTTATCGCTTTCTTGACGAAACAAATACACGTCTTTGCCCTTAAATGGTAACCCAAATGTTGTCAGCTCACTCACGGCATTTTCGAGTAACTGACCCTGAATGTTGCTATCCACGATTTTGATCTGATCTACGACGTATTGCTCGTTATCCTCGGCCGTGTCATCAAACAGCACATAGTAGCGAGTTTTTGCGAAACGAAACGAAACAAGCTGGTTTATCGGACGAGGATGGTTTGACCGAAGTTGGTCGATTTCTCGTGGTACGTTCGTCTCACCTGCAATATTAAACCGACGCAAAATTGCTAAGAGGTCTGATGAAGTTACCTTCATTATGCTCTCAAGCCTATGGCTCGCTGAACACGGAGTAGCGTGCTATTTGCAACGTCATTCATAGCTGCCTCGCTGGTTTCTAGCTTGTGGAGGATCAGCTGGTCGTCAACGCTCTGTAAGCGTTCCTGAAAACTGCGGAGGAATTCTGCCATTTCATCTGCCACAACTTGCTTGAAGTCCCCGTATCGCTGGCCCCCCTTGAACTCAGTCTCTACCGCTAGGGGTGATGTATTACGAAGAAGGGCGAGGATGTCGATCAAGTTTGCAATCCCTGGTTGATTGACTTTGTCGTACTGAACATTGGCCTTATCATCAGTGGTGGCGCCCATGATTTTTTTGCGCGCAACCTCAGGATCATCACTGAGAAAGATCACGCCCTTGCCTGTTTCGTCGCTTTTGCTCATTTTTTTGCTCGGATCAAGCAGGTCTTTGATACGCAACCCCTGATCTTTACCAAAGAACTCGTGCTGTTTGACAACGGATTCTGGTATGACAAAAAGCTCCTGGTTGAATTTGTTATTCAACCGCTCAGCAATGTCTCTAGTAATCTCAAGGTGTTGTGTTTGGTCATCGCCGACTGGAACATATTTTGCGCCGTAGAGTAAAATATCACTTGCCATCAATACTGGATAGCAGAATAGTCCAACGTTCGCGTAATCATACTTAATTTCGTCTATAACCGAGTTGATTTTCCCGGTTGGATCAGATGACCAGTATTCATCTCCGTACCTGTCACGAGCTACTGTGATAGCTTCCAATAGTAGTTCCTTGGGATTCCTTCCGCCCTTGTCCTTATACTGTGTCATCCTATTCATCTCGCCCATACTGACAAAGTTGTTTAAGATAACAGTCAACTCACTGTGAGCTGGCACATAGCTCTGACGATACAGGTGGATCGCATCATTATCGAGTGGTAGTCCGGCTGCGACAAACACACGGGCGTTATTCATGATGCTTTCATTGAGAGTCGAGTGGTCAATTGGGGTTGTGAAACTATGAAGATCGGGGATAAAAAGATTGATATCAAACTCGCCTGAACGAGTCTTTGCCATATCGATGATCGGGAGCATCGCTCCGAAATAGTTGCCGATGTGGAGGTCGTTGTTGGCACGAATACCAGTGAGAATAACTTGCTTTGTCATATGTTACTCCTATTGTATCACTTATCAATTGTTATTTTCTCTGGGGCAGAGGCCTTAAAACCCAGATAGTTGGTCTGTTTTTTATAAGAATTCTCACCAGTCATGATGGGGACAAATCCGAGTTTTTTGTTCATCTTGAAGTTGACGAATCCATCGGCTTCTCTAGTCGTGATGTCTTTTTTGTAGATCTTGTCGACCATACGGTAGACGTCCTTTGTGACAGCACCTCGAGTGCCTCGGACAAAACGACGCAAATCATTAGTGATATGGTTTAGGAGTTCGGGCGTAATATGATCGTTTGGCACCTCGTAGCCGACGACATTAGTTACTGCGGAGGCAATATCGTTAAGGGACTTTACCTCGAGGACTGTCTTGATGTGACTGGCTCTGAGAAAGCGTCGAAGCGCAGTGTCCTCAAGATTACCGACAATAAGACAGTACGGCTGCTTGCATGTTGTTGTATGCATATCGAGCACGATATCAGGCTCGGTGGCATCGATATAGCGCAGTATCTCTCTCGCGCGCTGCTCCTCGTAGTGCGTGCCGCTACTCTGGTAGCTTCGGTTGAGGTCGGACTGAATATAGCGCTTGCGTGCGGCATAGGCGCGCGGGTTACCGATCACAAAGTCGATTGATTCAAGGAGCGCTGAATGTTGCGCAAGCAAGAATTGATATAGTTTGATACCAAGTAACTCGTTACCGTGTGTGGCTGCAATTATCAGTAACTTCATCTCTCATACTCCTCTTTGACCCGAGCAGCCACTACGAGCGCATGACGCACGCTCTGGAGTGCTGGGAATTGTTCTTTTAATGATACTCCACCTTTTGTCGCGGGTCTATCTGCAGGATCATTGCCTTGAAACAACCCTGCTTCGCTATATCGGTTCATATGATATGTTACATTGCCTCGTAGCGATGCGTGGGGTTGAGCCGCGGCAAGTGCCATCAATTCATGATCATCATCGAGCGGCGCAAGTGATGAGGTCACATGACGCATCATACGCAGTATCGCGGGGTTTCGCGTGTAGGTTGTCAGATAGAGGGGTTTTTCATTTGCAACGAGTCGTGTTAGTAAGTCAGTTGCAATCCCGAGTCCTTGATACTCTGGGTGAACAACTCGCCCCGCAAGCTCAATCGCTTTACCGCCAAAGATGTCTCCGGGCCATCGAAAATGCGATGAGCTGGTTTGAGTCATATAGTGTGGCGATAAAATCAGATGAATAGATATGACTAATAGTGTCTTTAAGCATCGCGGGAGTATCACCTTGACCAAAGCCCCGACCCGCCAAGTGTGCAATAGCGACATGTTCTTTATCCGATAATTGATTCGAGTTTTTTTGTACGTATTCCATGATAGTTTATTCCTTTCATACCAATTAAAAAAGTCGCCAGTGGCGACCAACAATATTTTTTTGAAATAATTAACTAGAGATCGCCACGTGAAGTGTCGGTATACCAATATGAGCTGCTAGTTATATGTCTCATAGCTTCATTATACTACTTCATTAAGCTTGTGTCAATATCCACCAAAGAACCACCCTCAGAGGTGGTTCTTTTTGATAAAACAAGAGACTACTAGCGCTTTGAGTATTGCTCGCGTTTGCGGGCACTGCGAAGGCCGTATTTCTTGCGTTCCTTTTCGCGAGGATCGCGCTTCATGAAGCCGGCTTTTTTGAGAACACTACGGAGATCCGGTGCACCGACAGTGATCGCTTTTGCGATGGCAACTTTGATCGCGTCAACTTGTCCGCTGAGGCCGCCGCCGCTTACTTTGATGGTCACGTCGAAATCCTGTTGTTTACCGGCTACTGCAAGTGGATCAGTTACTTCTGCCATCATTGCTTTGTTGCCGCTCAGGTACTCAAGAGCTGGTTTATCGTTGATAACGATAGCTCCTTTGCCCTTTACAAGCCGTGCGCGCGCTGTTGCGCTTTTACGGCGACCGAGGCCATAGTCATATTTCTTGGTTTCAGCCATTATTGTACCTCAACTTTCTCTGGTTTTTGCGCCTCATGGGTGTGCTCGCTTCCACTAAACACACGCAGTCGCGCCATACGTTCAGGAGAGAGCTTATTCTTGGGGAGCATGCCACGGACGGCATTCTCGATAATCCTCTCGGGAAACTTTTCACGAACTTCCTTGAGCTGTGCATCTTTGATACCACCGGGGAAACCACTGTGACGATAGTAAATCTTATCAGTCTCTTTTTCGCCAGTGACAACAGTGTCTTTGGCGTTGATGACGATTACGTAGTCGCCACCGTCAACGTGGGGCGTATAGGTGGGTTTGTACTTGCCAATGAGGTACTTTGCCACTTCTGTTGCAACACGTCCCAATGGTGCAGACGTAGCATCGATCAGAATCCATCGCCTCGTGACATCAGCAGGTTTTTGGATAAAGGTTTTCATTTATTTTGCCTCCTTTTCAGGTTTTGGCATGGCTTTGAGCGTGTCAACAAACTCGATTGAGGCCATTTGTGTGCCGTCGCCGACGCGAAGTCGTGTGCGGGAGACGCGGACGTGACCACTTGTGCGACCGCTTAACTGTGGTGCAATTTGGTCTACCAATTTGCTAGCAGCAGCTTGCGTGCTGAGACCAGCAATGACTTGACGTCGATTCGCCAGATCACCACGCTTTGCTTTGGTGATGAGTTTTTCGATATAGCGTACGAGTTCCTTGGCCTTGGGGAGGGTCGTTTCGATCTTTTCCTCCATCACCAAACTTGTGGCGAGGCCGCGGATAAGCGCACGACGCTGGTCGGTTTCGCGACCAAACTTGCGTCCTTTGTATCCGTGTCGATGCATTTAGAGCTCCAATTCTGCCAATTTATCTTTGACTTCATCGAGTGCTTTGCTACCAAAGCCCTTGAGATCACGCAAATCTTGCTCACTGAGAGTGACTAGGTCATGCACAGTACGAATCTCGTTGTTGATAAGCGCATTGGCAGTGCGAGCGCTGAGACCCAATTCCTCGATTGGCGTATTGAGCTCACCCTCGTCATCTTCCTTTTGGGTACCAAGTGCTGGTGCTGACTCAACAGTGGTGCTACCGGCAAGTGCGGTGTATTGGTTAACCAAAATCGCATTTGCTTCCTCGAAGGCAGCTTGAGGACTGATGCTTCCATCGGTCTCAATTGTAATCTCGAGTCGATTAAGGTTTGTCTCTTGTCCAACACGAGTCGCCTCAACCTTAAATCGAACGCGTGTTACCGGGCTAAACATGGCATCAATCGCAATCATATCGCTGTGGAGGCGATTTTTGCTCGATGCTTCCATATCGTAGTAGCCACGACCTGCTTCGACGACAAGATCGATGACAATCGATTTCTTAGGATCGTCAATGGTGCAGATAACATGATCGGGATTGATGACCTCAACATCTGCAGACGTCTTGATGTCACCAGCTACAACTGGGCCTGAGCCTTTTTTCTCAAGGCGAAGTTCGACAGGATCATCTGTCTCAACTTTCAGCTTGACGCCTTTGAGGTTGAGCATGATATCGACGACATCTTCTTTGACCCCAGGAATCGTCGCAAATTCATGGGTGACGCCTTCGATACGAAATGCAACGATTGCTGCACCGCGGATACTCGAAAGCAAGACGCGGCGAATGCTATTGCCTAGCGTATCGCCGTAACCAGCATGCAACGGCTCGATAACAAAACTAGCAGTATTGTCACCAGATGGCGTAACACGAGCGAGTGCTGGATTGTGAATAACTTTTGACATAGATAGTTCTCCTTACCCTTTTTAGCGTGAGTAGTACTCGACGATGAGCTGTTCGTTGATATCGGCCTCTGCTTCTTCGCGCTTTGGCAATCCAGTGACCTGGATGGTGAGTTTCTTTACATCGCCTTTGAGCCAGCTGAGCGGCACTTGGGCGGTGTTACCATAAACATCATTGATCTGAGAGAAATACCCAGACTTGGTACTTTTGGGACGCACAGTGAGCACGTCGCCTGCTTTGAGACGGATCGATGGAATATCGACGCGTCGATCATTGAGGAGAAAGTGGCCGTGGCTCACAAGTTGTCTTGCGGCGCGGCGACTAGTCGCAAACCCCGCACGGTAAACGGCGTTATCGAGACGTAGTTCGAGGAACTGAAGTAGGTTTTCGCCACTGAGGCCTGGTCGCTTTGAGGCTTCACTCATGAGTTTTGCAAATTGCTTCTCCAGGAGTCCATACATACGACGAACTTTCTGCTTCTCGCGAAGTTGGGTTGCGTACATGCTTTGCTTGCCCTGACGGCCTCCGGCGTGCTGACCGGGAATACCACTTTTGCGTGCCATAATCTTGTGTGCTTTTGGATGCAGGGCGACGCCTTCTCGGCGGCTCTGCTTGACAATAGGACTTCGATCACGTGCCATATTATGCCCTCCTTGCCTTTCGTGGACGAACACCGCCATGCGGTACACCCGTCACATCTTTGATGCTATTGACTGAAATGTCGTAGTTGCCAAGGGTACGAATCGCTGCATCGCGACCGAGCCCGACACCTTTGACGAAAACATCGACTGAGGAAAGGCCATAGCCACTCTTAGCTGCCTCAGCAGCTTTTTCGGCAGCAACTTGGCTGGCGTAGGCGGTGCCTTTTTTGCTCCCGCGGAACCCACATGCTCCTGCGCTGCTGGTTGCCAAAACATTTCCCTTGTTGTCAGCAAACGTCACAATTGTATTGTTAAAGGTTGCTTGAATATGCAACTGACCGGTCGGAACTGATCGGCGTTGCTTTTTTTTGCTGCTGGCGGTCTTGCCAGTGACTGCTGTCTCTGCCATATCTTTGCTCCTTCCTGATTAGGTCTTACTTGCTGCTTTAGGTTGTGCGCCACCAACTGCTACTGCTCTACCCTTACGAGTTCGTGCGTTCGTACGAGTACGTTGACCACGTGTGGGGAGGCCAGCTTTGTGCCTAAGGCCTCGATACGCGTTGATGTCTTTGAGACGCTTGATATTGTTTGTCACCTGGCGCTGGAGGTCACCCTCGGTGGTATAATCGTTGCCGATAATATCCCGAATACGTCGTTCTTCAGCCTCGGTGAGATCTTTCACCCGAGTGGTCGGCTCAATCTTAGCCGCCGCAAGGATGTCTCGAGAGTACTTGGGGCCAATGCCGTAGATATACGTCAACGCCACATGTACTTGCTTCTCTGCGGGTATAACTACCCCAGCAATTCGAGCCATGCTTAACCCTGCCTTTGCTTATTCTTAGGTTTTTTCTTGTTGATGACACGGAGACGACCTTTGCGCCGAACCAGCTGATCATCAGGGCTGATTTTTTTGACACTCGCACGAACTTTCATGAGCGTACAAATCTCCTCCAGGAAAAACCTGTATTAGAGAGAAATCAAGTGATATCGTCTCGACTTCTCGGTTATTATTTAATCACGTGCGCGGAAAACGATTCTGCCCTTTGTGAGATCATAAGGGGTTAGCTCGACTTCCACGATATCGCCCGGTACCAGACGGATATAATGCTTGCGCATCTTGCCGCTAATATGAGCGATGATACTTAGGCCGTTTTCCAATTCCACCCTAAACTGAGTATTAGGCAGTGCTTCCACCACCTTGCCTCGCAGTTTAATAACTTCTTTGGTACTCGCCATAGATATACAGCATTTTATTATACGGTATCATATGACAAAAGTAAACAGATTTAACAGAGAATCGCGGTATAGTTAGTCTACCGCAACTAAATTGATAGTTTTATTGTAGCGAATATCGTTCGTGAGTCAAGTCAAAAGAGTGAAAATACTTGACTTTTATGTAAATATAGTGTAAAATAGTACACGAATCCATTGTAGTTTGACAACCCCAACCTCCTGAAAGGATACCTGATGAGAAAGACGGGTACGAGATGGCACTACACGGGTCGCTTGCGCTTACAGCGCAAAGCGGCTGCCCAGTTCGCCGCTGCTCAGGCAGCGGCGGCTGTGCGAGCTCAGGAGGTCGTGAGCGACCTCCTAAATCCCGGCCAACGTGAGCATGGTGCGACGCTCCTCGAGCGTCTCCACCAGGAGCCGCTCGACGTGTCGGATGACTCCGGCACGATCAACCCTCGGCGTCGCGTACGCCACCGGTCTGACCGTCGTCGACGGCTGCCCGATGGCGTCATCACTAGTCGGCCCTGCGCCGCTCGCGGCCACCACCGTGGCTGCGAGTGTGCTGACTACGTCTGGGAGCCGCTTCACGCCTGAGGCGTGCTCCCAGATCACAACTACGATGGATTGGCCCCTACTGCACTCGCGGTAGGGGCCTTTCCTTTGCAGCTACTTCTGAAATATTATTTGTAATCGTCGTACGTCACCATGAGGGCGCGTGAATTGACCTGTCGCAGAGTTTCGAGCCCCACTGTCACGACGATGAGAAGACCCGTGCCTCCAATTGCTAAATTGGCGGCGTTGAGCCCTAGTTTGACAAACACATACTCAATGATGAATGGCATCACGGAGATAAAGCCGAGAGCAATAGAACCAAACAGAATTAAGCGATTGACCGTCCGTCCCAGATATTTTTCGGTCTGAATTCCCGGACGCACTCCCTCGATGAAGCCACCTTGCTTTTGCAAATTTTCAGCAATTTCATTTGAATTAAAGACGATACCAGTATAGAAGTACGTAAACAATATTACGAGGAGGAAATAGGCAGCCGGATAGATAAATACGCCCAGATCACCACTTGCAAAGGACTGGGCGTCTGGTGCTTGGAACCACTTGATAAGATCGGCGCTCAGCTGAGTATACGAGGGGTTATTGGTTGCTTTGAGAACTTGGCCTGCAAATGCAGGGAGGCTGAGAAACGCGACCGCAAAAATCACCGGGATAACACCCGCAGCAATAAGCTTGACGGGGAGGATGCTTTTGATACCGCCGTAACTCGTATTGCCAGCGACACGTTTGGCGTAGTTGATGGTGATGATCCGCTGAGCTTCATTGATCTTAACGAGGAAATACAATATAAAGAGCGATAAAAGACCGATAACAAGTGCTACCCAAAACGCCGTCGGACTCACGGGGAGATCAAACCAGCCAAAGACACTTAACTTGCCCTCCGATGTATTAAACAGTGAGGCGATGACCGTACTGAGGGTTGCTGGTAGCTGACTGATGATACCGGCAAAAATAATGAGTGAAATACCGTTACCAATACCCTGCTCAGTGATGAGCTCACCTATCCACATAAGGAGGATAGAGCCCGCGGTCATGGCGGCAACAGCGACCACCCACTCTGTTGGCGTGGTCGTGACGGTACCTGCGGTACTGCTTGCTAAAACCGTTTGGCGCAAAATATAGATGATAGCGACCGACTGAATGACCGCCAGAGGCACAGTGATGATACGCGTCCACTGGTTTATCTTGCGACGGCCTGATTCGCCGTCCTTATGGAGTTCTTCTAGTTTGGGGATCGCCTTTGTGAGCAACTGCGTGATGACGCTAGCGGTGATAAATGGACTCATACCGACCAGCACGATCGAAAGTTTACTTAGAGCGCCACCACTCATGAGGTTGAGAAAACCACCGAAGTCACTTGAACCGATGGCGGCATCAATGATACTTTTTAGCTTACTTGGCTCAGCAAGAGGCACGGGGATATGCGACATGAAACGAAACGCGACGATCAGTCCAAAGACGATCAAGAGGCGTTTTTGCATATCACGGTTTTTGAGTGATCGAAGGATAATTTTCCAATTCATACGGAGTAATTCTGCCTGTTTTCTGTGCGTTAGATGATACTACTTTACCTACAGTATACAGGACATGTTGCCGCGGTGCTAGCGGATTGTGCTGGATGCTTGTACGATATGACGATCTGTTGTATAATAAGGTTATTGATAGCATTCGTGGGCATGCTTGATCGTTGACAAGCAAGCATGTAGCCTATGGTGCTCCTATGAACTCCTAGCTCATTCGAGCTGGTGAGAAAAAGACCCTATCAACACGGGTCACGATGAGAGGAGTTGCCCCTTGCCCAAGAAGGTCAAGGATCTGTTCGGTGAAACGTTCAGTTACGAAGGAGGTGTGGTCAACTTCGGTGGACATGTGGGCATGTTCGTCGGTGACGACAACGAACCCTTCGCCGGACGTGAGGGTGAGCAGGTGGTTCCGTACCCCATTGTTCCTCCTGCCGGGCACTCGTCGAGCTGGTGAACCGAACGCTTGCCTCGAGGTACGGCCCTGAGTTGGATGGGATCGTGGTCTGTTCCCGGTTGGCGCGAAACCTCTTCCTCGAGGGGCTGATCACGCCGGCTCACCTGGCCAAGGCGATCGAAGAGAAGCTCGGGGAGGATACCGTCCTCGTCATCCCCGATGTCAACGTCGCGGGGTACGTACTGTACCTCGAGGTCGAGACGGAGCCCGATGACCTCCTCTTGTTCCCCTTCGCCATCAACCGACAGGGGGACCAGATCTAAATCGACTGAAGTTGGTGGGGACGGCGCAACAGTTTTTGCGCCGTCCCCAGGGGGGGCCACGATATTACCATCAATACATGCTTGCTTGTTGCAATACCCCATAAAGGGGTTTTATTTATATCGTTTCTACGCAGCTTGTTCGGAAGCGCGACGAAACACGAGTACTGTATCTACTTGTGCATCTCGATCTTCGCGCACAATGGGTAGGGGTAGCTCACCAGCGATCTCTTTGAGTGCTCCCGCAAGAAATAAATCTAAGTCAACTGTTCCTGAAGCAATTTGACGCCACCCTGTCTCGGAGACAACAACTTTCCCATCGAGGAAGTCTATAAGTTTCTCTGGCAAAAAGCCCTCTATTGCGCCGATAGTCTCGTCGCTCACCGTCCAACCTGCATCTCTGGCCAGATGCTCTAGGCGCCCCACCTGTGTGCCAATGAACTGCCTGCGGAGATTTCCGTACCCCTCGCGAATGGCACGTGCTAGTCGCTCACGACCAGCTTGCTCGTAGTTGCGCCGATGTTCATTCCAATCGATCGTTATTTCGGGTATGCGTGGCATCATCTGTCCTCCAGTTTAGCTACTAACAAACTATAGCATGCTTTGTCACACCATCTATAACAAAAGTATGCGCCAATACTGCGCATACTTTTGGCAAAACCAAGCGAGTTGTTGCTATTTTTTATCTGTAGCATCAGCTTCTTTGGCTGATTTTTGGATAGGTGTTGCGACTTTATCGAAACTACCACCTGCCTTTTCTATAGCAGCCACAACGCTCTTTGATGCACCCTGAGTCTTGAGAGTAATCTTGCTCCCCAGTTCGCCACGAGCGATTACCTTGACGGTATGGAACGGTGTCGCGATAAGGTTTGCTTCGTACAGAGCATAGTTATCGACAATACCCTTGAGTCCTTCAAGCCGATCAAGGTAGACAACCTGAGCTGGTGTTCGCAAACTTTTGAATCCTCGTGATTTTGGCACCGCAGTAGCGATGCCGTTTTGGCCACCTTGAAACATCGGACGCAGCTTCTTGCCAGTACGAGCATTTTGACCTTTTGTTCCGCGACCCGCTGTCTTACCGCCGCCGGCAGCAATTCCACGACCGACGCGCTTGCGATCTTTGTGCGTACTAACCTGGAGATCATTGTATTTCATTACTTAGTCTCCTTTTTTGGGGCAACTTTTTTGGCGGGAGCTTTTTTGACAGCAGGCTTATCATCAGATTGAGCAGTCTTTTTCTCTGCAAGTGCGGCCTTTCTCGCTGTCTTTTCAGTAGTGGTCAACCATTTCTCACGGGGAACAAGGCTCGAGAGTGCCTCAACAGTAGCGTAGGCAATGTTTACCTTGTTTGTGCTCCCAAGACTCTTTGAAAGCATGTTCCGGATACCGGTAACGCTGATAACCGAACGAACCACGCCGCCAGCAATGATACCAGTACCAGGTGCGGCCGGCTTGATGAGGACGCGTGCTCCTGAGAGCTTTACCTCTGTTTCATGCGGAATTGTCTCGTTGACAACCGGAATCGTGACGAGATGCTTCTTGGCGACATCGGTTGCCTTGGCGATTGCTGTTTGCACATCGCTACCTTTAGAAACACCAACGCCGATCTTATTTTTTCGGTTTCCTACGACGACAAGCGCCTTAAAACGAAACCGCCGGCCGCCGCTAACAACACGTGCCACACGGTCAATATTGATAACGACTTCTTCGAACTCTTTTGGCGCCTCTGGCGTCTGGTTGCGCCGGTCATCGCGGCGACCACCACGAGCTGGGCGTGAACCCCGTGGCGTAGTTTGTGCAGTTGTATCTGCCATCACTAAAACTCCAATCCTTCTTTACGTGCTGCATCTGCAAGTGCTCCCAGTCGGCCAGCATACTGGCGACCATTGCGGTCAAACACAACAGTGGTTATTTTTACTTTCTTAGCCTTCTTTGCAATTTCGGTACCGATACTGGCGCACTTTTCAGTCATCGTACCAGTCAGTTTGCTGCCTACTGAGGTTGCGCTCGCAAGTGTATGTTGCTTGTCGTCGTCAATTAACTGTGCGCTGACGTGCATATTGCTGATAACAACACTTAGCCGTGGTCTCTCGGCAGTACCGTGTACTTTTGCGCGAACACGACTCTTGCGGAGGCTTCGGTTAAGCAGTTTTTTTGCTAAATTAGTCATTACTTCTTCCCTGCCTTTCCAGTCTGTGTATGAGACAAACCTACGGTTTTTCTCATCGCGCGGCGCACAGGAGTAAATCCTGATGCTCCGGCTGCTCTTTTCCCTTGGGTTATAGCTAGATCAGACATTATTTCTTCCCTGCCTTTCCTGCTTTGCGGAGGATATGTTCACCAACGTATGCGATTCCCTTGCCCTTATATGGTTCGGGCTTCTTGATGGCTCGGATCTCAGCGGCTACCTGACCGACAAGTTGCTTGTCAATCCCGGTAACTTTGATTGTCATCTTATCGTTGGTGATCTGAATACCAGCGGGTGCTTTGTACTTGACCGGGTGGCTAAACCCGAGGCTCATATCGAGCTCGTTGTTGCTGGTACTCACGCGGTAGCCGACACCCTTGACCTCGAGTTGTTTCTCGAAGCCTTTGGTGACGCCCTCGACAGCATTGTTGAGGAGTGCACGCTGCAACCCATGCTGGGCCTTAGCGATGCGCTCGTCATCTTTGCGGGCGACAGTTAATTTGCCGTCCTCGTGGCTGACAGTAACGTCGGACAGATGTGGGACAGTCAACTCGCCCTTGGCGCCAGTGACCTTGATGACATCTGAATCGACTGTGATTGTCACACCCGAGGGAACAGTGATTGGTAGTTTTCCAATTCGACTCATAATTCTTTACCTTTCTTCTATTTAGATAGTTTCTTGTTTATCTCGTCAACCTTCTTGTGAAGAAGCTTGAGAGAAGAATTCGTCGCAGCCTGGATAAGTATAACCAGAAGCACGATTGGGACGATAGTGAGAACTATTGCTAAGACATCCATTATTCTATCCTTTCTAGTAAACCTTTAGGAGGACCTCTCCACCTAGTTTATTGCGCACGGCCTCGCCGCCAGTCATCACCCCCCTTGAGGTTGAGATGAGCACAATGCCGCGGCCACTCTTGACCTTTGGAATCTCACTAGCGCTGGCATAGACACGACGTCCAGGCTTGCTGACGCGGGCGATTTCATTGATAGTGCTGTTTTCGCCTTCGTTGTTGATCGTCACGACAAGTGTACCACGTGGTTTGCCATCCTCGAGCTTGACATCGACAAGGTAGCCGTTTTTGACAAGTTGCTCGGCAACGACGTGCTTGATCTTGCTGGTAGGGACACGGATTTCACGCTTGCCAACAGCGGCAGCGTTCCTGATGCGAGTCAGGAGGTCAGCGATGGGGTCGGTTGTTTGTAAACTCATGAATTGATCTCCTTTCTTTACCAACTACTCTTAGTGATACCAGGGATTTCTCCCTTGACTGCTTTTTCACGGAAATTGATACGACTCAGGCCAAAACGGCGCATAAATCCTCGGGGTCGTCCGCTCAAAACATCACGGTTTTTCCAACGAGTGGGGCTCGAGTTTCGAGGTAACTTCTGGAGGCCATCGACATCTCCCAACTCCTTGAGCTCTGCACGCTTGGCGGCGTATTTCTGAATCATTCGCTGACGCTTTGCATCTTTTGCGATCATAGATTTCTTAGCCATTTAGCGGCCTCCTTCTTTCTCAAACGGTAGTCCAAATTTCTCGAGTAACGCGCGGCTTGCTAGTTTGTTGCCTTGCTTGATGGCAAACGTGATTTGCATGCCGTGGACGAGTTGTGTTTCCTCGAAACTGAGTTCGGGGAAGATGCTCTGGTCAGTAATGCCGAGATTGTAGTTACCGCCGCGATCAAACTTGAGGCCGACGCCGTGAAAGTCGCGAACGCGCGGCAATGCGACATTGACAAAACGATCGAGGAACTCGTACATCTGTGTACCACGAAGGGTGACGTTGATGCCAACAGGCGCACCCATACCAGCACGGATCTTGAAAGTCGCAATTGATTTCTTTGCGAGACGTTCGACGGGCGCTTGGCCTGTGATGCGAGTCAGTGTATTCTTGACGGTTTCAAGCATACGCTTGTCGTCTTTTGTCTTACCTGTTCCTACGCTGACGACGATTTTCTCGAGAACTGGTACTTCATGTACGTTATCGAGCTTCAGTTCGGCTTGCAGTTCCTTGACATAGGTGTCACGGTACAAGGCTTTCAAGCGAGGAGTGTAGACAGCTTGTTTCTTGGATTCTGCCATTACTTAATCTCCTTAACTTCACATGAGACAAAACTGCGTTTTTTCTCATCGCGCAGTGCGAGCGAGTAAATCGCTCGAGACTGGCTGCTCTTTTTCCCAAAACGCATTATTTGATCTCCTTGTTCTTCTGTTGGCGAGCGACGCGCGCTTTGCCACCATCAACTTTATGTACGTAGCCGACACGGCTTGTCTTGCTCGTCTTTTCGTCGACGACAAGGGCGAGTTTGTGTAGGCTAACGGCAACATGAATGTCTTTTTTGCCACCACGCGGGTTGAGCTGACTTGGTTTGACATGTCGATGTCCGAGACCAACTCCTTCAACGAGGGCACCTTGAGCAGAGAGTGCAAGCACCTTGCCTGTAGTACCTTTTTGTGATCCGCTTATGATCTTGACGATATCACCAGTACGAATACGCTGAGCCATACTAGAGTACCTCCGGCGCAAGGCTGATGATCTTTGCGTAGCCCAGATCGCGCAGCTCGCGGGGTACGGGACCAAAGACACGGGTTGCCTTGGGGGTCTTGTCATCGTTGATAATTACTGCGGCGTTATCATCAAAGCAAATCGTGCTACCGTCGCGGCGACGGATTTGGTCGCGAGTGCGAACGACAACTGCCTTGACAACTGACTTTTTCTTGACGTTTCCGGTGGGATTGGCGTCTTTTACGCTTGCGGTAATGATATCACCAACTCTCGCATAGCGACGCCTGGAGCCACCAAGCACCTTGATACAAAGGATTTCCTTTGCACCACTGTTGTCGGTAACCTTGAGACGAGTTTCTTGTTGGATCATGCTATGCGCCCTCCTCGTCTTTCTTGTCATGGTCGAGGTCAATCTTGTCCTCGACGGCCTCGTTGACCTCAGACTTGAGTTCGATCGAGCCCTTGCTGCGCTCAACGATCTTTTCGAGTACAAATGACTTTGTCTTGCTCACTGGTCGACATTCGACAATTGTCACCTTGTCGCCTTTGTTGGCGTCGTTTTTGGGATCATGAGCAGCATAGGTACGATTTACCGTATACTGCTTGCCATAAATCGGGTGCGTCTCTCGACTTGTCACGGTGACGACAATCGTCTTGTCGGCAAGGCTTGAGGTCACCACACCGGTCAATGATTTGGCCATTTAGTTACCTTCCTTTCCTGCCAGCTCGGCTGCACGTTTGGCAGTCATGAGACGGGCGATTTCTTTACGTGTCGTACGGAGTATGCGTGGGTTGACGAGCTCTCCGGCACGGTGTGAACGGCGGCTCTCAAAGAGGTCTTGGCGCTTAGCAGCAAGCTGCTCTGTCACACTGGCGGCTGGCTTCTCTGACTTAGGGGTAGACGTTTTGGTTGTCTTTTTAGGTTCAGCCATATTATGCCTCCTCTCTCTTTACAAACCGTGTCTTGACGGGCAATTTGTGTCCTGCGAGACGCATCGCTTCGCGAGCAATCTCTTCAGTAACACCTTTCATTTCAAATAGTACGGTTCCGGTCTTGACCTTTGCGACGTAAAATTCGGGGTTGCCCTTACCACCACCCATTTTGAGGCCCAGTGGCTTACGCGTTACTGGTGTGTGCGGGAAGATGCGAATCCAGATCTTACCACCACGCTTGATGTAGCGTGTCATCGCCTGACGAGCAGACTCGATCTGGCGGCTCGTAATGCGCTCATTGTCGAGGCTTTGGAGGCCGTAGTCGCCGAAGGCAACATAGTGGCCGCGCGTCGCGACGCCATCGTTTTTGCCGATGCGAACTTTGCGATGCGGAACTTTCTTTGGCAGAAGCATTAGACGTCACTCCTTTCACCCTTGTAGACCCATACTTTGACACCGATAATACCGGTACCATTAGGGCCAAGTGCACGTGCAGTATGGAAATCAATGTCAGCGCGAAGCGTATGAAGCGGGACGGAACCCTCGATCACTTTTTCGCGACGGCTCATCTCGGCACCATTGAGTCGACCAGCGACCTCTATACGGATGCCTTTTGCGCCAGCATTCATAGCATTTTGGGCAGCCATTTTGACCGCACGGCGGAAGTTGGCGCGGCGTTCAAGCTGACGAGCGATGTTTTCTGCAACCAGCTTTGCAGCGAGCTCGGGGCGTTTAACTTCCTCGATATTGATGCGAACTGGCAAACTCGTGATTTTTTCGATATCTTTTTTGAGTTCAGTGACACCAGCACCGCCTCGGCCGATGACGACACCCGCTTTCGCAGTGTGAATTGTCACCGTGATGAGGTTTGCGCTTCGTTCTACCTCAATTAAATTGATCGTTGGTCGACTCGCAAACTTAGCTTCGATGAGTTCGCGGACCCTTGCATCCTCCACCAGCCACTTGGCAAAATCACGCTTGTTTGAACTAAACCATCGTGAACTCCAGTTTTTGTGGACTTGGAGGCGGAAGCTAATTGGGTTTACTTTTTGGCCCATTACTTCTTCTCCTCTTTCGTCTCAGCCTTTTTCTCGGCTGGTTTCTTACGAACTTTTTCGGTACCACTTACCTCGACGAGGATGTGGCTACTGCGCTTTTGAAATGGCAAGGCGCGTCCGCGTGATGCAGGCTTGAACCGTCGCATACGAGGACCGGCGGTAACGCTTAAAATGCTAATGACGAGGCTCTTGTTGTCAAGCCCGTGGTTGTTTGTAGCATTTGCTGCCGCACTCGCGATGGCCTTGCGAACCGCTAGGGCTGCACGCTTTGGTGTGTGGTCAAGGATGACCAACGCATCGGCGACAGAGCGTCCGCGGACAAGAGCGGCGACCAAGCCCATCTTTCGTGGTGTCTGGTCTATGCCCTTAATGTGCGCACGTACAGTGTATACTTGTGTCTCAGCCATTACTTCTTCTCCTTGCCCCCGTGCTTGCGGAATTTGCGAGTAGGGCTAAACTCACCGAGTTTGTGTCCTACCATGTTTTCCGTGATAAGCACCGGAACGTGCACGCGACCATTGTGTACCGCAATAGTACGACCGACCATTTCTGGTGTGATCGTGCATGCGCGCGCCCAGGTCTTGATAACTGTGCGATCGTCGAGACTCAGAGCCGCCACCTTTTTGGCAAGCTTCGTATCGACGAATGGGCCTTTTTTGAGTGATCGACTCATAGTTTACCTCTTCCTCTTAGCTTCGTGACGACTGCGGACAATCATCTTGTCGGTTGATTTACGAGTGCGGGTGCGGTAACCGAGTGTGAGCTGACCCCATGGAGTACGAGGTGCTTTACCGGTACCGTGGCGACCACCGTCACCACCACCGTGAGGGTGATCTACGGCATTTTGGACGACACCACGAACAGTTGGGCGAATGCCCTTGCGGCGCTTGCGGCCGGCGCTCCCGATCTTGATGTTTTGGTGCTGAACATTACCGACGATGCCGATGGTTGCTTCACATTCGAGGCGGAATTTGCGGACTTCACCGCTTGGCATACGTACCATTGCGTAATCACCTTCTTTCGCCATCAGCTGAGCTTTGGTGCCGGCAGCTCGAACGAGCTGAGCACCTTTGCCGACAGTAAGCTCGATTGCGTAGATCTGTGAACCGACAGGAATTTGTCCGAGAGGCATACGGTTGCTTGTCTCGATGGGTGCTTCTGCACCGGTCTTAAGCACCTTACCTTTAGACATCTGTGTATCTGCAAGGATATAGTGATACAATCCGTGCTGATCTTTGACACGAGCGATACGTGCACTACGGTTTGGGTCGTATTCAATTTCCTCGACAGTGAGCGTTAAGCCGCTCGCAAGACGATGATTGAGTAAGCGATAGTGACGACGTACGCCACCACCGCGATGGCGAACAGTAATACGTCCGGTATTGTTACGACCTGCCTGTTGCTTGGTGCTTTTGACAAGACTCTTAAGCGGCTTGCGAGTCGTAATATCACTCATATCCTGACTTGTCATACCGCGACGTGCAGGAGTAGTTGGGTTGTAGCTTTGGATAGCCATTAGTAAATACCTCCAGGTCCAAGTGGTAGACGAGTATTATCTGTGCGACGAACGTGGGCCGTATCAGGCACGCAAGTGAGGTCAAGTCCACCTGAGTCGGCAGTGGTTGCTGCCTCATCAACTCCAGCTGCAGTGTGTGCTCGATTGCCCAGGCGGGCGAGTCGCGCAGCAGCATCTGGCGATAGCTCTACACTAACCTGTTCGCGGTCAATTGTCGTGTATGGAGGAGTTTTATACATATCCATTACTTCTTCTCCTCTTTCTTCTCATCAGTGTCAAAGACCTTGATCTTGCCTTCGCTGAGAGTCACATAGGCTTTTTTGGTGTCTTGACGAGTCGTCGTACCAGGATAGCGGCGTTTGCCACGGTTGGAACGGATAGATTTGCCACTTTGAACCAGTGTCGTAACGCTTGCTACTTTTGTTTTGTCGAACTGCGCTTCGACGGCGTCCTTGATTTCCTGCTTGTTTGCATCGAGCGGTACATCAAATATATAGGTGTTTTGCACTGTAATGAGCCGATAGGCTTTTTCGGTTGCTCGTGGAGTTACAAGAGTAAGTTTCATTATTTGTCTCCTCCTGCGAGCCATGACTCAACGACCTTGAGAGCGGCTGGCGTCATAACAATTTGATCAGCATTGAGAATATAGTAGACACTCAGGTAATTTGCGCGGACGAGGAGCACCTGCTGCATATTGTTGGTTGCACGGAGCAATTCTGGAGTCTTGTCATCGACGACAAGCAAGACTTTTGCATCCTCATGAAACTTCTGTGCTGTCAGAAATGCGGCAATCTCGGCGGTTTTGCCAGTTGTCTTGATATCAGTTACAGTAATTTTCTTGTCTTGGTTGGCCAATGTCAGTGCTTGGCGAAGTGCAACAAGCTTGCTGGTTTTTGACAGCTTCAGCTTGTAATTTTCGTTGCCACTTGGGCCAAAGACGATACCACCATGGCGCCAGATCGGGTTACGCGTGCTTCCGAAGCGAGCACGACCCGTACCTTTTTGTTTCCATGGTTTTTTGCCACCACCACTCACTTCACCGCGAGTTTTGGTGGTCGCACTTGCCTTGCGGCTATTTGCAAGAAAGGCCGTATACGCGAGTTTTAGAAGCTCGTGATTTGGCACGTCAACTGCAAAGACGCTCTTAGGCAAGGTAGCTTTTGCTGGCTTTGTTTCTGCAGTAGCCATTACTTAGCACCTCCATTGATGACAATTAAGCCCTTTTTGGGGCCCGGCACAGCACCTTTGACACCAATGAGGTTGTCTGAAGCAGAGACGTAGGCAACGGTGAGGTTGCGTACTGTTACCTGCTCGGCACCCATATGACCGGCCATGCGCTTGCCTTTAAAGATTTTTTGTGGGTACATTGAGCCGATCGAACCGACTTTGCGGGTGTTACCCTTACCACCGTGAGTCTTGCGGTGCCGTTTGAAATTGTGACGTTTGATAGTACCAGCCCAGCCTTTACCTTTGCTGATACCTGTTGCGTCCACTGCATCACCGAGTGTAAACTCCGTGACATCCCAACTGTCACCAACCTTGATCTCACCGAGATCGTCGATGCGAAATTCCCGAATTTCCTTCGGGGACACTTTGGCTGATTTGACATGTCCAGCCACGGCCTTGCTCAGGTTCTTACCCTCACCATATGCCACTTGAACTGCGTTGTAGCCATCGCTTTCGATGGACTTGACCTGAGTCACAGTCACTGGGCCGGCCTGAATCAACGTGACTGGAATAGCCGCGCCGTCCTCACCGATGATTTGGGTCATACCAATTTTGGTACCGAGAAGTGCTTTCATAGCCCTCTTTGCTCCCATTTAAAATCCCCGGTGGCCAGTGGTTTCCCTCTACAGGACCTACTGATTCACACAGGAACAAGTTTGTATTACGTAATAAGTTACAATGCTCAGTCTATCAAATAGATTGAGTCGTGTCAAGAGACACAACAGAGAAAATGAAGCAAAAGCTCAAAAATTGACAAAGAGCAAATAAAGTAGTAAAAATAGTAATGTCGGATTCGCTACGCGCATGCAAAGCGAACAGTGTTCCTACTAGTGGCACAGGAGGTGTCATGCAAGTCTATTTGGTGGTCAAAGGCGGTAACCCGGTCATCGCCTTCCGTGACCGCGACAAGGCGGTGGAGTACGTCGCATCCCAAAGCGACGCGGGCAAGAACACGCTCTCAGGGCAGCAGGTCCGTGAGCTGTACGCCCAGAACGCTCGGAAGCGGTACACGCTGCGGTTCGGGCGCTACCGCATCCAGCAAATCAGGATCGGCGACCCGGAGATGATGTGGTGATGTCGCGACCCACGATGAGTCTCGGCGACCCAATCAGCGACAAGCAGGCGGCTCGGCTTGAGCGTGTCTACGAGGTCGTGCGAGGAGTAACCGGCCGCATCGACGCGCCACTCGACATGAAGAAAGGCGACCAACACTTCGTGACGGAGATCGCGAAGTACGTCATCGGCGTCGATGCCTCGTCGCTCGACCTACCGTTCGACCCTGAGGCCATCACGCCTCTCGGAGCGCACCTCAACAATCGACAGCGCCGACTCATCGGCGATGTCGTGTACATCTGGATGCGTCGGTTCACGACTGACTACCAGTACATGGTGCGACTCGTCCTGCTGTCGCGGTTCGCGCGCTTCTCGAACCCAGTTCGGATCGAAATGGCGAACCAAGCCGTCGGTCACCGTTCTAGGGACTAAGCGCTCCTCGCAGCCCGCTCCTACGTCCGCATTCTCCGGAGTCATTCCGTCGAGAGGCCCGTAGGAGGCGGGCTTTTCGATTTTTCGGAGATTATATGATATAGTATGGCACTATGACGGCAACAGGGCCGTCCCGTGTCCTAGGAGGATCTGTGAGCAGAAACCGTGTGCCGACTTGGAAAACGGTTTGGCACGATGCCCTCGCATCGCTGCGAGGCAGTGGCTACGAGATCGACGAGACCATCGTCGCCATCGTGACCGCCTGCGCGAAGTACGTCGTCGGTGAGGACTACGACCACTCGGTGGTGGACTTTGGTGACCGCGACCTGTGGGTCGACCGCGAGCACCGCCCTATCGTCGGCGCGGTGGCCGACGCCGCCGATGCGCTCGGATCTAGTCACCTGGACATCTACGAGCGGGTCGGTCACCTGTACCACCTCATCCGTCAGGACTAGGCGACATATGACGACAGTCGGGTGAGCTCTCCTGTGAGCTCCCCGTCTGTCGTCGTCCCAACTCTGTCACTAAACAGAGTTGTTTTTAATTTGCACTGTAGATAGACTTACCCGGAGAACCATTTGGCCCAAACAACTGCTCAATACTGACAAACACATACCCCTGTTTCGTGAGTGTCTCGAGGATGCGTGGAACAGCCGCGATACTCGTCTGGTGGATATCGTGCAAAATGATAATCGCACCCGGTTTTGCCCCCGCTATCACTCGGTTGTACACGATATCAGTGTTGCGATCAGCCCAATCGCGCGTATCTACCGACCACATGATTGCTGTCATCTTACGCTCGGCTAGCACGGTGTAGACCGTGTGGTTGATGGCGCCATTTGGCGGACGCATATAGGGTGTATCCTTACCAGTAACTTGCTTGATTGCATTATTTGTCTTGATCAGCTCGTCATTGATACGAGCTGGTGTCAGATAAGAAAGTGATGGATGACCCCAACTATGGTTCCCGATCGTGTTTCCAGCATCAGACGCTCGTTTCAGTACGCCGCGGTGCTTATCAATATTTTGACCGATGACAAAGAAACTTGCATGCGCATGATAACGCTGCAGCGCATCCAATATCTGGCTGGTATAGTTACTCGGCCCGTCGTCAAACGTCAAGGCAATACATTTGAGCTTTGAGCAGTCAACCTCACCCTTTTTGAGCGGTTGATATTCTGGGATTTGATCTATCGAAACAACATCAAGAAGTTTTCTGGCTTGATCGGTCTGCAAAAACAGTTGCAAGTTATCAATTGGCAATGAAACATCGATAGCACCTGCCGCTTCGCTGGCAATCACGCCTTGCCCAAATGAAAATTGAATGGTATGGGGGTTTGTAATGACAAATGATCCAAATGTGGGGTTGTCAAAAACCTTATTGACGAGGCGGTCATCATATTCGTTTGTTACCTCGAGACGAGCCATCAGTTTTTGTTTGAGGTAGAGCTTTGTCCGTGCGATACCGTCGGTGGTCTTTTCGCCGTAGAGGTCGCGGAGCGTGATTTCTTTGCCAGTTTTTAGATCAAATGTCCACGCCCTGACATCAGTTCGGGGGCTTGATCCCCCCACCTCACTTCTGCTCTGTACCAAGATTGAGATAGTGTCGGTGCCCTTGTTTGTGAGCTGGTAGGTAGCATTCAGTTTTGACATGGGGCGAGGCACGATCATACGTGCACCTTCTACATCTCTTAAGAACTGCGTTTTTCGTTCGTCGAGGTAACTACGCACACTAGCGGTTATCGTTTTGTTGTCCATTTCAGGATATTCCACCATCATCGTCATATGCCGAGACGAAGCAGAGGTAACTTTTGACTTGACTCCTTCGTAGCGTGCATCAACCCAAAAATACTGCTCATTGATGGCTTCGGTGACGGGGCGAAGCCAACTGACCACAAAAAATAATGCTGTTCCGCTGATGATAGAGACGATTATCACCAGCGCCCAGGGGAAACGCACTCGACGGGCACGTCGCCTCATAGAGCAATTCCGGCAGGGACAAAGTAGCAGAGGATGCCGACAATGATGAGTATGGCATACCATAGTTTTCTATCAAACTGGTAGGCTTCAAACCGCCTGACAATCAACATCCCAAATACCATGCCGACTGGTATTGCCCCTAACGGTATTGTTGACCACAGGACGATAGGAGTGCGGAACTTTATCCAGACCGTCGCTAACAGCACATAGAGCACCAATTTTAAGAGGTATTGGCCATCCGTTTCATGTTGCTTTTCATACCCCCGCCGAGAAAAAAGGCGATTTCGGGCATACGTGCGTTGTTTGTTTCTCTCGGAAACCATACCGACAGTATAGCATAAGCGCTACTTGTGTTTTTTGGTACAGTCGTAGATAATGAAGCCCAGAATAGCATAAGCAGGACATATCTCATCATGGCCACACCAAAAAAGAAACCCGCTCCCAAGAAACGACCCGATTCCGTCAAGAAAACCGTTGTTCGTAAGGTATCCGCTTCACCGCAACCTGTCGTTCGATCGTTTAGACGTTCGCGTCCGTCTGATCCATTCTTTACCTTCCGTATGACACATCAGACACTGTATTGGTTCATCCTCTGTGCTTTGGTACTCGGTCTGGGCTTATGGGTCATCAGTATCAATGAAAAAGTGCAACGTATCTATGATCAAATTGATCAGACGAACGCTGCGTCTGATGCCATTTATGTTCCTCTTAAAGTAAAAAAATAGGTTTTTTACAACTAATTAACCAAAAACCCTTCTCAGTAATTGAGGAGGGTTTTTAGAAAAAGTCGTAACCCTAGTTACATGCGGATTTCGGCATCAACTCCAGCAGGGAGCGAGAGATTTTGCAAACTATCGATCGTCTTGGGCGTTGCGTTGGTAATATCGATCAAGCGTTTGTGGACGCGCATCTCAAAGGCTTCGCCGCCCATTTTGTAAACATGGGGGCTTTTGACGACAGTGTAGGTACTTCGGCGTGTCGGAAGCGGTACCGGTCCTGCGATTTGCGCTCCCGAACGGATTGCAGTATCGATGATTTGCTTTGCTGATTGATCGATCACCTTGTGATCATATGCTTTGAGACGAATGCGGATACGTAGTCCCTCTGCCGGTTTTGTGTCTGCCATGATCAAAATCTCCTCTCAATGGCGATGCTCCAGTAACCTCTCCTCGATTCGGTGTAGACAGCGTCTGGGCGAGTTCTCTGGTGCGATTAGTATATAGCAAGATTATACCATAGGTATCTTGAGTTGAAAAGTGAGCGCTTGACGCCCATAGCGGTGCGACTTATAGTGAGAAACATGACTTCTTCTATTGATACCAGCCCAGACCGTGAAACACGTCCATCGTTTATGGAAACATTGGCAGCGTCGCACGTTTCAGCCATTACCGAACTCATCGAAAAGATGTTGGAGGATAAGATTGAGGTCGCGCTCTATGATGTAGCTTCCGACGCATGGTCATCAGATGAGACGCTGCGAGAGCTTTATTCATTTTTAGCCGAGCATGTGAAATCACTTGGGTTTGAGTGTTACCTGGCAGATGGCAAGAATAGAGTAGAGCTCCCTTCGCAAAATGGACATGGCGTGGTGCTACGCCAAACGATGCGCATCGGTATTCGCATTCCCCCGCATGTGTTTGAGTCACTAGGTAACTAGTTTATACCATATTTACTATTGCGTTTTCATAACCTTTATGCTACAATCATTGCAGTAGAACAAATCCTACCGGATGAATACTCGTTTTATACTTGCTAGAGAATAATTCTTGTCGTTCATCGTATAGCAACGCACAAGAAAGGTTTTTGATGCGCCCACGTACAAGTAACTCGAGACGAACGTCTCACTATTCACCTCGCTTTGCGGGGAAAAAACGCACTCCAGCAAAACGCTCAACACAAGAAATCCACGCAAGTCGTTTTATCAATAAGGCTATTGCCCCTGTCGACGAGACACCGTACACCCCTACTCACTCATTTAACGACTTTGGCTTGAATCCTCAAACGATTGCAACGCTCGGCCATATCGGGTATGAGACACCGTCACCGATTCAAGACCAGACCATCAAACCAGGACTTGCTGGCAAAGATGTGATCGGTCTTGCAAATACCGGCACTGGTAAGACTGCCGCCTTTTTGCTGCCGATTATCAATGCACTTGCCATCTCGCGTACGGTACAAGGCGCGCTCGTCCTTGCTCCCACACGTGAACTGGCCCAGCAAATAAACGACGAGTTTCGACGTTTTTCTGCAGGTCAGAAACTCTACTCTGCACTCGTCGTCGGCGGGGTCAATATGAACCGACAGATCAGGGAGGTACAGCGCGGGCCACACCTTATCGTTGGCACGCCGGGTCGTATCAATGATCTGATCGATCGAAACATCTTACGGCTTGCGAGCTGCACCACATTTGTGCTCGACGAAGCAGATCGTATGTGTGATATGGGATTTGTTCGTGATATTCGCAAGATAGAGTCAGAATTGCCACGCAAGCGCCAGACATTTTGTTTTAGCGCGACGATGACAACTGATGTCAAGGCGATCGTTGAAGAGTTTATGCATGATCCCGTCACGGTCTCTGTTATCAAAAACGAGACCAATGATCATATCGAACAAGATGTTATTCATGCTCGAGACAAGGCTCACAAGATCGAGCTGCTACTCGAACTGCTGCGTAAAGATGGCTTCGATAAGGTGATCGTGTTTTGCGACACCAAACACTTTGCGCAGCGACTTTCAGATCGGCTGTCCAAGGAGGGCTTTACTTCAGAAGCTATCCATGGCAATAAATCTCAGGGTCAGCGTGATCGAGCATTGCGTGCGTTTAAGTCAGGCAGTGTCCGCATCTTGGTGGCAACAGACGTTGCTGCACGCGGACTCGATATTCCTAACGTTTCGCATGTGATTAATTTTGATGCTCCGAAGCAATACGAGGACTATGTACACCGAATCGGTCGTACAGGCCGCGCGGGGCAGTCAGGACAAGCCCTGACTTTTGTTTCACAACCAGGGGCGTCTGCCCCAAAATCACTGACAGCACGTCATCACGAACGACCCAATAGGTCTCACTCGGTTCGTACCGAACCCACGCAAAACACCAAACCATCTCACCGTCGCCGTTTGACGGGAGGTGCTGCCGCCGAAGACCGGCTTGTCCGACTGATCGACACATTGTAGATTTTCGGGTATTTTCAGTGCTCAACTGATGTGATACTATACGGCAACATGGAGAAGCCGTCATCAATCCTTATGGTCCGTCCTCACCGCTTTGGCTATAACCGCCAAACTGCGGTCGATAACCACTACCAAACCCCTATGAGAACGGTTCGAAACGCCCGCGGCCGCACTCAGGATGAGTTTGATACCTTAGTCGGTGTGTTGACCGATCATCACGTCGATATCACAGTCGTCGACGATACGCCAACTCCTCATACGCCCGACTCGCTCTTCCCCAACAATTGGTTCAGTACTCATGGCGATGGTCAGGTTATTATCTATCCTATGAAGGCCGAGAATCGTCGCCGCGAGATAAACAAAGAGATCTTGCCAACCCTACGTGAGAAGTTCGAGGTTAGATCGGTACTCGACTTGAGTCACCATGCATAGACTGAGCGGTATCTCGAGGGAACGGGAAGTATCGTGTTTGATCACGTACATAGAGTCGCGTATGCCGGCTACTCGCAGCGTACTGATCCTGAGCTACTCGCATTTGTTTCTGAGCAACTCGGCTATATCGTTGTTGGATTTCATGCGACAGATACCGAAAACCGACCGATTTATCACACCAATGTTTTAATGGCGGTTGCTGATCGTTATGCTGTCGTCTGTTTAGAGGCGCTCCGTGAACATGCCGATGTAACACGCTTCAGAAGTCGCTTGGAAGCATCTGACAAGAGAGTGATTGAGATAACCCAAGGTCAAGTTCAACAATTTGCGGGGAATATGCTGCAGGTATGGGACCATGCAGGTAATCCTTTTCTTGTCATGTCCGAACAGGCACGACAGTCGCTTACGGAGTCTCAGCTCTCGGAATTAGAATCTTATAACCCGCTCATTTCAAGCGCCATTCCCACTATCGAGAAGCTGGGGGGCGGTAGCGTTCGTTGCATGATGGCGGAGATTTACCTCACTCCGCATCAGTGATATCATTAATATTTTTGATGTTGTGCTTGACTTTCGATCACTAGCTCAAGCTGCATTAAATTTACGAACGGAATATCATCTGCTAGAACCTGGTCCTGAAAGCTAAGGTAGGAAATATTGAGTGTATCACCTACGGCGACCTGGAAGCCTTTATTGCTCGTAGGACGTGCATTGAAACCATTGACAGTGTTAGCGTCCGTATGAACAGTCACTATGCGACCTGCACGTGTTTGTATGGTGATTTTGTCGCGACCAATCGACTGAATCACACCCGATGTTTCCTTCCACTTTGCACTATTTATGTAGTCCCCGGCTCCGTTCCGCCAAAACACGATGATATTATCGGTACTCAATGGACAGAAATCGATGGCATTGTGCGTGCAAGGTCTACTAAGAACGAGATCTTTAAACCCGTAATAATACTCTAGCGGATAGCTTAGCTGCACTAGTGCGACAAGTTTTGTATCGTCGCGAAGCGTATCGCTTGAGCATGAGACTGCCGTACAGTCATCTTGGTTTTTCTGGTCGATGTCTTGGCGAGTGACAAGAAGCACTGCTTTTGATGCATCAAGCTTGTCTATCGTCGACAGCTGTCCGTCAATAAGTATCTTGGTGTCAGATTCGACTTTTGTCGTCTGCTGATCATTGTCTGATTGTTGAAGCAAGAACTCACTGGTTGTAATCGATTGACGTGTCATCGATCTATTCTTTAACGGATTACTAACGAGTGTCATGGCTACATGGCTAACATAGCCGGGAATTGAGTGATTGATCGTACTTGAATCATTTGGCCATGTTTGCACGGCCCATTGGATGACCGCTTGTTGCTCGCAGTAGGCGCTCATCAGTCGCTGCACATCGGTGTCGCTGAGAGTCGCACCTTTTTTTAGCTTGTATTCGTAACTGAGATTACCCGGCTCGCACCCCTCTGTTTTGATTGAATATGTTTTTCGTCCGTCTCTATCAAGTGATGAGGTGACTGCTGTATGTGAACGTGTCCAGAGATACGTAATGGCATAGGCGGTCGAAGACAAAGCGCCAATTGCTAAAAGTACTACAAGTACGATAAATACCGGCCCCCGGCGGCGTAGACTAGCAAAGACGCTCCGAGATGTCTTGGTATTGATGATGCGTTTCATCACGGCGTCGGTGAATTGTTTATCGGTAGTTGCAGCGTCTGGTCGTGCCGCAATTAACATATAGTCCGATTTCATGATAACTCCTTTCGTAACTGAGCTTTCGCGCGTTTTATCCATGTCCCTACAGTACTGACAGGTACTGAGAGCTCGGCGGCAATCGTCTGATAGCGCTTTCCTTCCCAAAAGTAGGCTTCGATAACGCGCGCATATTCTGGTGGTTGTAATGCATGTACAGTATCGCGGATCTCTCTCTTTTCACTTTGAGTAAGTACAGGCAATTCTTGAGGGATCATATCTATCTCAGCAAGGTCAATCTTTTTATGACTTCTCCGTAGCTGGTCTTTCGCCAAATTTGTAGCTATCTGGTATAGCCAGGTCGAAAATGCCCCCTTAGTTTCGTTGTACGACTTGAGAGCTTGATAAGCACGGACAAATGCTTCTTGTGCGATATCCTCTGCTAGATCGCGATCCTTAACTATATTGTCACAATGAATGATGAGGCCTGTCTGATATCGATCGACAAGTGCACTATATGCCTGTGTCTCCCCATTTTTTATGAGTGTGATTAGTTTTTCTTCGTGCATTACCTTCATTATACGAAGTTACCAAGTAGATTATTTCAAAAACAAAGACGCCCCTGTTTATTGGGGCGTTTTTGTTAATTACAAGTGTAATTATTTGGTGATGTTCGTGACAACACCTGCGCCGACAGTACGGCCACCCTCGCGGATAGCGAAGTCTTGACCTTTATCCATAGCGATAGGAGCAAGCAACTTCACCTTGAAGGTTACTTGATCACCTGGCATGACCATTTCTTTGTCAGCAGGTAGTTCAACTTCACCCGTCACGTCAGTGGTGCGGAAGTAGAACTGTGGCTTGTAGCCCTTGCTAAATGGCGTGTGACGTCCACCTTCCTCTTTTTTGAGGATATAGACTTCAGCTTCAAACTCGGTGTGAGGTGTCAGAGTACCTGGTTTGACCACTACCTGACCACGCTCAATTTGCTCGCGCTCGATACCGCGAAGCAAGAGACCAGCGTTGTCGCCAGCCTGACCTTGATCGAGGTTCTTCTTGAACGCTTCGATGCCGGTAACAACTGAGGTCTGCGTATCTTTGAGTCCGACAATCTCAACTGCATCGTTGATCTTGACAACACCCTGCTCGATACGACCAGTCGCAACTGTACCACGGCCTTTGATTGAGAAGACATCTTCGATTGGCATGAGGAATGGCTTGTCGAGATCACGCTTTGGCTCATCGATGTAATCATCGAGTGCCTTGACGAGTTCCATGACGGCATCTTCGCTAGCTGCATCGCCTTCGAGAGCTTTCGTTGCACTACCTTTGATGATAGGTGCATTGTCGCCATCGTAGCCGTTCTTGGTGAGGAGCTCACGAACATCCATCTCGACGAGTTCGACGAGTTCAGGATCTGCAAGGTCCATCTTGTTGAGGAAGACAACGATCTTTGGCACACCGACCTGGTGAGCAAGTAGAACGTGCTCGCGGGTCTGTGGCAATGGGCCATCATTTGCAGCAACCACGAGGATAGCACCGTCGATCTGAGCGGCACCCGTGATCATGTTCTTGACATAGTCGGCGTGGCCTGGCATGTCAACGTGCGCATAGTGGCGCTTTTCTGACTCGTACTCCTGGTGAGAGCTCGCAATGGTGATACCACGCGCTTTCTCCTCGGGAGCGTTGTCGATTTGGTCGTAAGCGACCGGCTTGTTTGTGTCACTAGGGAGCTTTTTTGCAAGCACCGCAGTGATAGCTGCTGTCAGCGTAGTCTTACCATGGTCGACGTGACCCATAGTACCGACGTTGACGTGAGGCTTTGAACGATCAAAGTCTGCCATAAAGGTGTATTTCTCCTAATTTATTATTATTACGTATTCACGACGCGAGCCGAGGTCGTACAAAAACAAACCCGCTTTCATACAAACCAACACGCGCCGCGCGTATGGAATTGATTATAGAGGAAAATATGGGTGATGTAAAGACCCGGGAGCGACGGCAACGCGATACTATCCCGATTGTGTTTTTTAGCTTATTTTAAGCTTCGATACCATATGCTAGTAAATAGCATGAAAGAACGCAATAAACGCGCTGCGCTATACGCGGCTATCTCAATTTCACTCGTGCCCTGTTTTGGGCTTCTCACATTTCCCAGCGTAGTTTCACCTCCCTCCCTGGCACTCTATGCATCAGCAATCCTCGGGTATATCGGACTCGTCTTATTGCTGTGGATGTATGTTTTGGGTACAAAAAGCGTGATGGGGCTCTGGTTTACTGACTTGGCACCAGTACTATCAATTCACAAGTGGATCGGTAAGTACGGCGTTGTGCTAATTGCTATTCACCCCTTACTGATTACCTATAGTTACGGAAAGTCGCTGCTCTATTCGTTTATCCCAAAGCTTGACACGGTCGCTGAACGACATATTTTGCTAGGACAAATTGCATTTTGGCTTCTCATCATCATTTGGATTAGTTCAGCAGTTATCCGGGACAAACTATCATGGCGTACCTGGAAATATTTCCATTTTGTCACCTATGTGTGTCTTCCCTTTGCCCTGCTTCATGTGCTTGACTTGGGTTCTCAAGAGCAAACACACGTTCTTATAAAGGCCTACCTCCTCTTGTTGGGACTTGTCCTTCTCGCCTTTTCACTCCTGAGAATGCGGTCATTTCTCAACCTTGACCGGACTCGTTATATCGTAGTCAGCCAGGCAAAATTAACTGAATCTGACTACTCTCTTCGGCTACGTCCCCTCACTTCTCACCGTCTGACTCCAAAGCAAGGTCAATATGTGTATATAAAGCTGGGGTATCTCAGCGAAGACCACCCCTTTAGTGTTGTTCGGTATGACCAGGCCACGGACGAGATAGTGCTCGCCTACCGTGTCTTTGGCATGTACACAAAGGAACTAAAAAAGCTGCAAGTCAATTCGACCGTATTCCTGAGTGGACCCTATGGCAGCTTTATGGAAGAACTGGTCTCCGATGATACTACGCCTGTCGTGTACCTCGCGGGTGGAATCGGCATCACCCCCTTTGCCGATCGCATCATGCAGCAAGGAACTATCCGCGAACAGTGGCTTTTTGCTGCCAATCGCAGTCGCTCTTCGGCTGTTCTGATACCGACGCTTAAGTCTGCTCTCGGTGACAGGTGTATTTGTGTTTATAACTGCGAAGACGGCTCGCTCGGCGAAGGAGAGGAAGCCGGCTATATTACCGCTGAGCTCCTCAAAAAATACCTGATTTACCCGACGCGTTTCCATTATTATCTTTGTGGCCCCCCTGGCATGATAGCTGCGATGCGCAGTAACCTCGCGACGCTTACTGTACCCGAACATGCCATCCACTCAGAGAAATTCGAATGGTAATTTCGAGCAATCCTCCTCTTATTTATTGCGTACCAGTATAGTCTGGAGGCCATATTGTTTTTGCAGCACGCGTTCAAGATCTGGACGAAGAATTAGGATAGTTGCCATCGTATCGGCAATACACGCCGTAGCGGCTCGCACATATGTCGCGACAACATCGCTGTCGCTTGAATCATCACGACGGGGATCGATAATATGATGCTTGGTCTGATTGCCATCCTGCCAAACGCGCTTGAGGGTATTACTCGCCGCCAGTGCTCCTGATGTAATCTGTGTTTGGCCAATTTTTTTGGTCGAGTCGGTGGGATGCTCCAGCGCGAACTCAATCGGTGTTTCTGACTGGCAGTAGAGGTCACCGCCGCCATTGACAATAAACGCATCGATACCAAAGTCGCGCAAATGCTGCGACAAGACGTCGATTAGCCAACCTTTACCAAACCCTCCAAAATCAAGCATGACGGGTTCTGGCAAGACAATTTCATTATCCGAAACGGCAACATCACGCCAGAAGTCTCGCACGTGAAGTTGCCGCGCAGCCTTCCGCTTGCCGTAGCCGAGACGATGGAGCGTATTGCCTATCGTGATATCAAACACGCCGTCCGATGCATGGTACATCTCTCTTGCAAACTCCATCATCTTCACCATTTCAGTTGGTGGATTGATCACTTTTCCTGTCCTTAGTAATTCAGCTACTAAAGAATCATCACGAAAGCGTGAGTACCGTTTATCAAACTGGTTGACAATGTCGTCGAGATCAGCTCTTAGTTCTTGACTAAACTCCTGACCACTCAGTATCTCAAGCCACCAGTGCGTGCCGATTGCATCAAACTCATAGAGTTTACTTATGGCGCCCTCCCTCACTACTTATGCTTTTGCTTGCGCACGAATTGTGTCAATGGCATTACTAAACGCATAGGTAGTCAAGCTTGCCCCACCAATCCTACTTGGTGAGTAGCCAGCGAGTGACTGACCGGTTGCATCTGAGTTCACGTAACTGTTGAAGCTATCGATGTACATAGCCGACTCACGATCTGTGTACGAGTTGGTCGCGCTTGCAGCGGTAATTTTACCTCCCGAAATGGTGATCGTTGCCTTGATGCTATTTTGACCACCGTGCGGAACGTTGTAGCTTGAAGACGCCGTATACGTGCCATCCTTGTAGGACGTAGCAGTCGAGGAATCACCAGAAGACGTTGTGGCTGTAGTATTAGTCGTTTGAGTGTTGCTCGCTATGCTCGAATTTGTCGTTGAGACTGAGTTTGTCGCTACATACGACGGACGATCACCTCCAGACAATAGCGTCACTGCCCCATAACCGGCCGCAGCGATAAGGGCAGCTGAGCCAATAACAACAAAAATCTTGTTTTTTGTATCCATCTGTTGTTAATTACCACCTGGTTGTGCTGTTGGCACTTGTGTTGTTGGCTGATCTGTTGTCGATGATCGCATCATGCCCCGATACCTACCACCAAAATTGCTATCGCCATTGATTTGAGATCGTGGCTCCATCATACCGCCGCGACCGTTGCCATACTGCAGTGAACTTTGATGACCGATCAAATATCCGAGCAGAATACCAATGAAAAAGAATAGTGCCGTCATTGCGACTGCAATATACATTGTCCTATTTGAGCTGGATGCTACTTCGGTATGACAGTGTGCTGTGCAAACATGCGACGCGACTACTGGCGAGTCTGTTTCTTCGATAACCGTTTTCATATATTCTCCTTTTATTGACTTATGTGTTCAGTATCAAATGAATGTCTTAAACAAACCTTAAAAATGACGCGTAGGTTTGCCTACATCGTGCGTTAACGACAAAAACCACGCATAGGCATAGACCAGCCCATAGAGTTCAACCGATAGAAGCGAAATACTGTGTGTAAGATGATAGACTGCCATCAGGAGTCCCGTAGTGAGTACTGCAATGTAGCCAATATAGTGCGTCCGATCAGAAAAAGCGTCTGATATATTTTTCAGAAAGAACATCAGCGAGCAGAGCAACGTAAACTCTCCGTAGCCGAAAAAGTCATGAATATGGGGATGTTGGTCATAGGTAAACACAGCAAGCCCGATCCAGCAAAATGCAATAGAAATAAACCAATTACGGATCAACTCAGCGCCCCTGGGCATATCTATGCCATACATATCCTTTCGAACCAATATACCCATCGTCATCAGACAGATCGCTGCAACCACAAGTGAAGCGTTAAATAATGCTGCAGAGAGATAACCATGCTCGCCGAGACGACTTAGGTGAAGCTGGAGCCACAACGTATCGGGTGCTAGGAGCATACCGAGAACTATACCGGTTGTTCCCACCAAAACGAGTGCCGCTGCGGCATGAGAACTTCTGTAGTGATGTTCGGGTACTCTCATAACTTTATTGTAACAAAAAACTAATTGCCTGTTGGGCGTACTCCGTGTATCACGGAGTACGCCCAACTCGACGACCGATCAGGTGAGGCGACCGTTGGAATATCCTCCCCTCAGCGCCTCCGTTGCCCGCCAGTTGCGTAGGTAGAGTGCTGCCTGCAACATAGTGAGTCGTGCACCGAGGTTTGTCACCTCTTTCGAGGTGAGTGGCCCGTACGTGCGAAGCGTCTGTGCGCCCCACATGGCGGCAACCACGATACCGGTGCCGCGGCGCGCATCGACGGCTACCCAGCCCTGCGGAACATACCACTTGTAAGCCGGGTAAACCGGCACTCCCAGCACCGAGCTCGGTAACCCCTCGTACAGATCGTCGATGTGACCGCTCATCTTTCACCTCCCACCAACGGTTGTCGGGATAGACGGTACAAA
Source organism: Saccharimonas aalborgensis (SeqCode) (assembly GCA_049288955.1). Classification (GTDB taxonomy): domain Bacteria; phylum Patescibacteriota; class Saccharimonadia; order Saccharimonadales; family Saccharimonadaceae; genus Saccharimonas; species Saccharimonas aalborgensis_A. Next base: position 39,510 of record JBAQIS010000020.1, read on the forward strand.
TATACAGTGTATCTACTGCAAGCTAAAACACAAGCACATGCTTTTTGCATTAAACATGGGCAGAATAGCAACTATTTATTGAGTGCGAAGGTTTTTATGATGACATCGACATCTTGCATCAAGTCAGCGTGAGCCAGTATTTGCTCAGCTGTCATCCACTTGTAATCAACATGCTCTCTTGGTTGAAGAACTACTGACGGCCTTTGGTTAACGTGTAGTTCAAAAACTGGGAAAACGACGGTCATATTGGGATACTCGATAGGAAGTTCGCCCAGCCTCCTAAATTGTGATACCTCAGACTTTATGCCCGTTTCCTCAAACAACTCTCGAGCGATCGCCTGGTCATCTGTCTCTCCGGCTTCAACTTTTCCTCCAGGTATTCCCCAGAGTGATGGATCAGTTTCCTTCTTCGTACGGAATAACATCAAAATATCAGCATTATGCCTGACAATACACCCTACAACTCTCAATACTTTCTTATCGGTCATATACGTATCCTCAATTATGTTGGTTATTGTAGCACATCTATGTTTGTTACCCTCTAGGAGCCTGCTTAACGATCTGATGAAGAATGCCCACTCGCTCTGAGATCGCCACGTCCGGCATAGTGATTGTCCGGATACCAAGTTCTTTATACAGCTGCGCCAACCGCTGGTGTATTTCCATAGCTTGTTCAATTGTCTCAAAGCGTTCGCCGTACGTGCCGACAAACTCGCATAGGATAACCGTGTCATAGGCAGCTATCTTTGCACTTTGTGCGGCACGATCCGCAATACCATCCAAGCCAGCCATCTGAGCATAGACGATGGTATCGGCTACGCCTCGATCAAAGACAGCTATAGAGTCATCAGCAACAGATTGATGCTGACGATGAGCTACCTCTAGGCATGCCCCGCAAAACTGTTCAGGATTTGCGATCAATTCATCGACGCTATAGCCCTTTTCGCCATGGTGTTCAGCCAATACGACGGACGCCGGCTCAGGAAAGGCGACAACTGTCGGATCAAAACGAGCATATGCTTCAAGCAGAGAGGTTTTGCCCGTATGCGGCCCACCGGTGAGGACTATCTTCGTCATAGTTTACCTGTTATATCACTTTTACTAGCTTTTGTATAATATTTGCTTAATAACGCTTGAATTTTGTTGATGTTTGTGATATAATAATTATCATTAGAACATAACCTGCTGCGGAGGCAAAAGTTACGTGACGGAATTAACTCAAAAAGTGATCGATACTTTCCAGACTCGACCAAACGTTGCTGTTTTGATGAGCCTGGGTGGGTCAAATGCCGAGCGTCTCCTCGGTGACCCTGACATTCGTAAGTTATATGATATATCTACCGTGGTATCCGATCAACCGAGCTCAAGAGGAGCTGAGGTCGCCGGTGAGCACGGACTTGACTATTTGCTACGTCCTGTCGATCGGTTTCGCACTCCAGACGAGCGAGAAGCCTACTTCGATGCACTCTGCGCCGAATTAGGCGAACGCGGTGTGACGGCGTGTTTTTATGCTGGTTTTATGAAGATTTCAAAAGGTAAATTTGTTCGTGAGCTGCCAGGTATCAACGCACACCCGGCCGATTTAACCGTTACCGATGAAAGTGGTGTTCCGCTTTTTAGGGGGATGGATGCAATAAGCGCGATGCGCGAAGGCACCGACGGCATGATAGGTGCATCAACACACGTCGTCGCTGACAAAGTCGACACTGGTGCAACGTTTATTCGGTCGCTTCCCATTCACGCCCCCGCTGATATGACTGACGAGGCCTGTCATCAGCGCATCAAACAAGCTGAGCACCAGATCTATCCGCTGACACTGCGCATGCTTGGAAAAGGGTTAATTGACATAAGCCGCATGCCATATACATTTGATGAAGCAACGGGAATACTAACTGACGCATCAGGAAAGGTAGTTGACTATGACAAGTAAGGTTGAGGTGATGGGCTCTACACCAACACTCGATATTGCAGACTTTTTCGAGGCGATAGCCCGTGAACCGCGCGCGAACAAACTTGCCGCTGCACTGGGGTTTGCTGGTTGCGCAAGCTGGGATGATGAAGGACGATATATCCGTGGGCCAAGCGTAAGCTTGGTAGGAATCGGCGGTGTACCGATTAGCCCAGAATTACTGGCGTTGTATCAGGATGGTGGCCGAAACATGATGGCGGCTTCGGCCGGAATGTCGTACCTCAATAGTGGCAACAAGCCTCTTGACGCCCTGTATCCATCTGTCATTGCCCGTGGTCATCACTCCATCGCACATACAACCACAGCCAATCTGCTTGTTGCTGGCGTTTCGAGTGGTGTCGAAAATGAATTTAATTCTCAGCGCGACGTCGTGCATCTCAGCCGTGTCACCAATGCTCGCACCAGCATCCAAGATCGGCCACCAATTGTCGTGCCTTCCGCTGATCTGTTACCAATCACGCGCAATATCGTTGAAGCAACAGATGATGCACTTGCTACACTGCCAGCACCGACATCACTTGACGAGAGAGAGGAACGTAATCTGCTCTATCCCTCAGCCAAAGCAACGCTTTTTTTGGCAACAGCGAGTCTGAGAAACTTCCAAAAATTAGTTGCTCAGGCGCATGATGATGGCAAAGAAAAAGAATACCAAACCGCACTCAGTGCAATCAACGACTGCTTATCATCACTATGGCCAGAGATATTTACTCAGGAGGAACGCTAAAGTGGTGCGACGGCTCGAGATTCACTCTACCTCACTAGATTACGGTGAAGAAGCTGCTGGTATCAAAGATACGCTTCGTCGTCACTTTGGCGTCTACGGTGTCAAGCTAGCGTCGATCGATGATGCACTCGAGGAGGGAGTCTACCTATGGGATGGCGAGACACATACGCCAGCAAGTGATACCGATCTCGCGGATTATATCACCAAAACGCAGCGTCTTGAGGCCCCGGATCAAAGCTGCCGTGAAGATGCAGCCCTCCTCGATCGCTACTTCGATGACCAAGGACGTCTTGATATATATCGAAACCCCCTAGATTGGGTTTCCAGCAATCCTATGATTGCCGCATTGATCGAAAAAGATCCGCGCATCAATAATGTCCTAGCCTTTCTGTGCGAACAGCGTGGGTTGTTCCTAAAACCACCTCAGTATCGATTGCAAGGAAACTACTGGAACTCACCGTCAAATGGCGGTCTCCCTATTGTCCGCAAAAAAGACCCCATTCATGAGGGTACATTTATGCTTCACGACCTCTATCACCTGTTGATACAGGATCCGCTGCCGTATGATACCACTCAGGCAACACACGGACGGGCAAACTTCCTCCATCACCGCATGGCTTCAGAGGCGACAACGATGGTGATGGCAGATATGCAGGGAGTGCACGTTGCCGAGCTTCGCGAACAAGGCTATGACACTTCAAAGCGACGGATTTATCCTGTGTTTGAAGCAATTTTAGAACACGCACCATCTGCCACTATTACCGATGTATTGTCAGCGAATACCGACTTCTGTTTGACTGGTTCGACGCGTGCCTACGAGGCACTCGGTGTTCCCCCCGAGGTGCTGGCAACGTTCTGTGAGAAATACGACACGTTCTTTAGTGCTGATTATGATTGGAACGCTCATAATTTCGATGCTGTTGCACAAACTGTCGAACGTGATGCCGCACAGCATGAGTATTTCCAGCTTGCACGTGAACTGTATGGCCTACCCATGATTGATGACCTATACGGTGAAATGGAAGCCAAGGATGTGATATTGGAGCGGTTTGCCGATCAGATCCAGGAAGCTTATAGCTACACTCCTCACAATGATGAAGTGCGACGAATGAAAGAAGTAGCGAAACGATATTTTGGGGGACAACTGGCTCTCTTTTATCAAGATACGTTCCGTCACTACCGTGACTCGCCTCTGTTTGAGATGTACCTATCGACTTCACGTCTGTTGCTAGAGGCAGCTAGTCCTGAGGCTATCAGAGAATATACCGAGGCGCTCAACGGTATCATTAGCACACTCCTCGATCAGCAGCGAGCTGCGGGGGCTATTGACTCTCAGCAATACGAACTCTATCGGATGCATGTACCACTGTATCCTGCATACTTTATCAATTATCAGCAAGAGCAGGGCCAGATCATTCCGCTCCGAGAACGCATTTCTGGTATGCAGCTATAGCTCACTATTTTTTAGCGTAGTTAACGACCAAGATATTCGACAATATCGGTTACTGTACGATCAAGTTGTCCAATGCGATTGATAACTACCTGATCAAATTGAGGCATCAAGCTAAGATCGGTTGGCTCAACAGCCAGTCGGGCGGCTATCTCATCCTCAGGCACACCGTGTTGTCTCATTTGCATAGCAATGTCAGACCAGGCAGCCGGTAAGAGTAGTGTTGTGCGGACAAATCCGGCGCCTCTCGCACGCAGTTGTTCACGTAATTGAAGGGCGGTATGGGTTGCAACGTTGAATGTCCTGTCGTCACCTTCATCGAGTGCTTGCTCAAGAACTCTGAGAGGCGTCCCATATATTCCTGACGGAGTTTCCAACACGTCAAACATCGGCGTAGAAGCAGCTAGTTCACCAAACTCACTCTTAGATACAAAGTGATAGTCAATGCCATCACGCTCTCCTGATCGGGGAGGACGCGTTGCAAACGGAACGATAGGCATAATGCCATGATCATCCCGAAGTTTCTCGATAACTGTTGTTTTGCCAATACCGCGGGGTCCAGAAAGAGTTACTATTCTTCCCATATAACATATATTATACTACTTTGGGGTGTTTATGTCAATATTTCACACTGTCTGAGCCGAAGCAGCGTCGAGGATTGCTACTTCGCGACGTTTCATCATTTCAAGCCCAACTTTGCTACCATCTTCATCTGTAGTGGTCGCCGACTGAATCAGCCGAATTGCCTCGGCGTATGAAAGCACCCAGACGAGCTCCATTCCCTGAGCAGCTTCTTTTTGGGTAAGGTTCGTACCGACAAATTGATCTGTAAGTGCCCGATAACAGTAAGAGATTTGACGCATGCCATCAAAATAACGCTGCTCGATAACAACTCCCAGCGGGACAATAGTGTGAATAGTAAACCCGGCTTCTTCCTGTACTTCACGCCGCAATCCATCCAGACGATCCTCGTCCGTCTTGATACCGCCACCTGGTAGTTTGTAGGAGTCAGTCTTAGTAAAGTGCATCAGGCCTATCTCATCTTGACCATTTATAAGAACAACTCGCGCTGCATAGCGGGTATACGACAGAACACGGTCCTTTGGATCCACAAGCCCAAGCTCATGTTGGTCCTGAGAAAGGATGATTGGCAGTCCATCGGCATACGATCGTTCGATTATCGAGTGAATAAACCCACTTTTTGCCGCAGTATAGACCTCTCTGTTATTTGCGTGCTGTTCGGCTAGTTGCCTCTTGAGAGCAGCATACTCCTCTCTTGCGTTACTGTGAGCACGCAGATAATCGCGAAATGCAAGGACATCGGTGAAAGCGGGGCTATCCTTTAGGACGATGTGCAGATAATGGGTCCTGGCATGATCGGGTCCCTTGGAAACGAATATTTCCCAATCTTTGATCCGCTCTGGCATCCAGTGATACCCCAATGCCCCAAGTCCAGAGATATTTTGATATACTTCGTCAAATGAATCAACACCTATGAGGATATCAATGATCGGCTTGGCAACGAGACCCTGTACGGCCGTACTGCCTACGTGATGAATATCCTCACCCGAGAAGACGGGTTGAAGCAACTCCTTTTCGTGCAAAAAGTCACTTGGCCAATCTCTACTGTAGTTGACCAGTTTCACCGTCTCCCTCGCGAGTCCAGCTACCATACTACATTGTTTCTCGAGCTATTACTTCGATCGCTTCTCAATAATCTCTTGAGCAACGTTTGGTGGTACTTCCTCGTAGTGCGCAAGCTCCATCGTGCTCGCAGCACGACCCTGAGACATACTGCGAATGTCACCGGTATAGCCAAACATATTTGCGAGTGGAACGATTGCTTTGACGAGTTTTGCTCCGCCCATGAGGTCTTCCATAGCCTCGATACGGCCTCGGCGACTATTGAGGTCCCCGATGATATCACCCATGAACTCCTCAGGTGTAGTGACTTCGACATGCATAACTGGCTCGAGGATAATCGGGGTCGCCTGCTTGATACCATCTCTAGCTGCGAGTGCACCGGCAAGCATAAAGGCCAACTCGCTCGAGTCAACATCGTGATAACTACCGTCGTAGAGTGTCGCCTTGACGTCGACAACAGGATAGCCAGCAATGACACCACTTTCGAGGGTCTCGCGGATACCTTTTTGGACAGCAGGACGATACTCTTGTGGGACAACGCCACCCTTGATCTCGTCGATGAACTCGAAGCCTTTCCCGGGCTCATTCGCTTCAAACTTAACCCATACATCACCGTATTGTCCGCGTCCACCAGATTGTTTGGCATGCTTACCCTGGACCTGGCTTGTGCCCTTGATCGTCTCACGGAAGGCGACTTGCGGTTCACCAACATTTGCCTCGACATTGAACTCACGTTTCATGCGGTCGATGAGGATCTCGAGATGAAGCTCACCCATACCCGACATAATCGTCTGGCCTGTTTCGTCATCAGTGTGAATGCGAAAGGTAGGATCTTCCTCGGCAAGGCGCTGCAAGGCGATACCCATTTTTTCCTGGTCGGCTTTGGTCTTTGGCTCGACGGCGATACTGACAGGAGGCTCAGGAAATGTAATAGCCTCGAGTGCGATAGGATGAGCTGGATCACTTAGTGTGTGGCCAGTAAAGGTCGTCTTGAGGCCAACCACGGCCGCAATGTCACCTGCACCAATCTTATCGACATCCTCACGCTTGTCGGCATGCATACGGACGATACGGCCAACTCGCTCTTTTTCGCCAGAGGTGGTGTTGAGCACATAGCTTCCAGCCGTCAACACGCCAGAGTAGACACGAACGAAGATAAGTTTTCCGACAAATGGGTCAGTTGCGATCTTGAAGGCGAGAGCAGCCATTGGCTCTTTGTCGTCAGGCTTACGACTAATTTCATCGCCTGTTTTAGGATTCTTTCCCCAAATTGCGTCAACATCGAGAGGACTTGGCAAGTAATCAACCATAAGGTCGAGAACCTTCTCAACAATCACTCCGCGACCATCACCACCAGTGACAAGATAGAAATCGCCAGCCAGGACACGCTTGCGCAGCGCGCTCTTTAACTCATCAACCGAGATTGCTTCCTCGCCGTGCTCAAAGAACTTCTCCATAAGTGCATCGTCTGCCTCGACTGCGGCTTCCACGAGGAGACTGCGAGCATTCTTTGCCTTTTCAAGCATGTCTGCGGGAATCTCGCCCTGAACGAGCTCATGATCAGTAAAGTCGGTGTAGGTATACGCCTTCATATCGACAAGGTCGATGACACCATTGATGTCTTTTTCGAACCCAATTGGCAAGTGAATCGGCAGGGCATTCTTGCTAAGACGGCTATGGATAGACTCGAGCGACTTGTAGAAATCACCACCGATCTGGTTGATCTTGTTGATGAAACAGATGCGTGGCACACCATACTTGTTTGCTTGACGCCAGACAGTTTCAGATTGCGCTTCCACGCCCATTTTGCCATCAAACACCGTCACCGCGCCGTCTAGAACGCGAAGCGAACGCTCAACTTCGGCGGTAAAGTCAATGTGACCGGGAGTATCGATAATGTTGATCTTGTGGCCCTTCCAGAAACAAGTCACGGCAGCTGAGGTAATGGTGATACCGCGCTCACGCTCCTGCTCCATCCAGTCAGTCGTCGTCTCACCATCGTGCACAGCACCGATCTTGTGGCTGAGACCAGTTCGATACAAAATCCCCTCCGTTGTCGTGGTTTTGCCGGCATCGATGTGTGCAATAATACCGATATTACGAAAGTCCTTGAGTGGGACGTTGGTTGGAGTTGCCATAGGTGTTCCTTGCTCTAAATGTGGAGCGACTTAACTAATAGTTTTTGCTGTTTTTTGCCATAACGAAACAGCACTTACTATCAACTATACCACAAGAAGCTCATCCTGGCTAGCGATCGCTACGTGTCAGTCAGAAGTAGTTTTTCGATACAGACACTATCGGTTTTATTGAGGATGAAAACTACTTCATCCAATTCTCCCCGAGACGGAGGCTCAAGTGCGGTATCATATATCCTACTTTTGCCGACCAAAAATCCGCATGTTAGGCGAGCTTCACCAAGTTCGATCAAAACAGGACCTTTTATTGTGCCGACGATCATTTTGCCAGAGGAGAGAGGCAAAACCGTGTCGATAACATCTGACGGACCAGGGGGAAGGGAGCAGATTGATACCCCATCACCTGTTATTTTTACTTGGTCGCCGACACAGAGATGGAGCATGTCAGCAAATTCAATCGTTAGTATCTGTTTGATGGCTTCTCGATCAGAGAGAGATAACTGTCGCGGTCCCCCTTGTTGTCCAGCTGCAAGCAGCGCTTCAAAAAGACTATGTACCGTAAGGACTTCCCGTGTCACATCGAGAGTATACTGTTCAAGGACAGCATCATAGCCATCAACTAATACCTCAACGGACTCATGTCGAGCAATGTCTGCAAAGGCAATTTCCTCTCTGCCGGCCGCCTCAAGTCTTGGGAGCAAGAATGGATCGTTCGCCAATTGCCAGCGCATTATGCCATTAAACCGTTGCTCATCATCTCCAGGACGCTCAGCCAAGACGCTCGGCATTAGGCAATACCTCCTCTAGATGAGTAGCTGCTCGATCTGGCTAAACGGGACATACCGCACCTGCTCTTTCTCGCTTTCGGTAATAGAATAGACAACGAGGATAGGCTCGATGGTCTCAAGCGCTCGATACCCATAGATGACGTCGACAACACCGCAGGCGTATCCCGTATCATTTGGATCAGTGCTCTCGTCCATCGGCGCACGTCCCCCATCTGGCTCATAGACACTGCCCTTGATAACAAGTCCTCTGTCGGGGGTGAGGAGGTCCCGGAGCACACGTGCTACCACATGACCGACTCGTTCCATGGTTGCCACTTTTACAGGATCAGCTTCGTCTCGGGACAACGTTAGGCGACTGCACATTGCCTTAATCTGCTCGAGGGACTGCAATGGGCGAACTTCCTGAAGGGAATCACTCTGACATAATTCTGACTGAACCTGCGCTAAAACCTCTCGAATTTCCGGTTGGTCGTCGAGCTCTCCGTTACCCGCCCAGTTTGACAGTGCGTCCTCGCGATTACGGATTATTTCCAGCTCGGGAATACGGAAGTAAACAGGCTTATCCAGAAATACTTGGATATATTTACGCACGTCGACGACGGCAATTGGCATCGTCGTGTTGCCTTCGAGCGAAAGCTGCGCTCCGGCCTTTGCGTTGACATCACGCAGCAGCATGCCAACCCGAAAACTATAGGTTCTTTTCTCATCATTTTCGCTACGGAAACATTTTACTTCCTCATAGATGCCGCACTGTGAGGTAGTAATGTTGCCAGCGACAAGTTGTGTACCTTTCATTACGACACTAAACTCGTGTTCACTCGGCTCACTGCGGATCGAAAGTGTCGACTGCGGAACCAAGACTCCTTCACCAAATACTTCTATCGGCACTTCGACAGTATCGTAGAACTCGTTAAACGCAGCAATCATAAGGTTGAGCTCACGCATGGTTGCCAAAAACTCATCTCGGTCCGAAAACGTTTTTGCACTGAGTTCTCGACAGCGTTCAGCAAAAAGGTTGAGAGCATGTTCGGCTTTCTCGAGAGTTTCACGTTTTGTTTCTCCGAGAAGTTCCTGAGCCATCGCAGCAACCACCTCGGGGTCAATCGCCTCAGCGGCTTCATCCTCCGCAGCCTGTTCAGCAGCGAATAGCTCGACGAGAGACTCTGTGTCCTTGAGCGGTGTTCCGTCGTGAGCAACTTCTGGCGGCTCCTCGTCTTTGGTTTCCCCATGCTTAATTAGTGTCTCTGCGTCTCTAAAAGGCAGCGATTCAGGATTCGGTCGAGTTGTCTTATATCTTTTCACAGAGTCGACAGCAATGAAATAAGGCGTTCTCCCGCCATCACGCTCAGGTACTGGCTCCAAGCTATAGAACACCGGTACATACGTCACCTTTGTATCGAGGTCCTCCGTTCCTGCTTGAGTCCAAAGGCGCATAGCCTTGATATAGAGTATCCTCGGCGTGTCACGGTAGTATTCGCTCACAATCGGCTCAAGGTCAGCCTGCTTACCGACAATCTTACCGCCGATCCAAAAAAAATACGGCTCGGTCTCGTCAAAATCAAGTTGGCGCGTCAAGTAGCGCTCAAGCATATCGATAATACTCATGCGAGTATGGCCCGCACCGTCAATTTTTGACCAATCTATTGTCACTTCAAAATCGTCAAGCGCCTCAAGTATTGCTTTTTCACGATTTTTCGCCGCGTTAATTTGTTTGATCATTACATCGATCTTTTCTTTTATATCAGGTAGCAGTTCAGTGATTTCTCGTTCTTCGGAGCGATCAGACATATGCGGTAATTGAATATTTTCGATATCACCAATCTGGAGAGTAAACCACGCTGTGTCTTCGGGGTAATCCTCTGCCTTAGAAAAATCAAGCACCAGATGGCGATAGATTCCAGGTAGAAGTCCGTCGATGCTCTCAAACCCCCTTATCTCAGTTGTTTGTTCATTAAATCCAATCAAATGAAGCGGGAAATGCGTGACCTTGTAGTGCTGACCCCTCAGATCGAGTTCAAGCTCAGGAAATACATCATCAAATAACTCTTCAACATCTTTTTCGGTATCTCTTAGGTAATCGGTCAAGAAGGTCGTATGACGAATCCGACCGGTGACCATAACTGTCGCCTGTTGATAGCCTAGCTCACGAAGCTCAACGTTGAGATCAACGAGAAGTCGTTGAATCTCTTCCTCGGTCACATCGCCTCTGTTGATTTGAAGCTCAACCTGCTCAGCTTTTTTCAGCAAGGCCGCGAACCCTGCATCGAACTGTTCCCTTACATCGGGAGAGGTTTGCCACTCAGAGGCCACGATGGCGTCAAAAACTTCTGATTTCCTTTGGCTATCATCATCTGGAGGTTGCATTCCCATCACTGTCATATCCTTTAGTAAACAGAGGAATCACCCCTATTGCAAGCACAGCCGCTATGATGTCAGTATGGGCGCACTGTAGAGAAGTTCGCGACATAACCATACAATCTTGTAGGTGCCCTCAGAGCAAACGTAAATAGTTCGCTAATAGTGATAGGGTGCTCTATAATGATCAGCATGGAGTAATCCCATGAGTACTAGCGTAGAGTCGAAACCGACATCATGGCTTGATCGCCTCAGAGAACGTAAGTTGATGAGGAAAATTGGTGCGGGCGCCATGGCTGTTCAAGCTATCACCGGCATTACATCAGAGATGGGGTTTTCGTTGATGCCAAGTGCGGTGTACTCCTACGCCGAGACTGATGAAGCGGTAACCTACACCCCAAACACTTTCTGCATATTCCTCCCCGGGAGAGGAATCACTCGGCTAGTACGTGACTTCGCGGATGCCTATCAGCCTACAACCAGGCAGTATTGTCGGAGCACCGTCTTAGAATATAGCGAGGGAGGGATAAGTGAAAAAGAGCTTGAGCATAGCATCCGGCGATATGTCAACGACCACGCTATACCAGATAAACCCGTCCAACTTGTGGTGATTGCATCGAGTATGGGTGGCGATGTGGCCGTTCCCGTATTTGGAGCTATCGCTAGAGATACAGAAAATACCTCCCAGCCGATTTCCACCCGTGGGCTACTTCTCGATTCTTCACCGGCCGGAACAATTAGCCTCAAAGGTCCGATCCAAGGACTTGCCGTCGGTACAATGTCAGGACTTCAAGGAAAACCGGTTCATGGTATTTTTGAACCGCCGCTGCGCGTTGGATTTGAGTTCGCATCAAGAGCTGTTAATCATGATTTCCCCGACTCGCCGTCTACTATTCTCCCTTACTTGCAAGATGGTGCGAGAGTGGCAAACGAAACTCAAGGCCGGCTTGACATGGACGAAATGAATATCATCAATAACTTTGATCCAGACAAGCATGATTATGGGTTTCTCAAAAAAGCCAATGCAGTAATTGTCTATACCCATGCTGATACGGAAGCGGCGGATACGACCGTGGAATGGTCAGTGGCAAGTTGGCTATGGAAAACTGCACTTGCTCGTCAACAAATCTGTATGGGAGAAATAGCCATCAAAGACGGCAGGCATGCAAATCCAAACACGGCACCAGATCCGTATAACCAAGCATTGCTCTCGCTTTTGAAACAAACCGGGTTACCAACTATTGCCGATCTGCGACACGAGGAGCTCTACGACCACTTCGATCGAGTTAGCAGCGATGGTCACTTCATTAGGGTTAATCGTGTCGATCGAGTGTCTGCTGTACGCTATCAGGATGAATAGCAGCGGTCATTGGCGCCGGAAATGCGCTACCCGCGGCGAGCGGCTGTGGTGATCTTCGGGCGTGAACAAACACAAGGAGTGCACCTGCGATTACCATAATGAGTGCAAACAGCGATGCAACGATGACGAGAATAATCATAAGCGGTGATGAGAGATTAAAGGCAGATGCCCCAGACTCATCACTTGTTTGTGACTTTGCTACCTCAGCAAACTTATTGATAAAGTAGTTATCATTATATTTTGCCTGTAGTGAAGAGAACGTTTTTGAGGCTTCAGAATACCGGCCAGCCCCAAATTGGTCAAGACCCTGTTGCCAGAGTGAGGCAACCGAACCATCCGTTTTGAGGGAAATATTGTTTTTTGAGAGCAAGTTACGCAAATCGTTTGCGTCACGCACATACCCGTTTGTAAAACATGTCTCACCATTACGGCTACATCCTTGGATCGTAGCACCGTATGTGTTCAGCCCAACTTGCACACCCTTTTTGTTGAACGCCGGACCACCGCTATTTCCTGATGCAATACGTGCAGAGGTGATGAGAAGTGTATGACCACCGGCGTCGCCGTTTTGCTTTATCTCTAGTACCTCTCCCTGTGTAATACTTGGGTAGGTTTTGACACTTTTTGTGCCGAGACCATCATCAACAAATGCGGGATATCCTATAGCAGTAACTTCTTCGCCTTGCCCAATATCTGAGGCTGTGCCCAGTGATACTACCGGAAAATCACCCTCAGCTTTGATAATTGCGACATCCGAATGTGATGATGACGCATTAAATGTCATGGAAGATTCATCAAAATCATAATCTACAAGACTAGCTTTGATACGAGTTTTGTCGTATGTCCAACTAAAGCTATCAATATTAAATTTCAGAGGAGTATCTGATGTTTGGACGACAATATGCCGCTCAGTATTGGTTCGCAAGACGCCAGTTAGCGGCGTTCGAGAGCCGATTAAGATAAGCGCTTGTCTTGCCTGTTTGTCACCGGCTTTTGCTTTGGCCATAGTATCATTGATCTGATCCTGAGTAGCATAGCCCGCCTGGACTGCATACTTGAAATAGTTATTGAGCACCGACGGATCGTCTATATAGGAGAGCCCGTAGAGCAGAACATCAAGCTGGACAGTATAAACGACATGACCGTTGGTAGCAATATACCCGTCGCTTGAGATAAATGACCCGCTGCCAATCACCGGTACTCCACAGAGGTGTTTCACTGAAAAACTTGCTCCGTTGTCAGCACGTAAGGTCAAGTCGGTACACGAGAAAACACCGATCCGTACCGTGGCAGGTTGGTTGTGGGCGACAACTGGAACGAATGTTTGACTGTTGAGCACATCGGGTACATTTGCCGTGTCTGACGCTGCATTCTTTGTAGGATTCACCGTGTTTGTCGAAGCAAGATCAAACGAAGTAACCGCCATTGTCGATATACCCGCAGAAACAACCGAGCTTTCTGCATAGGCAGAATCAAGCGGCTTTGAGTAGGAGACACTTGCGATCAACTTCATATAGCTTTGATATTCGTCAAGCGTCTGATCGACAAAGCTGTCGGTAAACGATATCCAGTAGGGGCGATCGTTTTGAACTGTCATAAGATAGTACGAATAACTTGAAGTTGTACTACCAAGAAGGTCGTACGTATGCACGGCAAGAATCTCTCTATAGTCCACCGATCCGATCTTTATCATTTTGTCACTCTGTACTGTGTCGCCATTCTTTGCGATCGTCTCCTTTTGGCGTGCCACAAGTAATTCAATTGGGGTGAGAGCCTGATATTTCTGTTCTAACTTACTTTTGTCGAAGTAATTCTGATGATGATTTGTGGATAATCGCATTCCCGGATGTGAAATATAGTCATATTCACCCTTTGGGCTAGTAGCAGCAATAGGATCAATTGTTATCATCGCATAGGCACGACGGGTATCGAGATCTGTGCCGTCATATTCTTCTCCTGTCACCATACCAGGCTTCTGAACTTTATCCAGTACTTGACCGTGAGCGATATGCGTTTGGGAATTGTACGTGATGGCCATACCCAAATCAGAACGAATAGTTTTATCATACTTCTCAGCAATCGTATCCTGAACGATAGCTTTTATCTTTGTTTGTGCAGATGGATTAATGTAATTTGTAATATTTTTCCCGTAAATAAACAACAACCCGATGCAAGCGACGAGCAGGATACTGCTTACAAGCAAAATAATACTCAGGTGTTTCTTGTGTCGATGTTCGAGCCGCGGCATATACCCTCTTTTTTATTCCAGTTATGCTCATAGTAACATTACTATTCAAATAAATACACTCCCAAGTAGTGGAAGTGTATTTATTTTGTGGTAGTTTCAGCCTACTACATTAGGTACGAGCAAAGTGAGCAAACGCTCGGTTTGCTTCAGCCATCTTGTGCGTATCTTCCTTTTTCTTGTAGGCAGCACCAGTTTCGTTGTAGGCATCGACAATTTCAAGTGCCAGACGTTTTTCATATGGCATACCATTTCGGGCACGTGCACTCTGTACGAGCCACGTGAAGGCATAGTGAAGTTGACGATGACCTTGGACGGGAAATGGAATTTGATAGTTCGCACCACCGACACGGCGACTCTTAACTTCAAAGTTTGGCGAAATGTTTTTGAGTGCTCGCTCGAACACTTCAAGCGGCTCCTCGCTTTTGAGTGTTTTTGCCGCCTGCTCGAGCGCAGTATAGACCATGCGCTCTGAACCCAGCTTTTTGCCATCGAGCATTGATTTGTTGATAAGGCGCTGCACAAGTACACTCTGGTATTTGCGGTCAGGCTTAATCGTGCGTTGTAATTTCTTAGTTACTTTACGAGGCATGACTACTTTCCTTCCTTCTTGGTACCATACTTGCTACGGCCCTGTTTGCGCTTTGATACGCCCTGGAGATCGAGTGCACCGCGCACGATGTGATAGCGCACACCCGGCAGGTCAGGTACGCGGCCACCGCGGACGAGTACAACAGCGTGCTCCTGTAGGTTGTGGCCTTCACCACCGATGTAGGCCCAAACTTCGTGACCATTTGTCAGGCGAACACGAGCAACCTTCCGGAGGGCTGAGTTAGGTTTCTTTGGGGTTTTTGTTGTCACCTTGACACAGACACCGCGCTTGAGTGGCGCATCTTGGTCATAGTAACGAACCTTGAGCGCATTATGAATACGTCCAAGCGCTGGAGACTTTGACTTCTTACCAGCGACCGAGCGCGGTTTGCGCACCAATTGATTGATAGTTGGCATAGAAAAGCGGTTCCTTGATTAGATCAATTTTATAAAACTATGGTAGACGTTTTAGCGTCTATCGCTGCATGTTCGAAGCGCAGCAAACGCCCGACACGCTCGTCCCTTTGCCGCCCATGCTTCGTTCGCACCGTGAAACAGAGATGACTAAGAGATGAAACTCATCTTTCATCGTACCAAAAAGTCATGCTTTTGTCTAGTGCATTGCACGATGGCACCCCCCGGGGTAAAATAAGCATGAGAACTATTCATGAATAATCAACCGCCTCCTCCCATTAGCCAAGATGATTTCACGACACCGTCTGCACTTCCGCCGACTGACCCTCTCTTGGGAAAGGTTCGATCTGAGCGCCGCTGGCATCCACACCGCGCAAAATTACTGCTTATTGGTGTTATAGCTACAGTAACCTTGATAGTGATTGGGACATTTTTGGTCCTTAGTCTACCCACGCCAAAAAATATCGTTGAGCAGCAACAGACCCGAGTGGACACGGTGCCTGATCTCACTGCGGCAGAAACAATCACCAAGCTCAGAAGCGTATTTAAAGGAAGCGCTCTTGCCCCCACTCCACCCAGCGTCCCTATACAAACTGCAAATCACAACTACTATACTGTCGTGACAGATCCGTCGGAGGTAGCAAAAACAAGTCTTTCGGGCCCAATTAATTACCCCGATACTGATGAGATTATTGTTTCCATAAAGTCAGTCCTTGAAACAAATCACTTTTCACCGATTGTCCTAAAAGATGGCGGCAACAATGCCTCAGTCCTTATTGAGTACACCCGAGAGGACGTTGTTTGCCAGCTCGATGTCAGTTCACCGACAACCGTGAAACCCATTACCCAGTCGGTATCGGTGAGTTGTCTCGATATGAAACAGTACGAAACGCTCGCCCGAGCCCAAGAACCCTTTTACCGCGCCTACTCACCGGCGTTAACAGCGAGCTATGCGATTGCGCTCATTGGCGCTCCGAGCGTAAAAACCGGTGGTACCGCGGGATACCAGATTGCGATCATTGCTGTTGGTACCGTTGCTGAACGTACAAAGGTAACAAGCGGCGTCACTCCTCGTTTTTATGCTGCGAGCGACCAAGTATGGCATTACTTTACCGATCGTGTCGGCGATCTCACCTGTGACCTCTACTCAACAAACGATATTAAAACTGCTTACGCAGGGACACCGTGTTATAGCACTGCCAGCAAAAAGATGAGTGTCGTCAAAGCGCCAGATACGAAATAATCGTCCTCATCATCACAACAACTCCCCGCTTCACCG
The DNA here is from genome assembly GCA_049288955.1 of Saccharimonas aalborgensis (SeqCode). Lineage (GTDB taxonomy): Bacteria > Patescibacteriota > Saccharimonadia > Saccharimonadales > Saccharimonadaceae > Saccharimonas > Saccharimonas aalborgensis_A. Next base: position 56,464 of record JBAQIS010000020.1, read on the forward strand.
CAGGGAGTTGTTGTGGCGGAAGTATTCGTTTCCCTCGACGCAGTTACACGGCGAGTTCGATATCAACGGCGATATCATCGATGACTTCAGCCTGCTCATCATTTGCCGAGATCACTCCGGTACCAACCGGAATCTTTCGACCGATGATGACGTTTTCTTTGAGACCGTTCAAGTGATCGGCCCGACCGCTTGTTGCTGCGTTGATAAGCACGCGAGTTGTATCCTGGAATGACGCCGCAGAAAGCCAGCTGTCGCTCCAGATAGAAACTTTTGTGATACCAAGCAATAGCTGCGTGTATTGTGCGGGTACTTTACCACTTGCGACAAGTGCAGCATTGGTATCAACGACTGATGCTTTCGATACAATGTCACCAGTTACAAAGGTACTGTCACCAGGATCTTCTACCTGAACACGGCTAAACATCTGACGCACAATGATCTCAAGGTGCTTGTCGGCAACATCTTGACCTTGCGCTGCGTAGATACGCAACACTTCGTTGATGATGTAGCGTTGAGTTGCTTCGGTACCCTTCAGGCGCATCAAATCATGCAGGTTCAATGAGCCGATTGTTAGCCTATCGCCAGCTTCAACATAGTCACCCTTTTTAACAACCAGCTGCATTGTGCCAGGCACTTCATAGCGCACTGGTGCACTTGCGTTGGCGGCGAGTACCAGAGAATCTTCTGCAATCTCTACTACGCCGTCAAATGGTGCGGTCAGAGGGTGGGCTTCTCCTTCTGCTGTCGCGAGAACATCGCCAACTTTCACACTACTGCCCGCCTTGATGCTAACCGTTCGGCCCTCAAGCGGCATGCGTTCGACATGACCAGCCTCTGGCGTGACCTGTACGACGTACTTGCTGCCATCTTCCCAAATATCAACGCTACCGGTGACCTCTGTCACATAGGCTTGACCTTTTGGATTTCGGGCTTCAAACAGCTCCTCAACACGCGGTAGACCTTGTGTAATGTCTGATCCACCGACACCTGAGCTGTGGAACGTGTTCAACGTCAACTGTGTTCCTGGCTCACCAACTGACTGTGCAGCAATAACACCGACAGGTTGAGCAGTAGCAACCAAGTTACCAGTTGCCATATCGATACCATAACTGCGCTGTGGAATACCTCGCAAATTGTTGGTCGAGAGCACTGACTGAATCTTTACTTCTGTAATCTTCTCATCAGCCTGAATTGCGTCTGCAATCTCACGCGTGATGACTTGGTTAGCAGCAATATATCCCGGAACTTCCTCTGCAGTGAAACGGCCATAGAGGCGATTACCGAAATCGATCATCGTTAGCTCAGATTCTGAGCGATAAATTGAGAATCCCTTATCATCACCTTCTTCGTCTGCAACCGTAAAGACATCTTGGCTCACATCGACAAGGCGACGGGTCAGGTAGCCGGAGTCAGCAGTCTTGAGCGCGGTGTCAATCAATCCCTTACGAGCACCACGTGTTGCCACGAATGCCTCAAGGCTTGAAAGACCTTTTTTGAAGTTACTGCGAACTGGCAGCTCAATTTCACGGTTTGCTGCATCCACCTGAATACCGATCATCGCACTGGCTAGCTTGACGTTAGTAATGTTACTACGCGCGCCTGAGTTAACCATTGTCGAGATACTGGTATCCATTTTTGTAAGCTCGTTACGAAGGAAATCCTCGATTTTACGGTCAACGCCGCGCCAATTTGCAACTGTAAGGCTGTAACGTTCATCATCAGTGATGAGACCCTGGTCATACTGATCAGAGACAAGAGCGGTTTTCGTATCGCCTTCAGCGATAAACTCACTGATCTCATCGAAGCTCAGATAGTCCTGCATACCAGTTGAGACGGCGCTAGTAGTGGCAAAGCGAAATGCCAAACCTTTCATGCGGTCAGCGGTGCGCGCTGTTTCCTCAGCTCCGTAGATGTCAAAGATTTGTGCCAACACTTTCTTGAGTTCTTTTTTGTTTTGGACATTGTTGTTGAATGGGAAATCTTCGGGCAGGATTTCGTTGAAGAATACGCGTCCGAGAGTTGTCGTGCGGATATCACCTTTTGCACGAACACGAATCGGACTCTGCAGCTGCAACTTGTGCATGTCATACGCCAGTTCAGCATCTCGGCTGTCAGCAAAGACCGCTACCTTATCGGTTTGCGCACTTGGCTTATCGTATGTCAGGTAATAGTTACCGAGGACGATATCCTGGTTGATATTGAGCACTGGACTACCGTCGGCTGGTTTAAGCAAGTTGTTGACCGCACTCATAAGATCGCGAGCTTCGGCTTGTGCTTCTTTGCTCAGCGGTAAGTGAACAGCCATCTGGTCACCATCGTAGTCAGCGTTGAATCCACTTGCAACAAGCGGATGAAGTTGAATCGCCTTTCCTTCGACAAGAACGGGCATAAAGGCCTGAATACTCAAACGGTGAAGTGACGGCGCACGGTTGAGGAGCACATATTTACCCTCGATACAGGCATCCAATGCGTCCCATACGACTGCCTCACCCGCCTCGATGAGCCGAGTAGCGCTACGAATATTGTGCGCATATTCACCGCGGATAAGCCAGCTGATGACAAACGGCTTAAACAGCTCGAGTGCCATTTGTTTTGGCAGGCCGCATTGGTCGATTTTGAGTTTAGGACCAACCACAATAACCGAGCGACCCGAATAGTCAACGCGCTTACCGAGGAGGTTTTGGCGAAATCGACCCTGCTTACCTTTTAGCATATCGCTAATGCTTTTGAGCCGTCGTCGTCCACCTGTCGCATTGACCGCACGACCACCACGAGCCGCTGAATTGTCGATAAGACTGTCGACTGCTTCTTGAAGCATACGCATTTCATTACGTCGAATTACTTCTGGTGCGTTCAGGTCGATAAGTTTCTTGAGGCGGTTATTGCGATTGATGACACGTCGATAGAGGTCGTTGAGGTCACTGGTCGCAAATCGCCCACCGGTCAGTTGCACCATAGGCCGCAGGTCGGGAGGGATCACCGGCAAGACTGTCAGGCATAGGCTGCTTGGCTTGATACCAGCCGCTTGCATACCCTCAAGTACCTTGAGACGCTTCAGTAGCTTCTTTTCACGCTGACCTTTGGCTCCAGCAACTTCCTCGCTGAGTTCAGCAATAAGTGCCGACAAATCAACTTCGTCAAGCAACGCTTTGAGCGCTGTGCCACCCATTCCAACAGTGACAAGCTCCTCGTATTCCTCAGGCAAATTGCGGAAATCTGTCTCGCCGATAAGCGCATGTCGAACAAGGCCCTCGAGCTGAGTCTTTTTTACAATATAGCTTGACTCTAGCTCTTCGAGTTCTCGTGACTGCTCCTCGGCTAGTTTCTTGACGTCGGCACCTTCAGCCGCAGCTTCTTTTTCAAAGCGTATCTTGATAGCTATCCGGCCAGCATCAGTTTCAGCTTCCAGATCAGCCAAGAATTGATCACGCTTCTCACTGTCGACTTCGAGGATAACATAGGTCGCAAAGTAAGCAATCCGCTCAAGATTACGCACCGTGATGCCCAGTAGCAAGCTCATCGCGCTCGGTGTACCACGCATAAACCAAATATGTGCGACCGGTGCAGCCAGGTTGATGTGGCCCATTCGTTCACGTCGAACAATCGATTTAGTGACCAGTTCACCATTTTTGTCGACAGCAGCTTCACGTGAGCGTACCCCTTTGAGCTTATTGTCGTGTGGGTTGATATCCTTAACTGGTCCAAAGATTCGTTCGCAGAACAGTCCATCTCGCTCTGGCTTTTGTGTTCGGTAATTTATGGTTTCAGGCTTAGTGACCTCACCATAGCTCCATTTGAGAATGTCATCTGGACTTGCAACAGCCAAACGAACAGCATCAAAATCAGCGATACCTGTCGTAGCAACAACGCGCGACATGTTAGGCCTCCTCTCTATCTTGTTCAGTGGTTATTTCTTCATATAGTTCATCGTATTCTTCATCGACGTCACTAATTTGACCTTCGTTATCAATATCACGCACGGTCACGCCATCGTCTTCATCTATCTCACCAAGTTCGTCTGATTCGTCGAGTACATATTCCTTGTCTTCCTCGATAACAGGTACGGTTTTATCCTCAGGACCGCTCTGTTCGATAACACTCTCTGCATCAAACTCTTCACCTTCGTCGATGAGGTCAACCCTGAGACCAAGACCCTGCAATTCTTTCACCAACACGTTGAAGCTCTCGGGAAGTTTCGGACCGGTGATGACATCGTCTTTGATGATTGACTCGTAGGCCTTTGCGCGACCATAGACGTCGTCAGATTTGATCGTTAGCATTTCCTGTAGAGTACTTGCGGCACCGTACGCCTCAAGCGCCCAGACCTCCATCTCACCAAAGCGCTGGCCACCATTTTGAGCTTTTCCGCCCAGTGGCTGCTGCGTCACCATGGTGTATGGACCAGTCGATCGAGCGTGAATCTTGTCGCTGACCATGTGGTGCAATTTGATCATATGCATCACACCGACAGTTGAGCGCTCTTCAAATGCTTCACCTGAACGCCCGTCATAGAGTTGACTCTTACCGTCAGGTGCGAAACCGGCTTTCTTCAGTTCATCTTCGATAACAGTATTTGGAACCCCGTTAAATGGTGGTGTTGCTACACGATACCCGAGAGCTCGTGCCGCCATACCGAGGTGTGTCTCAAACAACTGGCCGAGGTTCATACGACTTGGCACGCCGAGTGGGTTCAAGACAATGTCAACAGCGGTTCCATCAGCGAGGAATGGCATATCCTCAACTGGCAATATACGTGCCACTACACCCTTGTTACCGTGACGTCCGGCGAGCTTGTCTCCCACGCTAATCTTGCGTAATTGAGCAACAAAAATCTGGATTTGCATCAAAACGCCAGCTTTGAGCTCATGGCCATTCTCACGACTAAATATCTTTACACCAACAACCTTGCCGCCGCCTGCGTTATTCATGCGCTGGCTTGTATCGCGAACATCTTTTGCTTTTTCACCAAAGATCGCGCGGAGCAACCGCTCCTCAGAGCTCAATTCTTGTTCGCCCTTCGGTGTGATTTTTCCGACTAACACGTCACCGGCCTTCACTTCACTCCCGATTTGAACAATACCGTTCTCATCAAGATGGCGTAGACTCTCTTCACTCACATTTGGAATATCACGAGTGACGATCTCAGGACCAAGCTTTGTCTCGCGGACTTCTACGTTGTAATCCTTGATGTTGATGCTTGTTAGGGAATCATCCTCGACGAGGTTGCGGCTAATGACGACGGCGTCGTCCATGTTGTAACCACCCCACGGCATAAAGGCTACCAAAAGATCGCGACCGAGAGCTAACTCTCCATCGGCAATTGATGCACCTTCAATGAGAACATCACCTTTTTTAACCGTATCTCCACGACTAACGCGTACTTTCTGATTGATACTTCGGTCGTCGTTACTCTTTGCGAAGTGAATTGGTGCGTATTGCTTGGCACCGTCCTTGTAGGCCACTTCGACAACATCTGCGTCAGCACGCATAACCTCACCGGCAGCTTCTGCTACCACCAACTGTGATGAGTCGCGCGCCACTGCACCCTCAATGCCTGTTCCTACAGTGGGAGCCTCGGGTGTTAGCAGGGGAACTGCCTGACGTTGCATGTTTGAGCCAGTCAAGCTTCGATCGATACGGTTCTTTTCGATAAATGGCACCAGCGCTGCGGTTGAACCCAAGATCTGCTTGTGAGCAGCATCCATAAATGTCACCTCAGACGCATCAACCTCACCCGGCTTCAAAAACTTACGTGCACTCACGCGTTCATTGACAAACTTGTTGTTGGCATCAAGTTCTGCACCAGCGTCAGCGATGACTTCAGTAACTTCCTGACTTGCGTCAAGATACACCACTTCATCAGTTACCTTGCCGTTTTTGACACGGAGATATGGTGTTTCGATAAAGCCGTATTCATTGACCCGCGCATAGGCGGCGAGGTTGAGCACTAGGCCGATATTAGCACCTTCTGGTGTTTCGACAGAACAGATACGACCATAGTGGGTGGGGTGGGCGTCGCGGACATCAAATCCAGCACGCTCACGACTTAGTCCACCAGGGCCCATACTGCTGAGGCGTCGTTTGTGGCTCAATTCTGAGAGCGGGTTCACCTCATCAAGAAGCTGAGAAAGCTGGCTCGATGCAAAAAACTCACGCACAGCAGCGACGACTGGTCGAGCGTTAATGAGTTGACTCGGTGTGACGGTAGTGATATCGCTCATGCTCATGCGATCCATGGCATTTCGCTGCATACGAAGCATACCAACGCGGAACTGACGCGCAACGAGCTCGCCGACCAATTTGATGCGGCGATTGCTGAGTGCGTCGATATCATCGCCGGCTTCTTGTGTATTATTCATCCGAATGAGCTCACGAATGATAGCGACGAGATCATCAAGCTGGAATACTCGATATTCGGTCGTATTTGGTGTCGTGAGGCCAAGGCGTTGGTTCATCTTGTAACGACCAACGCGTGAGTAATCAAATCGTTTGAAGTCATAAAACATTCGCTCAATCATCTGGCGAGCGTTGTCAACTGTCGCCAAGTCACCTGGGCGAAGGCGTCGGTACACCTCGATCAATGCTTCATTGACACCATGAGCTGGGTCTTTTTCGAGGGTAGCATCGATATATTTGATATCTCCGGTATCGATATCTTTGAACAACTCTTTGATTTCATTTACTTTGCTATACCCAAGGGCGCGCAGCAGGGTTGTGACGGCGATTTTTCGGCGACGATCAATCTTCACATACAGCGCACCGTTGCTTGCGGTTTCGAATTCGAGCCATGCACCGCGACCAGGGATCAGCTTTGCACTATAGAGATTTCGTGTTGCGCCACGCTCAGCCGTAAAGAACACGCCTGCGCTTCGGATCAACTGGCTCACGACAACGCGCTCTGTTCCATTGATGATAAAGGTGCCGCGATCGGTCATCCAGGGATAATCACCGAGGTAGATTTCCTGCTCTTTGACTTCACCGGTAACTTTATTGGTGAGTTCGATCATAACATGCAATGGTGCATCAAAGGTCAGGTTATTTTCTTTTGCAAATGCTTCTTGGTTTTTTGGCTCCTGAAAGGCATACTGCTTGAATCGTAGTTCCAACTTTTGACCAGTATAGTCCTCGATTGGATTGAGCTCTGCAAAGATTTCGCTGAGACCGGTCTCGACGAAATCTTTCCAAGACTCCTTTTGATGCGCGATAAGATTTGGTAGCGGCAGCGCACTATCGTCTTTCGTGAAAAAAACGCGTTTGGCTGGAGCGGCCGCAGGCTTTGATTTTGCCATACATACTCCCTGATAGATGATGGTTAATATAATGTTATAGTGTTGTGTTATCGTCTGTGCTTTGGCGCCGAAGCTTTACTAAATGGAGATACGCATACCAAAACGCCACGCCACTGGCGCGGTACACAAAATTATCCCGCATTACACAATCTTCATTGTTTTGATTGTACTATAGCCGACATGCTCTTGTCAACAAACTATACTCTCCACTTATCCTGGTACATTTATTGTTTGGCGGCGAGGACGGTATCGATAAGGCCATAGCGCTTTGCATCCGTCGCACTCATCCAAAAATCTCGCTCCATGTCAGCCTTTACTTTGCTGAGTTTTTGGCCGGTATTCTCTGTCATGATGGCGGCCAATTTTTCTTTTAGCTCAACTGCCTCACGTAGCGTAATTTCTTGATCTGTTACTTTACCCTGCGTGCCGCTACTCGGCTGATGTATCATCACTCGCGCATTTGGCAATAAATGCCGTTTTCCCTTTGCGCCACTGCTCAGCAACAATGCTCCCATGCTAGCTTGCAATCCGATACCATAAGTGGCGACATCTGGCTTGATATAGTTCATCGTGTCATAAATAGCCAGGCCATCGTACACACTTCCACCGGGACTATTGATATAGAGGTGAATATCCTTCTCGGGATCCTCGTTTGCGAGATGCAGTAGCTGGGCTACTACCACGTTTGCGGTGTGCTCGTTGATTTCCTCACCGATAAAGATAATTCTATCCTCAAGCAGACGGGAATAAATATCATATCCGCGCTCACCATCACGGGTTTTTACAATCACATTTGGTACAAGATAGTTCTTAGTCATATTCTCTAGTGTATACAAAAACTAGCACTCATGCAAGTAGAGTGCTAGTTTTTCAATTATCGTTACCTCTCACCTATGCAATTGAGATAGGTTATGCAGAATCGCACACCTACTTGAGGACGAGAGATCCTAGGAGCGATGCGACTTCTGGCGTGAACTCATACGAAACACCCGCTTCTGACGCACCTTTTAACATCGCACCCGATGATTCAGCAACGGTAATCATATAAAGTGTATCGCCCCGCTGCACATAGATATTAGCACTATTCATCCCACTCCTTGCACGTACAAGCTTATACGAATATGGCTGTGTAGCGCTTCCTACTGACACTGCTCCAGTACCGGCCGCAACTTCTGTACCCTGGAGTGCATACCAATTGGCAATAGTATATTTCTTAAACGTTGCAGGCGTTCCGCCGTTAGGCTCAAAATATTCTTTTTGATAGACGGACACGCTGACATCAAACGGATTAGTTTCATTACCACGGCGTACCATTGCGACCCGATCGACCATTCCCTCGTATTTCACATCATTGAGCTCGACATCAGTCGGATAGGTAAATTCCATATAGGCATCAGAAAATACTTTCGTTGATGATGTCTTTGTCTTGTCTTGCTGCACGGGTGCAGTAGTATCTTTTTGAGATGTTGATACAGCTGCTGGCGTATTGACCTTAGAAGAACTATTCTTCCAAAAGTAATAACCGAGAGCTCCGACAATTAGTAACAGTACGAGAACAGCAACGATAACTATCGCACTGCCTTGTTCACTAATGCGACTCTTCATATGACCTCCTTTTTTACACTACATTAGGTATAATACAGCACCGCGCAAAGCCAAACAAGACCCGTCTAGCGATTCAGTTCAACCAATGCTGTAACCGTTTTTTCTGTGATCAAGCGATTAGCCACCTCGCGCTGAACTTCTGGTTCATCAAACCGCTTTGCCATATCGGGGTTATTGGCGTACTGAGTCCTAAACGAGTTGATACGCTCCGCTAACTCATCACTCGATGCTTGAATATTCTCTACCTTGCTCAGTTCGGCAAGTACGAGACCCGCCTTGACTCGATCCTCTGCAGCAGGACCAGCTTCCTTTTCCAGCCATTCGTCCCGGTCTTTGAAGCCATTTGTCTCAAAGTACTGTTCCAGTGTCATACCGCGGTACATCAGGTTTTGCGTCATGTCTTGCTCAATCGAACGAATCTGATCCTTTCGGAGTACGGACGGCACCGCAACCTTACTCTTTTCGACCAACTGCTTCACGAGGCTATCTTTGAGTTTGTCGGTTGCTTCGCGCTCTTTTTGAGCAGTAATCTCAGCCTTGATATCTTTTTTGAGTTCGGCCACATCGGTAAAGGGTCCGACCTTGGCGGCGAACTCATCGGTAAGTTCCGGCACGACAATCTGATTCACTTTCTTTATAGTGACGCTGAAGATTACTTTTTTTCCTGCTAACTCTTTAGCGGGATACTTCTGAGGGAATGTCAGAGGAATATCTTTCGTTTCACCAGTTTTGGCGCCAATGAGTGCATCCTCAAATCCAGGGATAAACGAATTACTGCCCAGTGTCAGTGGATACTCCTGAGCGGTTCCGCCCTCAAATGCCTCTCCGTCTTTGGTCCCAACGTAGTCGATCACTACCTCATCGCCAGAGACAGCGGCTGCAGAGGTTTCTTTTTTCTCTGAATACCCTTTTTGAATTCTCGTTACTACCTCGTCAACATCGGCTTTTGTCACCGTCACCGGTTCTTTGACTGCTTGTAATTTTTTGTAATTACCGAGAGTTACTTTTGGCAAGACATCACCCTCTGCAGTAAACTCTAGCAGATCGCCGGGAACAAACTTTTTAATTTCGACCGCCGGACGTTCCAACGCCTGTATCTCATTGTTGAGATATGCTTCCGCTACTGCTTTGGACAGGGCGTTATTGAGCGTGTCCTGCGAGAGTGCTGATTGGTCAACGTGTTTCGCGACCACATCAAGCGGCGCACGACCTTTGCGAAAACCTTGGACCTTAGTTGTTTTAGCGAGATGTTTGAGCGCAACCTGCTGGGCTGCTTCGAGTTCGGGCGCGCCGATGGAGATCGTCACCAGGACACGCGTATCTGAGAGATGTTTGACAGTCGTTTTCATAGTTTTTTATTATATCAGATCAAGCCAGATCACTGACGTCAAATTCGTCTTCTTCGCTGGTTTTTTTGCGGCGCCGATCCTTGACGGTAGAGACGACCCGCTCAAAGCTCAGTTTTTGCTCATTACTTGTGGTGGTATCCTTCAGCGGATAAGTTTCGGATGCTAATTCTTCATCGCCGATAAACATGATGTACGGAATAGCCTTTTTGACAGCAGTCTTGAGCTGCTTATCGATCTTTCGGCCGGTGAAATCAAGTTCGACATTGACTCCCTCGCCGCGAAATTCCTTTGCCAATTTGGCAGCACCACGCAAACTATCACCGACGACGATCATGTAAATATCGGTTGTTGAGAAAAATGTCGGCAATAACCCATGTGTTTCGAGGAAAAGCTGCGTCATCGTCAGCCCAGGTGCAAACCCGACTGCACTGACCGGATCAGCGCCAAACAGGCTCACCAAGCCATCATAGCGTCCACCACCGAAGAGCGCACGGTTATTTTCGGGGTGCGTGTCGAAAAACTCAAATACCGTGCCCGTATAGTAATCAAGCCCCCTCATGAGAGTGATGTCAAACACGGCATTTTTTACCCCTGCGCGCTCGAGATGAGTGAAAAGTTCTTGGATTTCTTTGACGGCTTCGCTATCACGAATTGCTTCGGGGAGGTCGGCCATCGTCTTGGCGGCGAGGAGTTGAGCGATCTTTTGTAGTCCCGTCGGTGCTGCCTCTTGCCCGAAGATGTCAATTGCTTGGTCACGAAAGGCATCCGACGCAATTTTACCTTTTCGGTCAAACAGTTTTATCATCAGTTGCGCCTGGATCGTGTCGAGTCCCAGGTAGTGAGCCATCATAAAGTTAATCACTTGCCGGTTATTGATACGGATGGCAAACATGTCATCAGTCGCGCCAAATGCTTTCATGAGGTCATGTCCCATCGAGATAATTTCTGCCTCAGGCAGCGCGCCATCCATGCCGAAAATATCGCAGTTGAGTTGCCAAAACTCGCGCTCACGACCCCTTTGAGGGCGTTCGTAGCGCATATACTGACCAATGTTGTACCATCGTGCCGGATAGGCTATCTCCTGGCGCCGCGCGGCAATCATGCGACTGACACTTGGCGTCATTTCCGGTCGAATCGCTACTCGCCGTTCACCACGGTCAACAAACTGATAGGTTTGCTCATTGACAAGCTCCTGGCCACTCTTTGCGGCATATACTTCGATCGGCTCGAGTAACGGTGCATCGTAAGCCTCATAGCCGTAACTTTTGACGATTCGCCGCCAGGTGCGAAAAATATAATTACGCACACGCATATCTTCGGGATACCAGTCCCGTGCGCCTTTATACGATTCAGATGAGAGTGAGGTCATAGTATCTGTTATTGTTTCATATTTCCCTGCATCACGCAAGGAAAAGCGGGTTAGTTCAACACGTGCTGTTGGAGCCAGGCATACATGGCGATCCCTGCTGCCACACCGACGTTAATACTACGCGTACTACCAAACTGCTCAATCGCGACAGTTTGCTCAGCGTAGCTGCGGAGTTTCTCAGAGATGCCCGGGCCCTCTGCGCCAAATAGCAACACACAATCCTCGGGCAATAGTACCTCGGATAACAGAGACGCGTCTTCGCAGTTATCCACAGCAATCAGTCTCTTCTTGCACTGCCGCATCGCCGCCACGAAACTGTCGGCATCGGCATAGTAATGCACATGCAGGTACTTGTCGGTCATCATGGCACCGCGCTTATTCCACTGGCGGCTGCCAATGATGTGCACGTGCCGGATACCAAAGGCATTGGCACTGCGAACGATTGTTCCCATGTTGTAGTCACGTGACACATTATCGAGGGCGATTTCGAGCGAGATTGCGTCGGTATCGAGATCTGCGACAATCGCATCAATCGATTTGCCTTTGTAGGCATCAATGAGGTTGCGGGTATCGTGAGGAGTCTCCATATCGTTTAGTATACAAAAAACACGCCGATTTTGGCGTGCCAACTATCAACGAGGGAGGGTCTTCCCCGAGAGACAGGTCTCACCTACCATTCGCGCGAAGCGCTAGGTCAGTGATCCAGTGTCTCTCGGGTATTCACCCCCTACATGGTTGGGGTTCCGGCACGGCGCGGTGAAGCGCGGTGCCGGAACCGGGATGGAACTACTTCTTGGGCTGCTTGTCGACGGCCCGTTCGGCCCAGGTGAGGGCGTCACGGGCCGCGTCGGCGCCGGTCTTGAGCAGGTCGCCTCGGGCCTTGTCCGCGGAGGACAGGGTGTTGAAGGCCGCCTCCACGGCGGCGTCGAACTCGTCGACGCCGAGCTTCGCCACCTGGTCCAAGACCTGATGTGCGAACTTGCCGCCGAAGCCACCCACCTTGTGGATCGACCCGCACTTGTGCGCGAGCTTGACGACCGCGGCGGCGCGGTCGGCGACGGCGGCCTGGCTGGCAGCGAGGATGTCGAATCCCATTGTTTCCATCCTTTCTGGCCTTTTTCAAGGGCCAGGTTGTAGGGGGATGAAGGTCTAGTCGTGAGTCGGTATTACTTCGATTCACGAACTCAGTACGCATTATAGCATAAACCTTAATTTTTGTCAATATGCTTGAGCATTTGCCATATGGTATAGTGGAATGAGATGCGGATGTGACGGCTGCGTGAAACGCAAATGATTGTAGACGCGCTAGGCGTTGTATAATGTGCAGGTACCGTCTCATTACATACCACATTTTATGTGTGCGGATATGGCGGAATTGGTAGACGTGAGAACTGCCAGTTGGCAGTTCGCAAGGCGATGCCACCTAAGAGCTATGCTCGATAGGCTGGCTCGCGGGGTCGCGGAACGTGACCTAGCTTCAGAAGCTAGCGCCGCAAGCCCTAAAATTCACGTGTTCATTTACAGTCATACATACGCGGATGTGGCGGAATTGGTAGACGCGCTAGCTTCAGGTGCTAGTGTACGTAAGTACGTGGAGGTTCAAGTCCTCTTATCCGCACCAACGATACAGCCCGGCCTCGTGTCGGGTTTTATCGTTGGTATGCATTAGCACTTGGAGCTTCACGTCATGGAGGTGAGAACTGCCAGTGGCAGTTCGGAAACGAATCTTCCGACGAAAGCTATGCTTTCTACGCGCGAGTTCGGGGGTCGCGGAACGTGACCAAGTCCTCTTATCATTGGTGGAGTATTAGAATAAACTGCGTTACGTCGCTTTTTCTTTGGCTGCGCACATCATCGCTCCAGCCAATCCATACACGTTTGTCGCACTATGGTCAGCATACTTTCCGGTGAGCCGTATCGGAACATAGCGTGTAGCCAGGTTGCGGTCGTGCTCGATGGAAGTGCGTATATTGAGATTTGCTTCATCTGGAGAGACAGTTCCGGTACGTGCCCACACGTGAGCAACACCGGCTCCTTTGCCGAGAGCATGGCGAATATCATGCTCAAGTCGCATTCGGCGCATCAAACCCACTATTGCCAAGTTATCTGATCGTGCAGCCCCTATTCCATATAGCATCGTCCCGCGTGCAGTGAGTGATTCCAGATGTGCGGTTACTAGAGGTGATGCAGTATCGTCCTGACGGTTAAGCGAGATATTTGCGGCAAGTTGCTTGCCATCAGTCATGAAAGCCTTGATAAGTTCGTAATGGCTCCGATCTACTACGGTAGGAGACTCAAATACCACCATGCTATGAAGAGCCGTATCGGGGTGAGATGCATATGAACCAACGATGGCAGCGCCCTGTGATGGTCCAAACGCCATCACTTTTCCAGCTTCGTCTATTTCTATACGTGCCCGATCAATAAGTGGTGAGGCATCACCATGGCTGATACGCGCACGCTCACTGCTAGATAGATTCACATTGTCTTCCACGCACGTTGTATTTGGTTGATATATGAGTTTTGCCGATGGATTTGCCATCGCCCTTATTACGCGAGCCCTTGCCACGGCAGGAATAGCTATACCATTTGCGTATTCGGCTGGTACCCAGAGAACGCTGTCGTCCCAATCTTTAGGCGTATCGACAACGAGCCTAAAGGCCCTCCCCGCTAGCTCTCTACGAACAGTATGCGAGCTAACCCACTCTGCATGGTCCGAAAGAGCCTGCTCGACAATAGAGGCTATGAGCTCATCATCCTCGCCAGATACATATGCTTTAGCTTCAGGATACAGGTCGGTCCAGATCATTATGGATCAAGAATACCACATCACAGGAGAAGTGCCAGTCACGTGACTGGTCGCGAACTGCTTATGACTACTGCTCACCCGGAATCCAAGATTTCCCGCCGCGACGTAGTGGAGGAAGTGAAAGATGATCGAAGGTGTCTTCGTACACGGTTACTCCCGCCTCTCGCATAAGTTCGTCACCAAATCTGATACTTTCACCCCAGTGATCATCTCCATACACGACAGGAAACCGCACGACGTGTCGTATCCCAGACTCTATAATCATACGATCACACTCTGTACATCCTACCCACGGACTAACAAGGCAGGCACGGTAGGTAGCTTGGCCCAATCGCGCTGCTTGGGCGATCGCTCGGCGCTCGGCGTGTTCATAAAAACGCAACTTTGTCTCGCGATCTGTGCGACGCGGCTTAGTGTCCTTGACGCCACGCGGCGTTCCGTTGAATCCGACACCGATTATGTCGCCAGTTTGGCCGAGAATAACTGCACCAGTCTGCGATGAAGGATCTTTGCTCTGAAGTGCAACCTTAAATGCAGCGATCATTGCGATATCGATAACATCTGGCGATTGGCCCGTTTGTGCAAATTCGGCACGTGTCAACATAGTGTCTCTGTTTCCTCTTTAAGCTACGCTGAGTATACACCGATTTACGGTAATCTCAAGCATAAGAAATGTAGTTATATCCCAAATCGACCAAGTTGTCCGACGTCATGATGATCGCGCAATAACTCGGCGAGATGTTTGACATCGTTGGCAGCTTTTACCCCAGGGCCGAGGATACCATGCGGATCAAAAACGCTCTTGATATCCTGATAGAGTTTTACCTGTGTTTCATCAAGCTGGGCATAGACGAACTTGCCCTTTAGTCTCCCCTCACCGCCTTCACTGATCATCGTCCCGCCACATGATGTGACGAGTGAAGTAAGTTCATCGAGCAATTTAAAGATAAGTTGTTTGTCGCTGACCTTGTGGAGTGACAGAGAGGGATACACGGTATAGGTACCAGTATAGGCATGTCCTGCAAGCGGGAGCGCGGTGTGGAGCTTGTCGGCAAGCTCGCTCAAATGCCCGCAAAATTCTTCAAACCTCTCGCCAGGAATATGAAAGCCACCGTAAAGTCCTGGCGAGGCGGTCTCGACTGTGTCGGGGAATGACGTGTAATACGCAACATCCAGCGCTGCCATGAGGTCGCCTGCAGCATCACCATTGGCGGTAGTCACTGCGACGTTTGCCTTTGCTACCAACTTTACCGCTTTTTTGAGCTGTTTTTCTCGATGACGTTCGTTGAAGTCGTCAAATCCTAGCAGTATTACCGATTCGCCAGGTGTCTTTGCGACTGCTTCTGCATAAAACTGAAAAACATGTCCCCTATCGGCAGCGGCGTCGAAGAGAGCTGCATCGAAATACTCGATAAATGCTGGCTGTAGTTTGCACAGAGCATCAAGCGCATCTCTGGCGTCATTGGCTGACTGGTAGACGAGAGCTGCCACGCCGAAATGCAGGCTGCGGAACTCTGCGCGCATGATCATCTCGGTAATGATGCCTAAGGTACCCTGAGAACCAACAAAGAGTGGTGTCAGGTCAAATGAGCCGTCCTTTTGTTTGACATCGGCTATCGCATTGTACCCCGTTGCATCATCGGCACGAAGTGAGTCTAGCAACTCACCATTTTCCTCTATCAGGCCGTCAATTCCACGGTAAATATCACCTTCCATGCCCTGGAGACCTTTGCGTCGATTGAGCTCGCGCTTACTAATCCGGCCTGTCTGAATCACGTCACCGTTGGCTAGCACCACTTCGAGCTGATCAATAGCTTTTTCGATGGTGCCATACTTGCCAGACAGGGGCCCCGCTACACCACTGGCAACAGCTCCGCCGATCGTCCCTATGCCTATCGAACCAAAGAGTGGCATGAGTGCCGTCCCATGCAGAGAAAGTGCCTGCGATACACCATGGACGGTAGCACCAGGCTGAAGTCGCAGCAGTTTTTGCTTGGCATCATACTCAAATAGTTGATTCATATGCGCCATCGTGACGAGCGAGATACCTTTGCCAATAGCCGCTCCAGTGGGGTCTGTACCGGCACCACGCACCGTAATCGGCATGACATGGCCTTTTTCGGCAAGTTGCCATGCAAAGCGCGTTACTTTGCGCACATCGTTGGTTGTCCTCGGATAGATGACGAGCTCAGGTTTTATGGAAAGCACTCCACCGTCTGTACTCACCGCTTGGCAAACATCACTCCGTGCTGATACCTCACCGCTGATATGCCCGCGTAGGTAAGTCGCAACTTTACTCATGGATTTCCCCCATTAGACTCTTTAGGCACAGTATAGCATAACGGGGATGGCTCGCCAATCATGCTTTTGGTTAACCTAACAAATCTGCGTCCGGACTAGACACTCGAGACAGCGAATAAACCCGCTATGCTATACTGGTGATGTAACATGCGGATGTGGTGAAATTGGTATACACGTATGCCTTAGGTGAGAGCCGCCAGTGGCGGGTCGCAAGGGAGTCCACTCTTGAAAGCTGTGCTTTCAAAGATGTGGCGACGGGTGAGATGAGCCGGTGGCTCATCGCAAGGACACTCGACAGATTGTAAACTAGTTTTACAGTATGTCGATGTCGGGGTCGCAGAATGTGACCGCGGAACGTGACCATATGCTCCTCGTAGTACATTGCGATATAATGTCCTTACAAATTATGCGGATGTGGTGAAATTGGTATACACGTATGCCTTAGGAGCATATGCCTCACGGCGTGCTGGTTCAAGTCCAGTCATCCGCACCAACCATAGCACCGACCCTTGCGGTCGGTTTTATGGTTGGTAAGCAGTACTTTTCTGTACCAGTACCCGCGGCGTGGTGGTGAGAACTGCCCGTCGGCAGTTCGCAAAGAAACGTCACCGATGGGCTAGGCTCATCTGGCTGACTTTCGGGCCCGCAGAATGTGGGCAAGTCCAGTCATCCGCACCAAATGAAATGAGCGCTATGCTCATTTTTATTACATTATTTTTTATTGTAATTTTGTCAATTTTATGATAGAATATTAATTAGGTACGTTATCCCTCTGCAGCCAGCGAGGTGTAATTGTGCAGTAGTTTTCACTTACAATCCTAGCCCCTAAAGGAGGGGATGTTCTGATGACAGCAAGGACAAGCGTGTTGCCGGCGCCCACATGGCACGGCACGCCTGCGAACCTCGAACGCAAGTGGTTCGACTTCTTGCGTGGGCACGCCCGACAGCAGGCTCAGACGCGCCCAGCTCAGCTGAGGCGCGAACTGAGCTATGCACAGTCCGGCAACAGAGACGATTGCGCTCAACTCCGTAGCTACGCGAACGAGCGTCGAAGAGTTCAGGAAACGCTGACACGTCTGCGAGCCTCTGTCCGGACATTCAGCGACGGGGACTACTCGTCCGCACTCGAGGCGCTTTTTGCCCTGCCCGAGGTCATTGCGACACGGGTAGACCGGCATGGGGCGCTCGTCGTCCTGATTCGTCCGATCCGTGATGATGGCCTCGATATCGGTGACTTTGAGATCTCGTTCGATGATCTCGTTGCTGACTACAACTCATATATTGTGAGGTCTCGACTGACGCAGGATGATGTCCGGTACCGCAAGCTGCGTGTGAGTGATAGTTTCGGCAATAACACCCACCTCTTCCGCGTGGATTCGATCAGTCGACAGCAATTTTTGGACTTCTACACTAACCTTGACCTTACCGGACTTGTCCGAGCAGTCTCGGAACAGATCAATGAAGTCACGGCTAGCTCCCGAGCGCTTCTCCAGCAAACAGTGCCCGGTGCCGAACCGCTCTGGGATGGGTTCGTCGAGAACCCACTTAAGGCGCTCAAGCAGCTGCACAAGCGAGCCCTCGACCGGCATGGCCTCATTCGTCAGATTCGCGAACAAGAGAGATATGTCGCCGACTACGACAGGGCCGTACATGATCTCCGTGTACAGATTCGCCAGAATGAGGCCAGCATCCGCCAGATGGAAGCCGAGTTGGCCGCCCTCGAAGCGGCGGCGCTGAGGCACGGAGAGATCATTGACCTCGCTGACGCACGTCGGACGCTGCGATTCATCACCCACATGCCGGGGTTCCTCGGTATGCGGTTCGACGAGGACGGCACCGCCGTCATTCATGTCAGAACCAGCTGGGTGTATCGCGACCAGCGCTACGACCTCGGTGATTTCGAGCTGTGGCTTCGGCCCAACCGAAGTATCCACGGGGGATACGGAGTCGTGCCGATCCATGCCACACGCCTCCCCAGTGGGGACAGAAGCACGACTTACTTCAATCGGTACGCCAGCCATCGTCCTGGTCTCAACGAGAATGACTGGTTCTGCTTCGGAGGGCGCAGCGGCGTGCTCAACAGCATACTGAATGACGGTGACTTTGGCCACTTCGTCAATGTCGCAGTCAACTGCATGAACTCCGTGAACAACGTGGATGAACGGGATCATGCCCGCTACCTACCGGTCATCCCGATGGAGGAAGTGTGGCGGCACCAGCCGCGTACTCGTGCGCGACGACGGTTGGCTGAAGTGGTCACCGCCGCCAGCTGACCCCACCTAGGATCAGAAAACTACACC
>JBAQIS010000021.1:0-92970 GCA_049288955.1 Saccharimonas aalborgensis (SeqCode)
GCGAAGGCGATCGCCTGGGCGATCAGCTGGCGGTCGGCCTCGCTGGCATTGCCGGCGGCGTCGATGCGAATGGTCGCGATACGCAACAGTCCGTAGCGGAGCGCCACCTCATGGACGACACTGCCGATAGCGGCGGCGCGGGGGAAGGCGGGGTTGAACGTCCCGTTGACACAGTATTTGTTCACGCCTATGGCGAGGAGTCCATCGGGGCGGATCTCGTCGATGTACAGCGTGCTGTACATCGACATGGCGGTGTTGCGGTCATTCAGGTCGATGACGAACCGCGGCGGGAAGTCCCAATTCATGAAGTATGCCTCCTCTCCTGCTCGCAGTGACGGGAAATCCGTCAGGGGCTACGAATCAGGAGTGGCGGCCATAGTCATAGCTACTATGACGACAACTCCTGATTCGTCTAAACTCTCTCTGTCAAAAAACAAAGGGCATGTGATATGGCCTCTCAAATATACTTTACAACGATAAGATTATTAGTCAATAGTCTGATCGCAAGTATCAGCCATCGTATTTCAGGTGTACCCCTGCTTGGTCGGCAAGCTGAAAGATCCAGCGCTCCAGGCGTGCTTGCTGGTGTGCCTGGACTTTCGTCTCCTGGATGAGTGTTTCGATGCGTGACATGTGGGTATCGAGGATGCCATAGATTCGGTTTACATCTGATTTCAGTTCTGAGACATCTGATTTCAGCTCAGCAACATCTGATTTCAGCTCGGCTACATCTGACTTAAGCTCAGCAATATCGTCTTCAATTTTATCAAAGCGCTTATCGACGTTATCGGCAAATTGCGAGAGTGTCGAGAGGATTTCTTCGTTGGTAACCTGAGCTTTGGCCATGCACCTATTGTAGCATGTCTCGTCATGTGCGTGCTCGGTGTTAAGATTTTGCGGGTTAATTGCACTCACTATGGAAAGGCCGCCCCGACGGGGTGGCCTAAGTGCTCTACACGGACTGATGTCCGGAGCGGCCTTTCCGTGAGGGCGGTGTGATGAAGTAGCCTCTACTACGCGTATTTTTTGCGTAGCGTGGGCCGGTTACGAAACGCCAGCTCCTTGTCGAGGCGATACAGCAGAGCGAGTTCCAGGACAAGGTTGCTGACGCAGTCGAGGTACTCAGCTTTGGGATCACCGTAGCCCTCCCTCATGAGCTGGCGGAGCTTGGTTTCGAGCTCCGACATAGCTAGCATCGCATTCGCCCTACGCTCGAGGAGCTCATCCATGCTAAGGGCGGCGAAGCCGGTGGTGGTGCGAGCGTCGGTCATACCGACTCCCTTCTCGTGTCACGGTCTCTCGACGAGAGACACTAATATAACTTTACAATGATAAGCAAAAAATATCAATATGGAAAGGCCGCCCCGACGGGGTGGCCTGAGTGCTCTACGCGGACTGATGTCCGGAGCGGCCTTTCCGTGAGGGCGGCGTACTGCTACCTCGATCGAGCGACTCGCACCCCCAACGCAATGAAGTTGTAGAGAACGTGTGCGGCGATGGCGGTTGCCAGTCCGTAGTGCAGGACCAGCCAAAACAACACCATTCCCATGAACCACGAATTGGCCCACCCAAATACACCGTGGGAGGCGTGCGCGTCGCGGAACGAAGCGGCTGCCGAGATGATGGCACCGCCCAGCACCCAGTTGGCTGCGGTCAACTGAGGTGCAAACGCACCCAGTGTCAGCCAGTTCGTAACTGGGATGAATATCGTCTGGAAGCACCAGTGGACAAGGCCAAAGGTGATCCAGTTGAAGAACGGGAGCATGACCATGGCTCCAAAAAACGCGAGCCAGCGATAGATCAGCTCCTCCCAGAAGCCCGCGTTGAGGCTGAGCCAGATGGCCCTGCCCGTCAGCGTCAACTTGTCCTCCCAGTAGTACGCCGGGCTCTGAATGAGTGCCAGCGCGAGCACCCAGGCGAAGATGAACCAGACCTGGACGACACCTGCGAAACTGAAGGGCTTGTTGAGGTCACTCAACTTGAGGAGGACGTAGTCTCCCCAGAAGTGGTTGAGTAGCCATAAACCGGCGCCCGCCGAAGCAAACGCTTCGGCGTACTTTAGTATTACGGTGCCGGCCGGAACTTCAAGGACATCGATCGATTCCTCTTTGGACACAACCAATCACCCTTTCGTGGGTTGTCGAGTCAAATTGATGAGGTGCAGAAGCAGGAGCAAAACTGCACCAGCTTAGCTATATTATATCACAAAAATTAAAAATAATCAATTACCTAAGGATAATACCGCTGAATGATGATCGGCGAGCGGCAGCTTTTCGCTGTGCTTTCTCGTGTTTTTCGGCTTGATGCCATGCCTCATCGAGGGCATGGGTGTCGAACGGTTCGTAGCCAAGAGAGGCAAATAACGCAGCCTGTTGCCGTAATGTGTGTAGCGTAGCACGATTTGACGTCGTATGACCGTACGTCCAATTATAACCCATTGAAAAAGAGGCGGCATCGAGTATTGCCTGAATAGTACCTCGACCGATATGCGCCTGCCGTAGTGCTCCTAGCTCGACCCCGACGGCGAGCGTGTCTTTGACCTCAGGATCCCGGCTTGAGCGACCCCTCACTGGCACATCAAAGGTCAACCACGGAGACGAAAAGGGTTGTACGTAATGACGGCTT
Organism: Saccharimonas aalborgensis (SeqCode); assembly: GCA_049288955.1. Classification (GTDB taxonomy): domain Bacteria; phylum Patescibacteriota; class Saccharimonadia; order Saccharimonadales; family Saccharimonadaceae; genus Saccharimonas; species Saccharimonas aalborgensis_A. The sequence continues at coordinate 2,626 of JBAQIS010000021.1, forward strand.
CGGGATGGCTCGCGGTGATGCAGGACGAGATTTGTCGGTTCCCCTGTGATAACACCCGTGTAGTGAGCCGCTCGCTCGGCGGGCAGATCGATAGCGGGAGCGCCAGGCTGTATTTCGGTAAATGTAGCGATAAGTTTATCGGCTTCGGGTTGCCCGTAGAGTCGAATGATTTCGGGATCGAGATCGCGCAGTTCGGCGGCGACAGTAGCAATCTCGACTAGTGAAGCATTTCCCTCCTCGATGAGCTGGGTAAGTCGCGCGGCGGCCTGCGAAAATGCAGCGACACGAGCCTCCTGGGCCTCATCACGGACTGCGGCAGCTTGGCGTTCTAGCTCAGATGCATCATCATCGGCAGCGGCGATTCTATTTGTTGCGTCCAGGATAGCCTCAAGTTCCTCAGGCATCACAGATGTTTGTAGTCGTTCTCGCGTTGACATTTCGTCACCTCCTCTTGGTAGTAGCTTACCTCAATGATAGCAGACTGATATTAGACGGTGTCTGATTTGCGGATATACTCTGCGATGAGGTCCATGATCTCTGGCTGGGTGATAGGCGACATACTAATGGCAGCCACCTCTTCACCAGTGATTTCGGCGCGCTTGGTAGCCGCGACATACTCGCGGAGGCGACGGCGACGTAGCTCCTGGAGTATTTCATCGAAGTCGGCACCGACGAGTCCATAACTACTTGCCGCCAGTTCAGGCACATTGATGGAATGATCAAAATCGAGCGTTGGTAACCCTGGGTTAAGCTCGCGATTATTGACAGCATCGGCGGCAAGTTTGCCTAGCATAAGTGCCAGAATGCGACTGCGGTCATACTCGCTTGGCAGACCAATCTCAATTTTCTCAAACCGACCGGTACGGAAGAGCGCCTTATCGACTTTATCCTCGTGATTTGTCGCCGCGACGACAATAATATTGTGATGGTTTGCAAGAAGGTCGAGAATATGTGACTTAAGGCGGTTGACTGTATCGGCGCGCTCTCCGTGAATGCGTGAAGCATCTGCGCCAAGACTGTCGACTTCGTCCATGAAAAGAACGATTTTTGCGTCAGGGGCTTCGGCTTTTCTCTTTATCTCGGCGATCTTCCGGTCGAGATTTCGAGCTGATCTGCCAACCCACTTCTCAATGATCTCAGAAACGTGAAATTGTATGAACTCAGCATCAATTTCGTGCGAAAACGCTTCGGCGAGGGTAGTTTTGCCTGTCCCGGGAGGCCCGTACAGAAAGATACCTTGCCCTTTCTTGAGCCCGATATTTTTTGCAATTGCGGGGTATTCGCTGAGTAATGCGAGGTCAAGTAATTTTCGCTTGGCGATATCGTAGCCGGCAATATCATCAAAGGAAAGCGGTTTTTCGGTCCGCAGTTCTTGCTCGGGGACTGCAATATGTGGTTCTAGCGGAATAATCGCGCAGTAGAGCTTTTTGGTGTAATCGGCGCTGTACATACCGACAGCATTATCGCGAACATGCGCCCAGATTTGCATGAAGCGTTTGACATCATCTAAGCGCTCTTCGGGCGTATCCTCGATAAAGAATATTGATTCAATTTCTTCTGCCGATGGCTCAACACCGATCTCCGCAAGGTAATCTGAATACGATAACGTCGAGAGTGTCGCACCCTGGTATTTGGTAGTTTGGTTACTTGTACGGGTTTTCATCTGCTCATGAAAATCAATCCGTACATAGCGATTTGGTGAAAGCTGCGCATAGCATGATGCGCGACTCCTTGGGTGTGGGATAGTCTGGCACCCTAAACCGGCGTAGAGGTACTGGTCGAGTACGCGGACAAATTTATCAATCCAAGCTGGTCCCTTCAATTCATCCCTATCAACCTCAAAATAAATGCGCCCATCAAGTCGAAAGTCTGAATCAGGAGATTCGGTGGTGCATTCAATTTGCGCGCCCCTCACTGGATTATCTACGCCGACATTGACGTGGCGAAAGAGCGTGTGCGAGATTTCCCTCGGCGTTCGCGCGCACATGACGAGGTAGTCTTCATCTGGACGCATCACCATTTCTGTGAAGCGAGATGAAAACCGAGTACCTCTTTCGACTGCCGAATCTCTACGTTGTTCTGCCATTTGTCCACATACTAACAGATATATAAGGCAGCGCAAGCATAGGCATGACGAAGGGCTACGAAATCAGATTTTTTGCTTTGAGGGTTTCGTCGATGCGCTTACGGTCAAAACCGGTGATGATGACGCCGTCGATATCGGTAACGGGAACACCACTGTAGGAGCCGCCGTTTTTGTTCATCAACTCTTCCATCGCTGCTGGGTCTTCCTCGACATCCTTTGAGATATAGCTGACGCCAAGGTGATCGAGGTATTGTTTTTCAGTCTTGCAAAACGCGCACCAAGGGGTGCTGTACACGATAACTGAGGTATTGGTAGGTTGCTGTGACATGTCTATTTTCTCCCCTTTTCTCTAGTGTTTAGCATAGCAAATTGAATAGAAGAGAGCAATATTGTTTCGCTGTTCTCAGGTAATGTGTGGGCTAGAGTGTGCCTGTTCAGTGTTAGACGGTATGCTGCTTGTGAGGTACCAGCCACCATCTTGAGGCGATTGGTAGGTGCGGAGTGATATATCGGGTGAGTAGATAGCGGTGTGGCGTATTGCCGCCTCTGCTGCTTGCTTGGTAGTATAACGAACTTTTACTCGTTCTGTAGCGGGCTTTTGATACGGTACGCGTTTGGGAGTACGGTTACGACGTGGCATGTTGTAAATAGTATAGCGCATCACCCCTTACATTTTGTGAGCAACATTGGTATAATCAAACCATACATGGGTAAGCTACCTGCTGCGAGTAATAGCTCTGACACAAAGGGCGTATCGGTAAACCGGTCCGCTTCTCTTGTGATGATCGCAACGATGGCGGATACGACGTGGCGCATGTTTGTCCCGACAGTTGGTTTGATTGTAGCAGGAGACGCGCTTGATGGGCGCTTCACGACCCGACCCTGGCTGATGTTGACTGGTGCATTGATCGGTTCACTGCTCGCTGCCCTCCTCATAAAACGCCAACTTCAGAGAGGAAAGGCATGATAGTGGGTGGATTTGCTTCTGCTGCGGTAGCGACTGAACATATCACGAGTTTGTTTGGATTGCCTATCACCAATTCTATGCTGCTTGGCGCGGTTGGTATTATCATTATGCTAAGTGTCCTCGGATCAACAGCATATGCACTCAAAAAAGGTCGTCACAATCACTTTGTCGGACTTGTTTCGTGGGCAGTTGAAGGCATGTATGGCACTGTGCTCGATATCGTACCTGATCGCAAAGTTGCTCGGCAGATAGCACCGCTTGCCCTCACTATCTTTTTCACCGTACTCGTCACCTACTGGTGCGGCGTGTTGCCGGGTGTTGGTTCGATCACTATCGATGGCAAGGAACTGTTCCGCGGCTTGCCGACTGATCTCAATTTTACTTTTGCGATCGCTCTCATCACGATGGTGACGGTACAGTGGTATGCCATCAAGGCCCATGGGATTTTTGGTAATGCTGGTCGCTATCTCGTCAATCCGCTCAAAAATCCAATCGGAGCCTTTGAGGGGCTACTTGAGCTTGTTGGTGAGTTTAGCCGACTTGTGGCGCTCAGCCTGCGTCTCTTTGGCAACGCTTTTGCGGGCGAAGTATTGCTGGTGATCGTAGCATCACTTTCGGGCTGGTTTGCGGGTCTGAGCTTGCCGCTCGTCATGATTTTTGAGTTATTCATCGGCTTTATTCAGGCCTACGTATTCTTTATGTTGACACTCATCTTTACGTCCCTGGCTATTTCTAGCCACGGTGACTCTCACCCCGAACACTCGCCCGCTCACCTCCGGGAGAGCGCAGAGTGAAGCGTAATACTACACGAGTAACAAATTAATAGTAAGGAGAAATATAACAACTATGGAACCACTCGCATTTGGTCTGACCTACGCACTACCTGCATTTGGTGCAGCAATCGGCGTTGGCTTGATTGGCGCTGGTGCTCTCAACGCACTTGGCCGCAATCCAGAGAAACTAAGCGATATTCGTACGTTGATGATCACCGCTATCGTCTTCGCTGACTCACTGGCTATCATCGGTATCATTGTCGCCTACATGGCAAAGGGATAAGTTTTTTCTATGGATCTTGCTGTACTCACCCATTTTGCGACCGAGGAAGCGGCCTCAAGCGGTATCCTCGGAACACTTGGTATTGATGTCAAGTTGTTGGTATTTCAGCTGATCGCATTTGTGCTCCTCATCCTTATTCTGAATAAATGGATATTTCCAGTATTCTTCAAGATCATCGACAAGCGTCAAGCGGTGATCGAGGAGAGCAACAGAGCAGCGGTTGAGGCGAGCAAACAAGCAGAAAAATCGCAAGCCGAGATAGAAAAAATGCTCAAACAAGCACGTGTCGAAGCAAAAGATATCGTGGCAACCGCAAAAGATGAAGCAACAGAGATGATGCGTCAGGCCGAGGAAAAGTCCAAGGCAGAGGCACAGCATATCGTTGCGGTGGCACATGAATCGCTCGCCAAAGACGTATTGGCAGCCAAAAAAGCACTTCATAATGAGACGGTTGAACTGGTAGCGCTTGCGACCGAAAAAGTTGTGGGCAAAACAGTCACAAAGTCAGTCGACACGACGCTTATCAAAGACGCACTGAAAGAGGTGCAGTAACCGTGAACACGAGACTCTCGCGTCGTAAGCTTGCGCTCTATGTCGCCGATGGCATTGCTGTCGATGGAGAGCTCAGCCGGCGTATCGAGGAAGTAGCGGCGTATTTGATTGACAGTAAACGTCTCAGAGAGGCAGAGCTTGTCGTCCGGGCTATCGAGGACGCGCTTGCTGAGGCTGGCACAGTAGTCACTACAGTTACCACTGCTGGGCCACTGATCGAAGATATGTCAGACGCGATCAAGAAGCTGACGGGTGCTCACATTGTTGCTATCCGCGAGAGAGTTGATCCTCAGCTGTTGGGCGGCGTCATCATAGAGACACCCGGACAGATGTTGGACGCAAGTGTTCGAAGTAAACTAATGGCCCTTCGTCGGGCAAAATTGTAAAAACGAGTGAAAGGAATCATTTGATGGCTGATCTAGCAGTGACAGAATTATCAAAAACCCTTCGCGACGCGATTGCAAAGCTGGAAACGAGCGACAAACTCGAGACAGTTGGTATCGTGACTCGCGTCGGCGACGGAGTGGCTTGGGTGCACGGGTTGGCGGATGCCGGCTATAGTGAAGTGCTTCAGATCGAAACTGCGCACAGCGGTGTCGTAGAGGCGTTTGCGCTTAATCTCATGGAAGATGAAATCGGTGCGGTGCTTTTGGGAAGTGACCAGGGTGTTGCCGCTGGTGATCGAGTCACGCTCAAGGGTGAAATTTTGTCAGTTCCGGTCGGTACTGAGCTGCTTGGCCGCGTTGTCAACCCTCTGGGTGAAGCACTTGACGGTGGACCGGCAATTAAATCAACCGAACGATTGCCAGTTGAGCGTGAAGCCGTCGGCGTCATGGGCCGTAAGCACGTGCATGAGCCGCTGATGACGGGTATCATGGCTATTGATGCCATGTTTCCTATCGGACGGGGCCAGCGCGAGCTGATTATTGGAGATCGTCAGACTGGCAAGACTGCTATTGCTGTTGACACGATGATCAACCAAGCGAAGCAACAGAGTGGCGTGGTGAACGTCTACGTTGCTGTCGGTCAAAAACTGAGTAAGGTTGCTCGTCTTGTCGAGACCCTGAAACGCGAGGGGGTCATGGACCAAACGATTGTGGTGGCAACTGGTCCGAGTGATCCAGCAAGCCTCCTCTATCTCGCTCCATATGCGGGTACCGCGATGGGCGAATATTTCCGCGACAAGGGTGAACATGCACTCATGATCTATGACGACCTGACGAAGCACGCCGTTGCCTACCGTCAGATGTCACTCCTCCTTCGCCGTCCACCGGGACGTGAAGCCTTTCCGGGTGATGTATTTTATCTTCACTCACGACTTCTTGAACGTTCAAGCAAGCTCAGTGATGAGCTTGGCGCCGGCTCGCTCACTGCCCTACCGATCATCGAGACACAGGCGGGAGATATCTCGGCTTATATCCCCACAAATGTGATTTCAATCACCGATGGTCAGATTTTTATGGAGACCGACCTCTTTTATCAGGGTATTCGTCCTGCTATCTCGGCTGGACTCTCGGTGAGTCGCGTGGGTGGTGATGCGCAGACAAAGGCCGTCAAGAGTGTTTCGGGTCACCTCAAGCTTGGCCTCAGCCAGTTCCGAGAGCTTGCCAGTTTCGCACAGTTTGGGAGCGACCTCGACGAGGCTACCAAAGCGCAGATTGAGCGTGGTCAACGGTTGACCGAACTCCTGAAGCAGCCACAATATCAGCCGATGAGCGTGTGGGAACAGTGTGCCAGTATCTTTACCGTGAGTGAAGGTCTGTTTGACCACGTACCGGCAAATAAAGTGAAGGATGCACAAAAAGCCCTCCTCACCCGTCTCTGGACAGATGAGAAGAAAGTCATGCAGGAGCTCAATAAAGGCACCGACAAACTCGAAGCAGATAGCTCAACGGGCAAAGCAATTGCAAAGCTAGCAAAATTAGTTGCGAAAGGGTTTGAGGCGTAGATGGGAAAGGTCGTAGGCACAGAATGCGTGCGGGTTGAGACCCCTGATCTAACAGAGGAAGCCCTAGCAAAGGGTCATCGAGCGCTCGCTGTGTCTGACTCTGAGAGACCAAGCCATGCTTCTGAAAGGCAATCATTAGGCTATGAACAAACACCTAAACTCGGTAGTGACTATACGGCAAAGCGTCGATATGGGGATATGACGACCATCGATAATCGATCCAGGGATGGGCGCGCGCATACACCATCGGCCGTCAATTATGATGAGGCTGCGCAAGTGTTCGGGTTGGAAAGATGGGAGGTAGAGCTTTTGAGTAATCCGTCAGATAGCGAGAAGGATTTTCTCAATCGATGGCGGAAAGGAGAAATGCAGGGACCACTCACACGTGCAGCATTGATATACGACTTTTTGCAGTCTGAAGCCTCAAGACGAGAAGAAATTATCGGAAGAGTTATTGATGAGCTTCGTAAGCTACCATCCGAGGAGCTTTATAAAATTCTTGATAAACTTGGTGGTAGTAGCAATGGCTAGTACGCAGCAACTTAAGTCTCGTATCCGCTCGGTAAAGTCCACCAAGCAGATTACGAAGGCGATGCAGATGGTAGCTGCCAGCAAGATGCGGCGTGCGCAAGATGCGACCAAAGGCTCGGCGCCGTACGAGCGGGCTGCCAACGAACTACTCACCTATCTCGCTAGTCAGGGAGTGACCGATCAGCACAAATGGTTCGTCAAGCGACCGGTCAAAAATCGCCTACTCATTGTTATCGCAAGTGACAAAGGTCTCGCGGGGGCGTATAACTCAAACATCCTTCGATTGTACCTCGCTCAGCTCAAGGCCGATGACGCTTCTGGTGTTAAAAATCTCACCATTGCGGTCGGTCGCAAGGCCTCGCAATTTGTCACCCGTCTCAAAGATACAGAGGTCATCGGTACTTACGAGGATTTGCCAGATCACCCCGAGGGCGCGCAGTTTCACGCTATCCTGAATACCGCCAAAGATGCGTTTGAGAGTGGGAGGGTTGATGCTGTCGACGTGTTGTACACAGAGTTTATCAGTAGTATCAACCAGACAGCGGCGGTTACTCGTCTTTTCCCGGCTGGATTTATCGAGACAGAGGTAAGTGATGCGGTACGGGAGGCTATCTATGAGCCAAGTATTGAGCGAGTGTTGGATGATGCTGCCTATCGGTTGATCGGCTCTCGCTTGTTTCAGGCGTTGCTCGATGCCCGGGCCAGCGAGCACAGTATGCGTATGCTCGCAATGAAAAATGCTACCGACAACGCTACTGATCTCGTCGATGATCTAACGCTCGAGATGAACAAGGCTCGCCAGAGCGCAATCACTCAGGAGCTTGCCGAAATTAGCGGTGGTGTGGAGGCGATGAAGTAATGTACCACTCAGACTTGCGCAAATCAACGCTTGAGCTATGGGGAGAATCTCTGCCCAGCCACCAACAGATTATTCCCGAGTCTTTACTTAAGATAGTGAGACGTCGCACCGGGGAACTCGCCCGATTGGCGCAAGGCCTGGCGGCGCTGGCAGAGCAGAAGCGCGAAGCAGCCGGCTCAGGAGCGCCGTTAGCCATGAACACGCTCGATTCCCTGCCTTTTGACACTACTTGGGGTGGCGATGATGATACCGATACAGCAAATACAATCGACAAGACACAAGGAGGAAATGATGACTAAACAAACCGGAAAAATTATCCAGATTGTCGGCGTGGTGGTTGACGTTGAGTTTGCGGAGGGAAAATTGCCTGCAATTTATGACGCGCTCCACATCACTCACGACAAACGCGTCATGACGCTAGAGGTAGCGCAGCACCTTGATGAGCACACGGTACGGGCAATTGCGCTCTCGAGCACCGACGGACTACGTCGTGGTAGCGATGTCGAGGCGACGGGCGCACCGATTAGCGTGCCAGTTGGCGTCGAGACACAGGGACGCATGTTTAATGTCGTCGGTGATCCTATCGATGGCCAGCCAGCGCCAAAAGGCAAAACAGCAAGTATCCACCGCGAGCCCCCTGCTCTCTCTGAGCAGACCAACAAGACCGAGATCCTTGAAACAGGGATCAAGGTTATCGACCTCATCGCGCCGATTGCAAAGGGTGGTAAGGTGGGTCTGTTTGGTGGTGCGGGTGTTGGCAAGACAGTCCTCATCCAAGAGCTTATCAACAACATTGCGAAGTTTCACTCTGGTAACTCCGTCTTTGCGGGTGTCGGTGAGCGTACGCGTGAGGGCAACGATCTCTATCACGAGATGAAAGAAGCCGGCGTGCTCGACAAGACGAGCCTTGTCTTTGGTCAGATGAATGAACCACCAGGAGCCCGTCTGCGGGTGGCGCTATCGGGTCTTGCGATGGCTGAAGCGTTTCGTGATGACGGCAAGGACGTGTTGCTCTTTATTGACAATATCTTTCGCTTTACTCAGGCTGGTGCTGAGGTGTCGGCGCTCCTCGGTCGTCTGCCGAGTGCGGTGGGTTACCAGCCAAATCTCCAACAAGAAATGGGTGCTCTGCAAGAGCGTATCACTAGTACCAAAAAGGGTTCGATTACCAGCGTTCAGGCCGTCTATGTGCCGGCAGATGACCTTACTGACCCAGCACCTGCGACGACGTTTGCTCACCTCGACTCAACAATCGTGTTGAACCGTGGTTTGACGGAGATTGGTATTTACCCAGCTGTTGATCCGCTTGACTCCAACTCGACCATCCTCGACCCCGAAGTTGTCGGTGAGGAACACTACCAAACAGCTCGTGAAGCCCAGCGTGTCCTGCAGCAGTACAAAGAGCTCCAAGACATTATCGCCATCCTCGGTATGGAGGAGCTCAGTGATGATCAGAAGCAAACTGTTGCTCGTGCTCGCCGCTTGCAGCGTTTCTTAGCTCAGCCGTTCTTTGTGGCGCAGCAGTTTACCGGTAACCCAGGCTCCTACATCAAAGTTACTGATACCGTCAAGGATGTCAAAGATATCCTTGCGGGCAAATACGACGCCAAGCCTGAGAGCTGGTTTTATATGGCACCGGGTCCTCTGAGCGAGAAAAAAGACTAAAAGCTGTCTAAGCCTCACCATTCAACCCAAATCTCACCCCCTCCCCACTCCAGACAACCGGCCCGCCGCTAACTAAATCAGCCTTCGCTCTTGGCGGGCCTTGGCCCGTTAGGGCCAACTGTCTGTCATAGGGAGGCGGTGAGATTCAGGTAGCTTATTTGACTTAATACAATAATAGTGATATAATATAAGAGACGGCTCGTTTAATCGAACGAGCCGACCAACAAGCCTCATGTAAGGAGGTGGTTTGCGTGCTCAACCACTGGTTGGCGCGTGTGCTCCCTGGAGAGCGCGAGCCCGGAGATCCCTGGTGGGTCTTCCGGGATCCGGACGGCCAGGACAACGACTGGTGGCCCCAGTTGGTGTCGTTGGGGTGCTACCCCCTGGTCTTCGCTGTCCTCTTCGGGTGGTGGGGGGTGCTGCTCGGCCTGGTGGCCGCAGCCGGCACTCTCCTCTACTGGGGAGCGTTCCTGAGCGTCGCAATATTGGTGATCTACGTCCTGCTGTCCCTGTTTGTGGGATGGCTGTGGGCGCTGGTCATCGTTGCACTGCTCGTCTGGTGATTCATCTACCGCTAGACGAGCAGTGTACATCGTGCACGCTCACTAGGGCGAGAGTGGCGGCCGGATCCCGGCTCCACTCTCGCCCGCGCAGTACAAGATTTCCTCTTAGCACTCTCGCATCGGGCGAGAGTTTTTGGTATGATAGAACTAGTATGGATTTTGAACTAATTACCCTCGGTGGCAGCAAGGTCAACGAGCAAGTGTACGAGGTGATTTTGCCAACGGCAGACGGAGAGATCGCGGTATTCCCTCACCATGAACCACTGGTCAGTGTCGCATCACCCGGTGTGATCGCGGTGCGCCGCGACAAACAGCATAGCGATGACCGCATGGAGTTTTTTGCGGTCAGCGGCGGTATTATCGAAATTGGTAACAATCGCGTTCGTGTACTTGTCGATGAAGCCGAACACGGCGACGATATTGTCGAGGCAGAGACACAAGCCGCGCTTGACCGTGCGCTCAAGATGCGTGATAGCGCGACAGATCAAGTTGAGCTCGAAAAAGCCCATCAGTTGGTTGATCGCCACGCTGTTCGCCTCAAGGTAGCTGATCTCCATCGGCGCAGGCGAAAGTTGTAGGAAGAAAGAGCGGGTGGGACAATGCCTCGGACAGTACATCTCGGGAGATTGAGTGAACGGACTTGGCCGGGGAGTGTCTCGGCTGACGATGTGTACGTCGATATTGCTACCATTACATCATCGCTTGATGAGTATTATGTACCAGTAAATCCAAAGGCAAAGACTCGCTGTATCGATGGTCGGCACGATCCGGCGCTCGATGAAGGAATGCTTGGGCCACAGGTGCCCGGCGGTGCGATTGGAGGAGCTCTTGCCTATCGGCTGGGAGTTGATAAGGATGACCTGACACGAGGAACGTTTTATACGGATACGGAGACGATGATTGACTCGTATCTACGACTGGGTTTGGCTCCTGGTGGGCACCGTGATAATCGTGAGCATGAGCACGGTGTTGGCTGTGGTGCGATTGACGGCATGGATGCAATTCTCGACTGTCTCTTGGACTCGGGCTTGATCGAGGACAACAAACGCTTAGTCAGAGCGATTCTCGATACGCGCTTTGATCGGGATCGTTACTTGCGGGTGCTTGGTGCGGGCACGGTGCTCGAGAGCCACGCTGATCAATATTTTGCTGGTCGCGATGAGATATTTACGGTGCTGGAGAAGAAATCTCCCGGTAGTGTGTCAGTGCTCGAGGGACACCACAATGAAAAATTACTTATCGTAAACTTTGTTCCCGGTACCACACTTGCATCAAATCGATTTGCGCGAGATCACGGCGGGTTGCAAGCATTCGGTTATGATATATGGCGAAGTAAGCAGTTGGCGCGCATGCTGTTGCCGCTCGATTCCCAAGATGAGGACCGTGATCGCTTCATTACTGCGCGAGTTATGGTTACGATTGCAACGCTAATGGCGCTTACTGATGGATCACAGCAGGTGTTGTTTCGATTGCCTTAACAAATGTCGAGCCCCGGACGTTAACCCGACTCTCACCCCCTCCCCACTCCAGACAACCGGCCCGCCGCAAACTGATTAGCCTTCGCCTTGGCGGGCCTTAGCCCATCAGGGCCAACTGTCTGTCGGAGGAGGGGGTGAGATTCAAGTTAACATACTTGCCTATCGAGAATACTTCTGACCTCTTCAGTTGTCGTGCAATTCATCAATTCTACCCGCAAGTCGCTCGCGCCGTCGAAGTCACGGATGTAGATTTTGAAAAAGCGCTTTAGCGTTTCGAAGGGTCGGCTAGTCTGTTGGTAGTAGCGGTCGTATTCATCGAGATGAAATCGCAGTAATTCGATAAGTTTATGATGTTGATCACTGCTCGCGTCGTTGCCTGCGCGCTGCTTGGCAGCTGGTTCTTGACGGTCGGATTCTCGCGTCACCCGCTTGCCGTTTGGCGCCTGGAAACAAAACGGATTTGCAAACACGCCTCGGCCGATCATGACGCCATCGATGCCATACTTGGCATAAAACTCGTTGCCATGGGTGCGATCACGCACGTCGCCGTTGATCACGAGAAGTGTATCGGGCGCTAGTTCGTCACGCAGTTTCTTTATCTCTGGGATCAGCTCGAAATGCGCCGGAACCTTACTCATCTCTTTTTTTGTGCGCAGGTGGACGGTCAGTACGGCGATGTCTTGTCTTAGTAAGCCTCCCAGCCATACGCGCCATTCGTCGACACTACTATAGCCGAGACGGGTCTTGACACTGACGGGTAGTCCTGCGGATTTTGCTGCTTCGATGATAGCCCAAGCTTTTTCTGGGGTGCGAATCATTCCGGCACCACCGCCGGCTTTGACGGCGGACTGGTCGGGGCACCCCATATTGATATCAATCCCATCGTATCCGAGCTGGTGGCAGTACCTACTCATAGCCGCCATGGCTTCGGGATCACTCCCCCATAGTTGAGCAACAATCGGCGATTCGCCATCAGTCTTGATTAGTCGACCGCCGATGGCTTTGTCGCCTGCTCGGTACCACCCCGTCGCGTTAGTAAACTCAGTAAAAAACACGTCTGGCCGACCCGCACGCGTGATAACATGGCGAAATACGACATCTGTCACCGCCTCCATAGGAGCGAGGATGAAAAAAGGTCGAGGAAGTGAGTGCCAAAATGTCGACATGATAGTTATTATAGCGAATAATGAAGAGCGGGTTCACCGCCAGGGACTTGTGTGTCCCGGCGGTGAACCCGTAGTAGTAGCCCCTAGGGGGTACTGGAGCCCCATACAGGAATCGAACCTGTGCGTGTGCCGGTGTTGCTGGCATTCCACGACTTGGCAAGCCGCAGCTCTACCACTGAGCTAATGAGGCTGGTCGGGCCGACAACTTGTACAGCCGTCGGCCCGCTGTCCTACCCTATCATGCTGTTGAGGTGATCGCAAGCATGAGCAAGTAGGAGGTGGTCAGATGTCGATCAGGGACTTGCGGGTGGGCGGCTGGCCACACTTGGAGCAGATGACTCCATTGTGGTCACAGCCGCTGCAGCCCTTGCCGTTGCACGGCTTGTGCTGCCACTGCGGGTACCTGTGCGGACACCAGACTCGTGGCATAGTTCACCTCCCTATGGGTGTCGAGAGCCTTGAGTATGACCGATGTTATTCTACTATTTTTTTGCGAAATTGTCAATCAAATAGTGTTCAAATTCTATGATGCCCTTGAGAGTCGGCTCAAAACTACTAGTATCGGGAAGTTCAAGCGCTGTAATGCAGTGCCATACGGCCGCGATGAGATCGGAGAATTCGGCTAATTCTTCCTCGGTAAACGTCAAGCTTAGATCGTGAATAACACCTGATTGGTCGGGTTCGATGAATTGTAGCACGCCTTTTGTAAACGCGTACTTGCTATAGTCTCTCGATTTGCTCACCAAGAGTTCATAAAACATCAGCTGCTGCTTGTATTTATGCAGCTTGATCTTTTGATACTCGCTGTTCCCATTCCAGGTGCGGCTGGGTTTGCCTGTCTTGTAGTCGGTGACGACAATTGAGTTGTCGGCGATGTCGACAAGATCGAGTGAGCCTGTCAGGCGGGCGTCGCCGAGCTGGACATGTTGCGTGCTAAAGTTTAGTTCAGTTTTTTGAGTGGCGGTAAACGTACTGTATTTTGCATCGAGGAAACGCGTTAAACTATCGACACCTTTTTTGCTATAGAGAGCAAATTCAGCTGCCGGCAAGCGTTGGTTTTGGAGTTCGGTCACGAAATCACCGAGGATATCTTCGACTGGCCGCCGGTCACCAGTTGCCGCGAGATGTGTATGCGCGCGCTGCAATACCGCATGAATAGCCGTACCATAGCAAGCAGCAGCCGATTTTGCCTGCGGAAAACGGAGCAAATTATGCAGCAAAAATGCTTGCGGCCCGCCGCGGGTGATATCGATGAAGGCGTTGAGATGGGTGCTCGAGAGCTTGTAGGCTTCGAGCTGCGGCGTGAGCAGCTGTTTCATTGTGATAGAAGGATGTTTGGTGATGGTATCATGCCAGGCAAGTTCAGCATGATCGGTGAGTTGCGCGAGTGTTGTTTGTGGTACTGAGACTGTCGGTGTAAGTGAACTGCCGACCAAGAAACGAGCGATCAGACTGTCTCTTTCCTGCTCGTCATGGTGGCTATAGCTGATGATCAAGGTACGGCACGCCCGTGTCATGGCGACAAAAAACAGTCTCAGCCGCTCGTCGTAGGTGTTACCAGCGGGCGCAAGCGGTAGGTTTTCGGGGTAGCCGATGAGGCGGGTTCGTGATCGTACTCGTTCGCCCCAAATAGAATCGATTGCGCTCACAATAAACACGGTATCGAATTCGAGTCCTTTTGCCTTGTGAGCGCTGAGTAGCGTAATAGCGTCCTGGGCGTGCTCACTCGGCCGTCGCAGGCTGACAAGGGGTGTTTTCATCTGTCGATGGAGCTCGATAAATGAAAGGAAATCCTGGAGCGTGAGGTCTTGGTCGGGACGATACTGGCGGAGCGCGTGGCGCAATGTGCGGAGTGCCTCCAGCATGGTGAGGTAGGCGTCGGGGTTGTCTTTTAGGCGCTCATCTGAGAAATAATAGGCAAAGAGAGGCGACGAATAGTCGTGTGATGAAGACTCTTCTTCGGTCGGTATGCCCGTTAGTATATCGATACTCGCTTCGAGTGTCGTATGCGAAAGGTTAGCTGAGAGAGATATCAGCCACTGGGCAAGCGGTTGGTAGCGTTCTGAATTTTGCATTGCCTCAAGCCAGGTGATACGGTCGCGGTAACAGGTCAATCCAAGACGCCAAATTGCCTCAGGATTTGGTTTGCACATCGGATGACCGAGCAGCTGCGGCATTAGGCTGTCGACTGCATCAAACTCTGAATCATGAAGTGAGACGGTAATACGGGCCAGTAGCTCGAGCGCCTTCACTGCTTCGATATCGAGCACATTGTCTCGACGCTCGTAATTAACAGCGATACCCTCATGATAGAGGTATGGCAGGAGTGAAACCAAGTCTTGATGTCGTCTGGCCAATACTGCAATTGAGGCAGGTGTCGCTCCATTTTTGATACGTTCTTTGATGCTCTGCGCGATCCAGGCTCTCTCCTCGATCACCGAGGGAAGTTGCTGAAGTATGACCGTTGACTCAGATTTCTTTTGCGCTTCGAGCTGCTTGCTGATCTCCATCGTTGTTTCTAGCCGACCAGTACCCTGTACAATCACCTCTCGGGCATGTTGTAAGATGGCAGCACCCGATCGGTAATTTTCGGTCAGTACGATGCTTTGATGACTGGGATATTGGTTGCGAAAACGATGGATATTGTTGACGTCCGCTCCCTGAAATGAGTAGATTGCTTGATCATCGTCACCGACCGCCATGACATTTGGGTTACCTTCGTTTGCAGACGTATCGGTGAGGTCAAACAAGATACGCAGTTGAGCAAGGTTGGTGTCTTGGAATTCGTCAACCATGATATAGTGATATTTTTCTTGTAGGTTGTACTTTAGGTCGGGCTGTGTCTCCATGCCGTGAACTACTCCCAAGATCATATCGTCATAGTCATATAGCCCGGCTTGCTCCATACGCGAGAGGTAGACATAGTAGATGTGGGCAACCGAACGTAGTTTTGCGTGACGTTTGCGGTCCTTAAACACAAACTCGCCCTCAGTATTCTTTTCGAGCCACTGGTTGCGCCACGCTGTGATAGGCGTGGTTTTATTGGTAGCAACAGCTTCATCAAAGGCATGAGCCATACTGAGTGCGAGTACATTTGCCAGTGGAGTGATACCAGATGGGAGTGTCGGTACCGCGAGTGCTGCAATTCGCTCAGCGAGAGGTACCAGTAGACTTAGCATCGTAGTGCTCGGTTTGTTGGAAAAAATTTCAGTCAGGTCGCGCTCAATGCTCCCCAACACCTCTTCGTTGGCGCTAATAATAGCGAGGAGCTCATCGCTGCTGAGTCCGGCGCGTTTAAGCTCACTGATCGTACTCATTGTGTCTTTGAGGTGGGTGTGCTCACCATTGTTTTTGCTTGCAAGCGGGTTTGTATAATCAAGCTCATCAAAGATTTCACTCAGCACTTGGTGCATAGTTACCTCGTCAGCAGGACGAAATGCCGCACCATGATAAAAATACTGATTGTTTTGGTTGATCACTTCAGTTCCAAAGCTGTGGAAAGTATGGATAGCTACCCTATAGGCATCTGGACCAATAATTCCTGCTAATCGTTCACGCATGGCGGCTGCACCACTATCGGTAAAGGTGAGGCAGAGGATGTTTTCGGGTAATGTATCGGTTGAGCGGAGGATATTTGCGGCACGCATACTGAGGAGCTCGGTCTTTCCTGTGCCGGGTCCGGCTACCACGAGTAACGGGCCATCAATGGCATCAACAGCCTGGCGTTGAGCGGCATTAAGTTGGCGATAGCGTGCGTCGAAGGCCGTTGTCAAAGCTGCAGCTCCTTGTAGGCCCTTTGGAGGATAGTGAGCACCGTTTGATAGTCGATCGTTTGGTCTGAACCAGTTTTGTAAAGGTAGATTATTGTATCGACCACCTCGATTGATACATGTTCGTCGGTATCATAGAGATACGCCATAAAGCCTGGGTTAAGGAGTTCAAATGTTGCTAAACGATCGGGATCAGTTGCATACACTGTATACCGTTGATTGAAGTCGGGCCACTCAAATTCGTACTTTGTGTAGCCATTAGGAGCACCATTACCAAACAGTTTTTTAGGTTGAATGAGAATACCGCCGTATGATTTAGGGACGGCAAGCTGCGAGATGACGATGGGGTTGCCGGATGAACCGTACGCCTTATACGTATAGAATTGTACAAGGTAACTACCCCACTTACCTACGACGTAGTTATTTATATCTGACACGCCAAACTTACCTTTACCAAATAGTTTGCCACGACTCGGTAGAAAAAGCCACCCCATATCGAGACAGTAGTGCATGTTGTTTTCGATAGCGAATCGAACCATGTCGGATCGCTGAGTGCCCAGATCAGCAGTCTCTTCATCGATGTGATCAAGTAGCCATACATCCCCTTGTTTTTTGAAACGCCAGTATTCAGTAAATGAAGAACTGTCAGTGAATAGCACTTTGCCAGTATCGTTGTCGATCAGTGTGTCTTTGGACGAGGCTACAAATAGCACTGTACAACCCGTCCCATCAGCGTCGGCATCGATTACCTGCGAGCGTTTGATACGAACAGCGTCCATGTTATTCTTGCGGTGGAGGAGAGCAAGAGCTTCGAGTAATAGGGTTGTTTGTTCCCCGAATTGATCCGTCGTAATACTACGAATAGTTGTGATGTCGCTGCTTGACCATGCAGCTTGATACTTCGTAAATACGTCATTTGCCTCTGCGATAACGACACTAGCGTCAACATGGCCCACTGTGCGTAGTTTCGGTTTTCTGCCAGTATTGATAGTAGTCTTGCTGCCAAAGATTATGCCACCTACTCCTCCGATTAGTACACCGCAGGCAAGAGCAAAGCCGGTGGGCCACGAAATCAGCAGGAGTAGCCCCGCTAGTGTGATAGTAAAGACAATAGCAAGCGCATATCTCATTGTTTTTCTCATGCCAGGGAAGAAATAACTAAGTACCGGTAAAGTAAAAGCACTGGCAACAAAACCAAAAACACCTGCGAAAATAGCCGATACAATTGCTGCTGAAATTGGGTCGAGGGGTGTGCCGCCAGACGAACTTCCGCTAAATCCACCACCACCGAAGCCACCTCCTCCGCCACCTCCTCCGCCGCCACCGCCAGAGCCACCACCGCCACCGCGGCCAAAATCACGGAGGAGTGATTCGACGAGAGATGTCATAATTGGAGCTCCTTGTATGCCTTTTGCATGATGTTTAGCATAAGCTGGTAATCCGCAGAGGTTGCTTCCTTTTGCCTTTTGTAGAGATAGATAATGTTATCGGTAACCTCAATACACATATTGCCGTCAGTATCATACAGATAGGCCATAAAGCTAGGATTGAGTAACTCAAACGTGGCTAATCGATCAGCATCGGTTGCATATACTTCGTAGCGTTTGTTGAACTCGGGCCACTCAAACTCGTATTTGATGTAGCCGTTTGGTGCTTTGTCGCCGAAAAGATTTTTGTTAAATATATTGCCCGACTTTGGGCGAATCCAGATACCGCCATATGACTTTGGTACACAAATCTGAGCAACAATTCTTGGTGTGACATTGCTGTCACCTGGCATGAGGCTGAGCGTGTAAAATTGCACAAGGTATTTGTCCCACATGCCGATAACATGGTTGTTGACATCACTCTTGCCGAACTTGCCCGCACCGAGAAGTTGACCATACCGCGGCAAAAAGAGCCAGCCCATATCGAGCGAATAATACATACGGTTCGCTGCAGCAAAAGCAGCGAGTTGGTTGTCGGCTAGGGATTTATTTGCTGTGCTCTGCTCGATACGATCAAGCAACCACGAAGATTGGCTGCGCTGAAATGTCCAATACTCCGTGAAGCTAGAGGTATCCCGAAATAACCGTGTATTTGAAGCGGTATCAATGAGAATATCGTCGGCAGTTGCCTCTATGGCAACAGTAAAACTATCTTTTGTGTTGTTGGCGTCGTCATGAATATCGATAATTTCGCAGCGACGTATAGTGGGGGTCTCTACGATGTTCTGTCGTCCTAACTGTAATAGCGCGAGCATCAGCAAGTAGGCGTGATAGGTATATCGCTGGGTCGCGTAGGCCTTAATTCGGCCCGTATCACCCTTTGACCAATCAGACTGGTATGTCATGAATACCTGCTGCGCATATGAGACGAGTGAGGCTTCATTCCATGCGCCGTCAGTTTGTGCAGCGGAAGACAGTTTTTGTTTTGCGACTTTTGTTCGCTTGGAGAGTTTATCCCATACATCAAAGAATGCCGAATGCCAGCCGATCCAAATACCAATGATGATGAGCGTCATAAACCACCACATTGCGCCACCAGCTACAAGGCCAATGATAAATAGAATGATTGAAAACACAGTTGCACAGGCAGCGCTAATAATGAGCTCTAGGGTGCGCGGAAAGAATTTCTTGACAAGTTTACCGAGATAATAACTTGGGATGTAGCCCACGATGGCAAGTCCCATATCACCGCCGCCACCTCCACTGGAGCCCCCTCCTCCGCTTCGAGCGAAGTGCAATAAGACGTTGTAATCCATAGCCACTATTATACGCTAGTGTTGCTAGTTTTGGCGCGGTATACGATAATTAGAACAAATGAACGATGACATATATGATGATCTTGCCCTCGAGCGAAGCGCCAAACAAGAGTTTGGTGTCGGTATAGAGATAGAAAAGGTCATTGTGCGCGGAATAAGTGTCGGACATTCGGCGCGTGCGACAGTACTGTTATCAAAAAAGAAACAACTCTATTGTTATATATACGGTCATTCAAAACTGTTACTCAACGATGTCAAAAAAATAGCTGCACGCATGGGAATTGTCGTCGAACTGTATTTTCCGCCAAAAGGACGACCAAATTATTTTGACGATATTGGCCGTGAACGCTTTTCGTTGGTGTTCCCCGGACGAAAAGAGATTCACGAGTCAGACATCGTTTTTTATCGCACTCTTGCTCCCTACAACCCCGCGCTTCTATTGGTACGAGAAATACGCGACGGTCACATTTATCAGGCAGATAGTGATGCCCGCAGCGGCTGGCGTGTCGCGACGAAGTTTGCCTATCGGCGCATCAAGACAAGCTAGAGTTTCCGTGCCCTATACGGTATTGAATTGCAGAGAAGTGTCACGCAAATCAAGCACAACTAGATGTTCGATGTGTGGCGTACGCGGAAAGAAGTTATACCCTTGATGATGCGCAATACCATACGCTGTCGCTAATAGCGCAACATCACGTGCTTGAGTAGAGGGATTGCAACTGAGATAGATAATTCTTTGTGGTCTTACAGAGAGCAGCCTGGTGATGACGTCTCGGTGGAGTCCTGCGCGGGGTGGATCTACGATAACGGTTGTGTACGGCTTAATGTAGTCGAGCGATTTTTCGCTCGGCGCAAGGACAGCTTTGGCATTGCTCTCTAGGCGTTTAATGTTTCGTTTCATTTCTCTAACGGCATTTTCATCAATCTCGATCAATGTACACTCGTCGCCACCTATCGTAAGCCCGATGGTACCGACCCCACTATAGAGATCGATGGTCTGTGTGTCAGCAACGACCCATCGCTTTAGGTCATGGAGCACTTGTTCGTAAACAGGAAGATTTATTTGGAAAAAACTCTCTGCGGCGTAATTAAATGGAACACCAAGGAGAATATCTGAGAGAGCTATCTCTCCGTATTGAGCTAACCGTTTGGTAATACGACTGGCGGGGCTTTTAGGGTCGCTATAGATAAGCTCTCCGCCCTGAGCTGTTAGGTTTGAAGCTTCTTTGGTGGTGATAAGATCTGGATTGACTTCTTTTAGATAAAGCTGCCAGACACACTGGCCTGACTTATCGCAACGAATAAGGAGAGTTTTGAGCTGACGTGCTGTTACTTTCTTGGCACGTAAAAGATCGCGAATTTCTTTTGCAAGTTTCATCATTGAGTCGGGCAATAGCGAGCACGCGTCGATCGTAATTTTACCTTTTGAGCCGCGCCGAAAAAACGCCAGATCGAGTGTTTCGCCTCCGTTTTTGTCAGCGTCACTGTACCAGCTAAACTCGACTTTGTTGCGATAGTGATCGATATGTCCATCACTATACATTTCGATAGGATTTGGGAGGACTATATCGTGTAGTTCAAACGCTTCTTCAATTAGTGCAGCTTTGTAATGTTGCTCGGCCGAGAATTTCATGAATTGCCATGGACTAGTACTAAGATAACTATCGGGGTCCGCTGGCGAAATACGTTCAGTCGAGGACGTCTTTAGCTCTGAGACAACTCCTTCGACAAAATGAGATTTCTTTTTTGTGACCCGAAACGCAACAGTTTCACCAGGCAGCCCGCCCCAGACGAGTGCTTTGCGCCCATCATCGAGCGTGCCAAGGGCCTGTCCCCCACCGATGATAGTATCGAGCAGGACGGTGTGGCTGAGAGCAGGTTTTGTCATCTGTTTATTTTAGCGCGGAATCAGCGAATAAAACAGCACTAGACTGGCGGCAGCCATGAGTATGAACGCGGCAAATACGCCCGTGTTGCTCCAGCGAGAGTTTTTGTATTCTCCCATAATGTCGGGGTTGTTACCGACGCGCCATATCATATACAGAAGCGGAACTGATGCAACCGCATTGAATACGGCGGTAAAGATCAACGCTTGGATAGGATCGATGCCGATGATATTTATGAGCAGTCCTGCAAGTGTGGCCAGAGCGATAATGCCATAAAAACCGTGCGCTTTTTTGAATTTACGGTACAAGCCTTCTTTGATACCCAGTGCCTCACTAATAGCATAGCTTGATGATCCAGCCAGGACGGGTACAGCGAGCAGGCCAATGCCGATGATACCGACGCTAAAGAGCAGTTTGGCGACAAGGCCGGCGTTGGGGAAGCCCTGCACGAGTGGCTCAAGTGCCGCCGCAGCATCCTGGGCATTATTGATCTGACTGATATGTCCATGCAGCGCCGCAGCGCAGGCGATGACGATAAACCAAGCGGAAATGCTAGCCAGACTCATACCTGCGATGTTGTCGAGGCGTATCTTGCGAATAAAGCGTTTGCTGATATGCGGTTTGGCGCCTGTCGACAGATTACTAATACGATGAGTTTCAACCTCATCCTCGACGACCTCTCCAGTGTTCCAAAAGAAGAGATAGGGGCTAATAGTTGTCCCTAATATACCAACGATGATATAAATTGTGTCTTTGTCCATCGTGACATTGGGGATGAAGGTGCTATGGAACACCTCTCCCCAGTTCTGGACAACCATAAATGAGGTAATGGGATAGGCAAACAGCGCGATAGCGAGCCATTTGAGGATTTTTGCGTACTGGCGGTACGGTACAAGGATTTGCAGGAGCACACAAAGCAGCGCAAAAAAGACAGCGAGACCGATGAATGGTATCTCTGGGAAAAAGAGTTGCAGTGTGGCTGACATAGCGGCTAGGTCACTCCCGATGTTGACAGTGTTCGCAATAACAACCAAGAAGACTGCAGTATAGAGTACTTTTCGGCTGTAATATTTCTTGAGGAGTGCTGCTAGCCCGTCACCCGTGACGGCTCCAATACGAGCACAACTTTCTTGGACGGCCAAAAGAAGCGGGTACATAATCGGGAATAGCCAAAGCAGTCCATATTTGTAGATGGTGCCAGCTTGACTATACGTGGCAATACCGCTCGGATCATCGTCGGCTGCGCCGGTCACTACCCCTGGCCCGAGCACTCGCACGAATCGGCTGAAGCGATTGTAATGATGGTGGGCACGTTTGAGATTTTCTTCGCGAGCGTTTGAGGCGGCGTGTTGGTCGTGATTGCCGACAAGGTCATGAATCCAGGTATAGAGATTTGCCATTTTGTTACGCGTTATACATTAAGTTGGTTATGCTCATTGTAGCACAGGCTATAGTGAGACTATAGGTATTTTTTTAAGTTGTTTGCATGGGCAATGAGTTGGCTATTGGCAGATTTCTTTGCGTACTGGCTCATATGGTGGATAGTTTTTGAGTGGCGCGCGATCGTCTTTGTATCGAGATGCGTTCCAAGTTTGCTCTGCTCTGCAAAGAAAAGTGCCTCATAGCATCGACGAATTAGAGGCTCTGAACCCGCATGTTTATACGCATCGATCGCTGCTTGATAACGGTGGGCATTGTAATGATAGGTTCCTTCAGAGATATAACTTTCCTTCACCAGCTCACTGCGTTTTGGAGCAAACTCAGCAAAGCGTCGCGCGGCCTTGAAGTCGTGATGCTGCATATAATAAATCGCACCATTATTCCCCACCACTCCGCGTAGGTGAATGTCGCGGCTTTGTTTGGCATATTCCAGTGCGGGCATAAATCGCTCACGCTTCATAAGTATGGTGATAAGCGAGCTATAGGCAGCTTCGAGGTTGTGTTGTGCGAGGTGGCGCTCGTGACTGAGAAGGTGCGCAAATCGGGCTGCTTGCAAGAACTCTTTTGGTGAAACTTCATGCGTGGTGAGGTAGAGATCACTGGTATCAAGTAGGTTGACGCTGACAATTTCCTCAACAGGGAGCAACCGAGCTTCTTTAGTATGCTGATAATTCGTAACGGTGCCATTGGTTGCTTCAATGTCAATACCGCCGTAGTGAAGTGCAACATGACCCGGGAACAATCGTACCTGAAGGTCGCTTACATCGAAGTATCGCGAGTAAAGGTAGATATAAAGCGTAACGATCTGGTTGCAGTCGCCGACGAGAGTGTCCTTGGATGGGTTTTGCAGAAGACGACCGAATGAACTGGACGCTTGATACACGTACAGTCCCCTTTCCGGGGAGAAATAATCGAGTAGCTGTTGGATGATGTTGAGACGCTCGGGGTCTGCTTTGCTATGAGGTACCGAAGCGATAGTGTGATGAGCGAGTGAACTACTACCTGGATGAGCCTGACGGAACCTCTCGAAGTCTGCTGCTATGAGGTCGAGATTTGCATAGAGTTCACGGCGCTTTGATTTTTTGAGATAGCGATAGCCTTTGTAGGCATATTCAGTCCATAGATTGAGGGCAGCGATGTCGCGCTGGAGGAGTGACTTGAGACGAGCTCTTGTTTGGGCTTGATTATTATGTTCGGTCAGTGTTCCAAAAAATTGTCCGACCGACCGCTCGTGCTCGTTGGCGTAAGAACTGAAGAAAAAATAGATGCTGCGCACAAGGCTCATAGCGCTACTGTACGCGTCAGTGTCTGCGCATGTTTTGCGATTTCAAGCGATTCGTTGGCGGGAATAACAATGATGGGACGCGACTTTGCGGCTTGGCTAACACTTGTTAGTTTTTCGGGCGAGGTACAAGCATCATTGAGATCGCCGTCGAGGATAAAATCGATAAACTCAAGGTGCGCGACGATTCGTTTACGTATGACGGCCGAACGCTCCCCCACTGTGCCCGTAAACACCAGCAGGTCACAGCCATTAAGAGCGACAATCATACTTCCTATCGCCTTATGTAGACTATGGATCAACGTATCAAGTGCGAGGTGAGCCATGTGGTTGCCATCGGCCTCACGCGAGATCAGCTCGCGAATATCGTTACTCCCAGAAAGCCCGAGGAGCCCTGCCTGTCTATTGAGGTATTCCTCAATTTCGTCGTCATTCATTTGCAAGTTTTTTTTGAGAGCTTTGACCGCTCCAAAATCAATCGAGCCACTGCGTGAGGCCATGATGACACCTTCGAGCGGGGAGTACCCCATTGATGTGTCGATACTACGACCGTGAAACACCCCTGTCACCGACGAGCCGCTACCTAGATGACAGACGACGACTTTCGGTGGTAGCTTGCCACGATCCCAGAGTGCATCGATTGCCGCGGCTACTGATAGTCCGTGGTAGCCAAATCGTTTGATGTCAAATTGATCAGCATCATGAATGGCGATACCGTAGTTCCACGCATAATTTGGCTTGGTCGCATGAAAGGCGCTATCGCTCACACCCACGATGGTAGCCTCGGGGTATGCTTCGCGCAAGCGACGGAGTTCCTCAAGAGACGCGTCGACATGGAGCGGTGCATGTTCACGAACTTCCTGAAGTTTGGCGGCCACCTCGTCGTTGATAATGTGGTCACTCATAAAATAACTACTGGGCGCGACAATGCGGAGGCCAATTGTCGCAATCGTTTCATTTTCCTCGATACTATGGTGGTAGCGAAAGATGGTAGTGAGATGTGACGCCGACTCAGCTAGATCACTATACTCGAGAGGCACATCTGTTGTTGTTTGATGATGGTGCAATGTCGCGGTGAGGCGCTCACCGACCGTCTCGACATGAAGTTCCGCACGAAGCTGGAGGGTGTCGTCATAAAGAGCGTATTTTCGACTTGAGCTGCCGGGATTAGCAACGATGATCATAGAGTGTCCGCCCTCTAGTTAGTTTGACCATGCCAGGCTTCTTCCTCTGTCTTGACGAGTCCGCGTGCTGCGGGCCACACCCACGCATCAAGTTCCGGTAGATCGATACCATTGGCTTTGATGTATTCAGTATTTTCGTCGATCTTTGCCTTGTATTTTGCGGCGAGATGCTCAGCTTCTTCAAATGGCATTACACCATCGTGGCCTAATTGTTTGAAAGCAGCAATCACCAAGTCGTAGCGACTGGTCTCATTTCGGACGTGCATGTCAAATGGCGTAGTTGTACTGCCAATCTCTTTGTAGCCGCGGACATCAAACCGCGTCGAATCGACTGCGTAGTTAAAGAGTACCGACTTGACAGTTTGAGGATAGCCATGGAAGTTGAAGATAACTGGTTTGTCCTCTGTAAAGATATGATCAAACAGTTTTTGGTCGGCGGTGTTGTTGAGTGTCCCAAATCCCATGGTGGTGAGACTACTGACATTGACACAGCGCAGACGCACTTCGGGGCGTTCAGTCTTGATGATATCAATGGCGGCCATAATCTCTTTCGTTGGGTAATCACCTGCTGCAGCCATGATGAGATCGGGATTATCGTCTGACGCAAAGTCCCACACCAGCACTCCTTGATCGATTTGTTCGCGAGCTTTATTTACATCCAGCCAACGTGGTTCGACAGTTTTGCCGGCGACAATGGCATTGATTTGACGTACGCTCGTCAGCATTTTCTCGAGAACAACCAGTGAACAGTTACCATCTGCCGGGAAATAGACATCGCTAAAGTTGCTTTGGCGACGAAGCAGGTCGTCGATAAAGCCAGGGTTTTGGTGGCTAAAACCGTTGTGATCCTGGCGCCATCCACTACTTGTGAGGATGTAGTTGATGCTCGGAATTGTCCCTCGCCAGGAAACACCGCGGCTTTGCGTCAAAAACTTGGCATACTGATCGACCATGCTGCTGACTACTTGCAGAAATGCTTCGTAACTGGCAAACATGGCATGACGACCAGTCAACACATAGCCCTGCATGAGTCCTTGCATGTTGTGTTCGGAGAGCATTTCCATGACTCGACCATCTTGGGAGAGGTCTTTGTCCCACTCGCGTAGCGGCCATTGCCAGCTACGAGAAGTTGCTTTGAATATATCGTCAAGCTTATTGCTATACGTTTCGTCTGGAGACATAAATCGAAAGTTCTTCGTCTCGGCGTTGAGACGGAATACCTCTTCGAGATAGAGGCCGGTGCGGCGCATCGAGCTGCTGCCCATCGTACCTGGTACGGTGGCGTCTTCGGCAAATTGCTCGACGCTAGGAAGCCGGAGCGGTGTGTACACACTGTCGCCGCCATGAGCATGTCGGCTTCTTCCCATACGCTTTTCAGGATTTTCTGGCAAAATATCACCGACAAAGCTACCAAAGCCCTGCTCTTCGCTAAATAGCTCACCAAACCTGTAGCCACCTAACCATTCATTGAGCATAGCCAACTGATGTTCGTCAGTTTTTGCCTCAGTTAGAACCACCTGGTGCGCCAGGCAGTTTCCCTCGATCTTGTCGCCGTCAAGTTCTTTTGGTCCTGTCCAGCCCTTGAGGGTACGCATGATAAGCATTGGCAGACGGGGACAAACGGTGTCTTGAGAGATTTTTAGCTCCTCGATAGTTGTATGAGCCCAATCAAGGGCTTCCGCCATACGATCATGGGCTTCATTTTCGTCGCAGTCAGTGGTATCGACAATCCGCGGCTCGTAGCCATAGCCACTAAAGAGTGTCATCAATTCGTAATTGCTCATGCGGCCATAGATGGTTGGTTGAGAAATCTTATAGCCATTGAGATGAAGAATCGGCAAGACCACGCCATCCTTGCGTGGGTTGACGAGTTTATTGAGGTGCCATGCTCCGGCAGTTGGGCCCGTTTCGGCTTCGCCGTCTCCGACAAGACAGGCCACGATCAGGCCAGGATTATCGAGGATAGCGCCAAAGCTGGTACTTAGGCTATATCCCAGCTCACCTCCTTCGAGAATTACCCCAGGAGTTTCGGGATTTGAGTGACTTGGGTAGCCATACGGCCAACTAAACTCACGGCACAGACGACGGATGCCGTCGAGATTGACTGGAAGCGAGGGGTCAACATGAGTTAGCGTCCCCTCGAGGAAGAGATTTGCCTGAAGCGCAGGGAATCCATGCCCTGGACCGAGGACAAACATCATGTCTTGGTCGTATTTTTTTGCAAAACGACTAAGGTGCGCATAAGCAAAGTTGATGCCTGGCCCACTGCCCCAGTGTCCAAGAAGTCGGCTCTTGACGTCATCAAACGTTATCTCACGCTTCATGAGGTGGTTGTCTGCTAAAAAGATTTGAGCGACTGTCAAATAGTTGACAGCACGCAAATATTGGCCCATCGAGTGTTTTTCGTGATTATTCATGCTAATGCTTAGTATACACCGTATCGTCAGTAGTTGAAAATACATAAAAAAGCGTATACTAAATACATAGCAGCGATACGTGAGGAGGTAGTGTATGGTAAGCATCAAGTCTATCGAGGGAATCAAACCGGCGTATCAGGAAAAACTCTTGTCGATCGGTATACGTACCACAGATCAATTACTTGAAGTCGGTGCCACTTCTACTGGCCGTATGCGTATTGCCGATGAGACCCACCTCTCTGAAACACAGGTAAAAGAATGGGTTCATCGGGCTGATCTCCTGCGCATTCACGGCATTAGCCATGAAGTCGCTGATCTTTTAGCGCGTGTTGGCGCTTGTACTGTTCCCAAACTTGCCTACCGTCAAGCGGTGTCGCTGCACGATGATTTAGTTAGCTACAATGCTGCGCATCACGTTGTCAAACACGTTCCGACAGTTGGTGAGGTTGAGGCTATTTTGAAGGCAGCGAAGCGGTTGCCAAAGATGATTCACCATTGAGAAGTAAATGAAACCTAGAGGAGGAATATGGATTTACAAGCGCGTATCACGGACCTTATTAAAGGAAATATCAGCGATTCTATCGGCCGATCAACGGGGGTAAGCCAGTCAGATGTTGAGCACGTTATCACTGCTGGGTTACCGATGATCATTGGACAAATGGGCAATAATGTCAGTTCACCTGACGGCGCGACTGCCCTTGACGCTGCAATCGGCAAGGATCATGCTGGTGGTTCACTCCTCGATAGCCTCGGTTCTCTCTTTGAGATGCCAACAACGCAACAAGATGGGAGCAAGATCCTCGACCATGTATTGGGAGCAAATAGTACTGTAGTCACAAATCGATTGTCGAAGCAAACAGGGGTAGACCCGGCAGCCGTGATGAAGATATTGGCCTTCGCGGCACCGCTTATCATGGCATTTCTAGGGCGCGAGAAACAATCACAAAACCTCGATGCCGGCGGCATAGCGGACATCTTGAAGGGTCAGCGAACACCAAATGGTAGTCTTCTAACCGAGCTTGCTTCGACCGTGCTGACTGCTTCAGGATCAAAAAAATCCGGCGGTTTGCTCGGATCGTTATTGAGCGGCTTATTTGGTCGGCGATAGCGTATCGCGACTACTGTTTATCTGCTGGAGATGGTTCACAGAAAGTTTCAACTGCGGCAAATGCAATATGACCAAGCGGTAGACCGCCGCGTGTTTGCTCAACCTCGCTTGTACTCACTCTTGGATAAATAAACACATCTGGTGAACCCTCACACTGAACCGGTGGTCGTGTGTGGTCGATAGGATCGCCATGAGTTGATTTTGGGGTGTGCACTTCAGACATAAGTATAGACATCATACACTAAATTGTCGATACTGTCAATGCTCTCTAACCTGAATCTACGGTTGGCGACCAATTTCGTAAGAACAAATATGAAAATTATTTGTGGCGGTCGTACTGGTGACGATGGCGTACCCACCTATCGTACTGGGGCATGTACCCTTATCGCTAATGACCATATCGATCCGGACACTTTTGCTATCTGATCCACCCGTAGGGTTAAAATAAGCGCCCCGATACCAATCATTTGGACTACTTACGATGGCGGTTTGCATAGCTGGGGTGGGTTCACTACTCATGTATGGGCTCAGTGCCGCGCTAAATGTACTATCGCTAACAATTCCAGTGCTAGCTGATGATTGCCGACACTGGTAGCCGGACGCATCAGCCTCATTTACGCCATATTTATAGTTAGTTCCAAGGCAGCTCGCCATTGAGGGGAAACTGTTATTTCGGGCTTTGTACATCTGGATAGCTTTTGCCCACTGGTTGACAGCAGTAGTTGTTTGACTGTCGCGCGCTCTTGCCGAGGCAGTGCTGTATGACACGATACCAATAGTCGCAAGAATGACAATGATCACGATCACGATGACGAGTTCGACAATGGTAAATCCGCTTTTGCTTTTTGCCATAGCATCAGTATAGACGGTAAGCGGTATAATAAAAGGGTGAAACGTCTTGTAAAGAGTCATCAGCAACACTTTTTGAAGCATACGCGTCTCATCGCTGAGCTTATTGGTCATAGCACTATCCGTCCTCGTGATATGGTTGTTGATATTGGTGCGGGCAGCGGGGCGATTACTGCAGTCTTGGCACGTCGAGTGTGTCAAGTTATCGCTTATGAGAACGAACCTGCAGCGGCAAAAAAACTTCGAAACAATATGCGGCAATTTAAAAATGTTGAGGTTATCGAGGAAGATTTTTTGAAAAGCCCTCTCCCAACTGTGCCCTATAAGGTATTCGCAAATATTCCATTTTCCCAAAGCTCAGCCATTGTGCGTCGGCTCACCGAGGCGGAGGTGGCTCCACGCGCAATTTATTTGATTGTCCAAAAACAATTTGCGCGCAAACTCCTTGTCGAGAGTGACTATTTTCATGGCGCACTTGGTGTCTGTATCGCGCCGTGGTGGCAAGCGCGGATTCGACGGCCCCTACGACGCACCGATTTTACGCCACCACCAGCAGTTGATACGGTGTTGCTCGAACTAAAACCACGAGAATCCGCTCTGTTGGCTCCGGAGCAACGCACTCTATTTGGTTCATTTGTATCGCGCTGCTATGCTGATCCGCAGTTCTATGCAACATGTCATGCGCCCCAAGACAAAAAGCCGTCACAGTTGCAACTGAGTGACTGGATTACCCTATTCTCTCGGATACGATAATATGTAATCTTTGCCAGAAAATAGCTGAGAAACGTGTTTCGGATTCTATAGCGATGTATAATTATGGGTATATGTCAAATAATCGAGTATCGGTGGTCTCCCACGGTGATTTCCTACAATCTTTTGCAAAGAATGTTGGTGATTCGTCCTCTGCGCGGTTATTTGCAATGCAGCTTGAGGTAACACCTGATGATAATGAAACAAGCTCGCTTGTCGTTGCCCTCAACTCTCTACTTAGTGCGCGAGAAGCAGGTGTGGATGCACGCATTGCTCTAGATATGCGCTATGCGCAGAGTGTAACGCGCGTAAACAACAGAGATTTTCCAAACTGGTGGCCGCTACTTACCAGAGAAGAGAAAATAATACGTCGGGAGAACGCATCAATTACATCAAAATGGCTGGAAAGACTCATGCGGGCAGATGCAATCGATGACCTAAGTCCACGTAGGCAGTCTGCGACTCACGCAACGAGAGCTCGCATTATCGCAAGCGGTCATATTGCTCAACACTGGGCAGCGGTACATCAGAAAGGTGGGATTTTATTAGGTGAAACGCCAGACGAATCTATTACTACACTAACGACTGGCAACCTAACAACTTCTGATGTAGAGACAATGAATAATCTTGCTGTAGAATTTAAGGGACTAAGGGCACACAATATGGGTAGGTTTGTCACCGGACTGATAGCTCCTGGTGCACAACTAAGAAACGCTGGTGGCCATGTCTGGCGGAATACATCTGAGGATTGGATAACGTTGATACATGATTACAACAATGTCGGTGATCCTGCTCGACTGCCTTTCATTCACACCGCAGCCGAAAAGCTCATTGATCCTGGGCGTAACGAAGTTGTTATTGATGGAGAGCTCGCTGTGCCAGAACCAGTGGTAGTTGTATATATTTCACAGTATTCTCCTGATGGTAAACTCGCCTTAATGCTCGATAGGGCCCAATCCAAGGGTGCAACGGTCGTTATACCGCAACAACCGAAAGGAGACTATCGAAAAACAGCATTTCCTTATAACATTCAAGCAGCTCTCTCGCATATTAATCAAGTAGACTCTGGGCTATATTTACCGAATAGAGAAAAGCCATCGCATTTGAAAAGTCTGGTCGTAAAGTATGATGACGGTACGGCCGCGATCCTATTTGGAAGTGACAATTATCTTACGCATATCCAAAAGTTTGTGCGCAATGAAGAGCTTGCGGTAGTGATGCAGATTGCACCTACTTCGAACGAAGAGCTTTTCGCGTATTCCCAGTTTATTCAAGAGCTGTTACGAGCGGGTGAGATAGATAACGCCGTATTTGATATGCTAAGAATCGTCGCTTAGTAGGTTTAGCAGAAAACATTTTACAATTTTGTAGTAATGGTCATTAAGCCAAACCCGCAAGGGGGTAATTCACCAAAAGCACCGGGCCATATTAACCTAACCAAGTAACAGGTCCGGGCTTCATTGTAAAAACGAGCCAATAAAATTCATAGATCGTGTGATCTATGAATTTTATTGGCTGGGGTGGAGGGATTCGACTCACCTCTGGCGAGCCCGGAACTGCGCGTGACGAGCATGGCTCGTCCGGCAGATTCCCTTGCGAAATGCCACTGGCATTTCTCACCCCGAATGTGCTCGACGGCGTCGAGGCATTCGTGAGTTCGAATCGCCACCTCAATACAATAGAAAATTCTCGTAGATCAGAAGACCTACGAGAAGTTTCTATGGCTGGGGTGGAGGGATTCGAACCCCCGAATGCATGGACCAAAACCATGTGCCTTACCACTTGGCCACACCCCAATAGTTTGCGAAATGCCATGCGGTTGAGTTGTCGCCAAGAAATAAGGTTTTGTTCCATGGACTCTTTTATTTGACTCGCGCATTGGCGCTCAAACAGCCATGCACCTTACCACTTGGCGACACCCCATTATCGCAACAGCAAATTGCTTCAGCAGTATACCACGAGAGGCGTTACTATTGCTATCCCCCGCTTCTTAGCATATGCTATAGCTATAAACGAGGAGGATGTATGGTAAAAAAATATATGCACGAGAGGCCTGTCCAAAAATCAGGTAATTTTCTGAGAACCTTGTTGATCTGGCTTGGTATCTTGATCGGTATAGTGACATTTGTCATTGAATACGTTTGGCCTGGCAATGAAAAGATAGTTCTCTACCTATTCGCTGTGTTGGCAGTAGTATATGGTGTGGTGTTGCTTGATTTCGATGTTGATGACGATGATTAGTTAACTACCTATAGTGTTCGTTGTGACCTGCTTTTGCTTTTGATCTGCACGTCTGACGTGTACAATAATGACAATAGCGAGAGGAGCGTTGCGAATGACCAAAGAAACCTTTAGGGAGCCAAATTGGGATGTTATTCAGGGTGGCATGGGGGTAGTTGTCTCTGGCTATGGGCTGGCACGAGCTACTGGACGCAGTGCGGTTGGCATTTTCTCGGGTACGGCGATTGCCGAGGTACTTTCGCGGCGCTTACAAGATGGTGACCCCACCGGCGAGATGCGCGAGGCTTTGGCGACATTCCCCAATCAAGCGATTGCTGATCGCGCGATTAGGTTGTTTTTCCAGGAGCAGGGAGAACGACCATACGGCCAATCACTCCGGTATCGACAATTACCGATGTTCAATCACAACACACGTGAGGCCAGCATTACAGTCGATATGACGGTGCTAGGAGCATACGTCGAGGCCTATCTGGCGCGTATCGGTGCTGGCCCCAATGGCAAGACTGGGCTCAATCTCCTAACGAAACTTGATCGACCAAATATGCACGTGCTCGCTGGCGCAATGATGGGTGGTATCGATGTGGCCATCATGGGTGCCGGCATACCCGATCAGATACCAGAGCTGATTCATAAGATCAAACACAATCAAGGCGAGCCGATTTTGCATGGTATTCATACGCAGGGTCAGGGGCCGAGTCGGTTTGCGATGCCGCTCGATCTCGGTCGGTACGCGCCCGACCTTGATACAATGAATCATCCAGCATTTCTCGCGATCATTACTCATCATGATCTGGCGCGTCGCATGAGTGAGCAAGAATTTGCTCCCGATGGCTATGTCATCGAGGCGCCAACAGCGGGTGGTCACAATGCGCCGCCGCGCGGCAGTGCCAAAAACGAACGTGGCGAACCGGTTTATACCGAGCAAGATCTCGCCGACCTCAGTCAGATGCTCGAAATGGGATTAACGTTTTGGCTAGCAGGTCAGCGCGGAACCCACGAAGATTATGAAGATGCACTTCTGTCTGGTGCGCGCGGTGTGCAGGTGGGTACCGCCTTTGCGCTCGCTCAGGAGTCGGGCTGGGATCCTGAGCTGAAACGGCGAATTATCGATGAAATTGCGAGTGAAAGCGGCCTTGATGTCTACACTGATCCCAACGCTTCGCCGTCTGGTTTCCCTATCAAAGTCGGGCGAGTACCAGGAACAGTGAGTGATGCCGACGTATATGCTGCTCGCCAGCGGATTTGCGATATCGGACACCTCCGTACCGCGCATCATGGAGTTGATGCTCACGGAAAGCCGACTATCGGGTATCAGTGTACTGCCGAACCCATGGAAGATTATCTACGGAAAGTCGGTGCCGCTGAGTTGCCGCCAGAGCATCCCAAGCGTCGTGTGGCGATGATGCGGACTGATGGCAGCGTATGTCTCTGTAATGCGCTTCTCGCCGCGGCAGGCTTTCCGCAGGTACGTGACGGGGTAGCGGAGCCCTC
This sequence comes from Saccharimonas aalborgensis (SeqCode), assembly GCA_049288955.1. Lineage (GTDB taxonomy): Bacteria > Patescibacteriota > Saccharimonadia > Saccharimonadales > Saccharimonadaceae > Saccharimonas > Saccharimonas aalborgensis_A. The sequence goes on from JBAQIS010000021.1 coordinate 36,658, forward strand.
CATGGTGACCATCGGCGATGATGCAAATCGCTTCCTGCACCTCATCAATACTGATGAATCGGGCCACTTCGACCCCTATAAGCCCGTCACGGCTGAGCGCGTGCTGCACTTTATTCGTACTGGCGAAAAAGATCTTGATTACGGTATTTGACAGAGGTAGTATTACGGCGTAAGCTAAAGCTATATGTCACGATTCTTTTTGCCTAGTTTTGAAGGCTATAAGAGGCGGTATGTCAAATCTGACTTACTGGCGGCACTTGTCGTCACTGCCATCGCGGTACCTGAATCATTAGGATTCGCTGCGATTGTTGGGCTTCCGCCCCAGGCTGGACTCTATAGTGCGCTTTTTGCCCCCATCGTCTTTGCTATTTTCGCCCACACCAGACGTCTTGTGGTCGGGGCCGACTCAGCAACGGCGGCGCTTGTGGCGTCGGGTGCCGGTCTGGTGGCTGCCGCCGGAAGCCCCGACTATACCAATGCGATTGTCCTCCTGGGGTTATTGACAGCGGTCTTGCTGATACTGATGGGTGTCAGCAAACTCGGTTTTTTGGCAGATTTGATCTCGCGCCCTGTGCTGGTGGGCTTTTTGGCTGGTGTTGGTGTGCAATTGATACTCGGTAAATTGCCGGAAATGCTCGGTATTGAGCAGTCTGGCAATTTACTGCAAAAAATAACAGGAATCATCGCTCACGCGGGAGCGATCAATACTATGACAGTAACCATATCGGTGCTTGTGGTAGGACTTATTCTCATCCTTAGGCATACGCGCTACCCAGCAGAGTTGTTGGCCTTGGTTGCGGCAACGATACTCAGCAGTAGTTTTGCTGTCACTGCCTACGGCGTCAAACTTGTCGGTGCGTTGCCGGCTGGCTTGCCGACGCTGACAGTTCCTCAATTTACACCAGGACTCGTCATGACACTGTTTCCGGCAGCACTGGCCATTGCGCTGGTTATTTTGGCGCAAAGTTCGGCAGTCATCCGTTCGCAGGCTGCTGAGCATGATGACAAAATACGGCTTAACACCGATCTCGTTAGTCTTGGATTTGCTAACGCAGTCTCGGCACTCACGCGCGGATTCGCTATCAACGGTAGCCCACCGCGTTCTCAAGCTGCCGATATGGCGGGTGGCAAAACGCAGCTGGTCAATGTTTACATGAGTATCATGATCGGACTTCTCTTGCTCTTTGGATCGACACTCTTTGTACATATGCCGGTTGCTGCTCTGGCTTCAGTTGTTTGCATGGTCGGTTTCCATCTGATTCGCGTGCAAGAGCTGGTCTATATCTGGCGAGCACATCGCACCGAGTTTTTCATCGCAATGATTGCGCTTGTCGGTGTGGCGCTTCTAGGGGTACAGCAAGGCGTGTTGATTGCGGTGATTGTATCATTGATGGAACGCCTCAGCCGTCAGTATCGACCGAAGGACGATATTTTGCTTCGTGATGGCAAATTGTCAGACTGGGCCCAACAACGAATTGATTCTCACCATCGCTTTCGGTCAAGCCCTGATGGCCTGCTTGTTTATAGTTTTGATGGTTCGCTCTTTTTTGAGAATATCAGCTATTTCGTATCGCGTCTCAAGGCGGCCATCAGGACCGCAAAAGAGCCTGTCCGCCAAGTAATTGTTGATGCGGGTGCGATTGAGAGTATTGATTATACTGCTGTCGAGGCCATGAAACAGCTTCATCGCCACCTGGGTATCGATAATATAACGCTCGGTTTTGCCCACGTTTCGCCGCAGCTCCGAACGCAGTTTGATGAGTATGGAATGACAAATCTGCTTGGTAAAGAACAGATATTTCCGACCCTCAATGCGGCTATTGAAGCGCATCCAGGAGCAACGAGGTCAGTGGTCGAAATGGTCAAACGGCTCGAACTCAACTCCGATCACTACGTCGTGATTGGTGGTGGCGTCATGGAAGTGCTGGGGTTGCGCACAACCCGTGATACCGATCTTGTCGTGAACGACGATATATATCGATTTTACCGTGACGAAAAAGGATGGAAGGAATACGTCCAGGATAATGGCAAAAAGATCCTTTCACATAACGGCTACAATCTCATGCGGTCGTGGATGGGGCGCGACCTAAAAGCACTTAGGAAGGATGCATTCCAAAAGGATGACGTATCGTTTATGAGCGTCAAACAATTGATCGAATGTAAGCATCACCTTGGCCGCAAAAAAGACTTTGCCGATATTGAACTACTCAATTCATCTCACCATGGGCGTGAACGATAGCGACTAAGCATGTCGATAATTGGTGGCAGAGGATGGTGCTCAACCAGTGTTGTCGGGTCAGTCGTCTTATATACGGCATCGTAAGCTGATTTCGTACATTCTGATAGCACGGTGGTCTCTCTTGGTGGCAGGTGGCGACTGAATCGATCGGCCTCTTTTGTAGAGGGCAATAACCCTACCGCGTGAGCAACGCCAGATACAAATGCATGAGTGTCCCGCGAAATATACTGTATCGAGATTCCTTGCTGTTTGGCATGAGCCAGTGACTTGTGAATTGAGGGATATGGTACGACATCACCTAGGACGAGTCCCAAAAACTCTGCTTGATGAACTGATGCTGTAGCGAGGTCGGCAGTGTGTGTTAGGCGAGCTACTGCCTCAATATGACTACCTCGGACATGATGTTGGCGGGCGGTCAACATAACGCGCTCGCGTTCGTTTTCTGTGAGTGATGTCGCTAAGAGGATGGCATCAACATCGCCAAAAAGGATACTCGCAAACGTATCTCCGTCGTGCCGGGTGTAGACGGAAATACTGCCATGACGACTCACGATGATAGAGGAATCCTTTGTACTTTCCCACTGCTTACGTTTGCTGAATGCCTGTCGAATTGCATCAAGCTGTTGGGGGTGAATAGTCCAAAAAGAGGGCTCAGATAGGTTTATCGTAACAAGGTTTTTGGTATCGACAATGATTGTGGCGATGCTTTTCACCTGCTTTTTTCGCGCGCTCCTACCACCTATGTGAGGAGGAAAGTAATACTCAAATAGTTCGGCACTAGTCATAGAGGTAGTATAGCATAAGCAGGTTGCACTGATTTGGTCGGTAGTCTACACTTAGGTCATGGCTACAAAATCAACCTCAAAGAAATCCACCCCTTCAAGGAAAGTATCAGCAGCCAAGAAGGCGCCCCAGAAAAAGCCTGTTTCGCGCCCAGTTGTTTCTGACAAGGTTGACTATTATCCCAATCGCATGACGGTAGCTATCTCCATGCTGGCCGGCAGCCTCCTCGTACTATTGGCGCTGATTGCCGTATTGACGTAGTCCAGCAATAATTAAGAGTTATTCGCATCTCACTACCAACGGTGGTATAATCATAGGCATGAAAGTTCGTATTGAGATTGACACAAAAACATTTGTACGGTTTTGGCTCGTAGTAATTGGGTTTGCATTTGCCATCCTCGCTCTCTATAGCGCTCGCATGCCGCTATTTATTATCGGAACAGCTCTATTTTTGGCGTTGGCACTAAATGGCCCGGTCTCATGGATGGCGCGCCGCTTGCCTGATCGGAGTCGAACACTTAGCACAGCGATAGCTTTTATGGCGGTGATCGGCGTGCTAGCAGCAGTCGTGTTTTTGGTGGTGCCACCTATCGTCCAACAGACAGCAAAGTTCATTGATTCGGCACCAACACTAGTCAGAGAGATGTCAAATCAATGGCGCGGGCTTGGTAATTTGATCGAAAAATACCATATTCAGCCTCAAATTGATCAGGCCGTTGCGGCGATTCAAGCAGATGCAGGACGTTTTGCGAGAGATCTCGGCGGCAATTTTATATCAGGCATTGGTTCGGCATTTGGCTGGATGATGGCGGCTACTCTCACGCTCGTCTTGACGTTTTTGATGTTGATCGAAGGCCCAACGTGGCTGAACCGATTGTGGTCAGTTTATAAGGATGACAAAAAAATCACTTCGCATAAGCGTCTTCTTGGTAAAATGCACGCGGTCGTGGAAGGCTACGTAGGTGGACAGTTGACGGTATCTGGCATTGACGGATTGTTCGCGGGACTGACAGTGTTTATTTTGAGCCAGTTTTTTCCTGAAGTACCTTCAAATCTAGCGCTGCCGACTGTTGCGATGCTTTTTACGCTTTCACTTATTCCCCTCTTTGGTGCGCCGATTGGAGCGATGGTTATCACCCTGCTTCTTCTCATCAATAGCGTGCCAGCGGCGGTTATCTTTGCTATTTACTTCCTCATTTACTCACAGATAGAGGGAAACTTCATCGCACCTACCATCCAATCGCGGCGGATTGAGCTTTCGCCGCTGGCGATTTTGGCCGCCGTTACTATCGGTATTTATGTCTTTGGCATTACTGGAGCGATTATCTCTATCCCCGTGGCGGGCTGTATCAAAGTACTCGTTGAAGATTATTTGGAGCGTTCACGAGATCACCAAAAGCAGCAGCAAAAACCACTCGTCAAATTGGCAAAAAAGCTCAGTGGCGAGGATTAGCTACTCGGCGACGAACGCCACACTAGCTTGTATCCTATAAGGCTCATGAGTACAACGACCGTGATGAGCCACGACATAGCCACATTTGCCTGTGTGATACCCTGGCCGAGAGAAATACTATTGAACCACCAAATAAGCGGAATGGCTGCAGCATTGGCTGCGAAACTGACTGTCGAAAAGACACTGGCGCGTACCTTGCTGGGGGTGTGGTGTTGGATTGCGGCGTCGGCAATTGTTTCTAAGAGACCAGTAATTGCATAGATAACGACAAATAGGCCGATACCAACCCATGACTGTATGAGGGCAAAGGCAACCAAAAAGATAATGAATACGAACGAGACGTGCGCAATACGGTTTTCGACCCAGTGCGATGTAAACTGCGCCAGACCTGAGATGAGCGCCGTGAGTGCCCAAAGTAACCCGAGTACAGCGGCACTGACCCCAAAGGAAAGAATGTACACCTGGCCAAATTCGCCGACCGTCAACCAAAACGCGTTGGCTGCAAAAAATATCAATCCAAGAACCCAAATAATTGGACGTGATGCAATCACGGTGATGATATCTTTTGCGTGAGCACGCCAGCCACTGAGCTCGCTCTCCTTGTGACGTGACGGTTCGCGTAGTGTCATGATGGTCGCAAGTGCGACAAGAGCTGGCAAAATCGACAGTAGATACGGCACACGGAGGTTTGAGTATTCGGCGATGATACCACTGAGTGCATTAGCAACACCTGCTCCCAGTAGAAAGAGCGCGCTGGCTTGGCCCATATAGCGTGCATAACGTCGTTCACGACCCTCTGACAACAAGTGATCATACAAAAAGGCCTGGAAGGCCCCGTTTTGAAATGCCGTGTAGAGTGCATAGAATGCCGCGCCGATACCATAGACTAGGAGTGAAGGACTGATTGCCAGGATGCAGAGTGATAAAAGTTGAAAGAGGCTGGCGGTGATGAGAGCGCGTTTGCGTCCGATGCGATCGGCGATAATACCGCTCGGGATATCAGATAAGAGAAACGTTACAGCCCATACGGTGGTGACAACGGCGCGAGCCGACGGGTCCTGGAGGATGTTGTCAAGGAATAGCTGCTCGATTCCATACCAAAACATCAGCCCAAAACAAAAGTAGATAAGTCGCAGGCGACCTAGTGTTCCTAGGCCCATTGCCATCTACTACCGTGAGGTGTGTCGTTGATAAGAATCTTCTTTTTGGCTAATTGGTCGCGCAACCTGTCGGACGCTTGCCAGTCTTTTGCATCACGGGCACGTTGTCGTTCAATGATCAGTCGCTTTGCGTCGTCGTCGATATCTGGCGTAGACTGCTCCAGCTGCAGGCCGAGTAGCTCATCGATGGCTCGAATGAACTCGATTAATCCATGGTGGTAAATATCATCAAGACGACAACTATCAAGTGAACTAAAAGCTTGGTCGATAACCCGCAACGCTTCGGGCGTGTTTAGGTTGTCCTGCAGTGCTTCGCGCAGTGCTCCGCTGGCCGCTAACAGCGAGATTGAGCCGCGCTCAGCGTCGTTTTTTTGATTGTCATCGTCAAGTCGATCGTGCGTTTGATGCCGCAATACCGCATAGGAACGCCATTTTTCGAGACGATTTTTGGCCGAAGCAAGGTTATCGAAGGTAAAGTTGCCTTCGTTTTGAAATTGACCCTGTAGCACAAAAAGCCGCAGGTCCATGGCAGAATAGCCGTTCTCTTGTAGTTGCTGTAATGTGTAGGTGTTGCCAAGGCTTTTGCTGACTTTTGTACCATCAATTTTCAGGTGATTATTGTGCAACCAAACAGTTGCAAAGCGCTGACCGCTCGCGGCTTCACTCTGCGCAATCTCATTGGTGTGATGCACTGGTATGTGGTCGATGCCCCCAGTGTGAATGTCAATCGTTGGACCCAGGATACTCATGGCCATTGCTGAGCACTCCAGATGCCAGCCAGGAAAGCCCATTATCTCGGCGGAGCCAGTTGGTAATTCAAACAAATCGTCTGGTGTCGGCCACTGCATATCACGGTTTTCGCCCGCCGGAGTAAATTTCCATAGTGCGAAGTCCCAAGGCTGGCGTTTTTGGGTGTTTTGTTCTACCCGAGCGCCGGCTTTTTGCGCCGCGAGGTCGAGGTGCGCAAACTCAGCATAGCTCGGAAACTTTGCGGTATCAAAGTAGATACCGTCGGTTGTTTGGTAAGTAACACCCTTATCTTTGAGAATACGCACAAGATCGAGCTGTTGATCAATAAACTCTGTTGCTTTGACGAGATGTTCGGGAGGGAGTAGCCCAAGTTTTTCCATACCCGCCACGAAATCTTCAGCGTAAAACTCGGCAATCTCCCAGGCTGTTTTGCCTTCGCGCCGAGCACCCTTTTCAAGTTTATCCTCACCTTCGTCTGCATCGCTGACAAGATGGCCGACATCGGTAATGTTCATCACTCGCTCGACTCGGTAGCCGCTAGCAATAAGCGTACGGACCAGAGTATCCCAGTAGATATAGGCAGTCCAGTTACCGACGTGCAGATAATCATAAACTGTTGGGCCGCAGGTGTACAGCGTCACCTTTTCGCTATTTAGCGGCTCAAATACTTCGACCTGCTGTGTGCGAGTATTATGAAGTCTGAGTGTCATGGTATTCCCTTAGCGCTTTGTCGGTTGCCGTGAGTAGCTCGTGCAGCGTGGCATCGTAGGCGTCGTGTATCTTGTAGCCAGCAGCATAGCTATGTCCGCCGCCGCCGAAATAACCAGCGATCATATTGGCAACGGGTGTGTTGCACCGCAGCTTGCCCGTTAGTTTGCCATCGGGATAGGTTTTTATAGCGCAGGCTACTTCGACGCCCTCGACCAGACGCATCTCGTCAAGCACGAGAACACTTGGGTTGTAGCGGTCGCTGTATTCGGCAATATCTTCCCACGGAATGTGGACGGTGGCCAGCTTGCCATCCAAATGGTACTCAATGCGTTCGATGAGTTGTGCCTTGTAGGCGAGGATATCGGCGGGTTTTTTCATATACTCACGACGACGCAACTCGATCTCAGCAGGAATGGCGCCCGCCTTGACCAAATCGGCGACAGCTTGAAACGTTGCAGCAGTTGCCGACTGAGTCGTCATGCCGAGCGTGTCTGCCGCGACGGAGATATAGAGGTATTCGGCTGCTGAGGGAGTGAGCTGCCACGAGGCTTCTCTGGCAAGTTCATAGATGAGTTCACCAGTCGAAGCCGCCGAGGACGACATGACGAATTCGTGGCTAAAGGAAAGATCATTGAGGCTTTCGTCCTCATCATTTTCACCATGGTGGTCGAGCACAATCACCGGATGTGTCTCGAGATAGTGTCGCGCCCCTGGTACGGCCAGACATTTTTCGAGTAAGGCTTCGGCGGCGGTGTCAACGACGATAGCCAGGTCGGCATCAAAAGGAAACTCATTGACCACTCTATCCCAGCCTCTGATATATCGGAGGTACTTTGGCATATCGATCGCGCAGTACATCGTAACACGCTTGCCTTGTTCGCCGAGTAGTTCCTCGAGAGCAAGCGAACTACCCAAGCTATCACCATCAGGATTTTCGCCTTGAATGATGACGATCGAGGCTGCATCTTGGATGCGGGGAAGGATTTTGTCGAACATTGTCTTTATTGTAGCAGATTTGAGTGCTGGCGTGGATGGTCGGGTTGGAAAATAACGTTCCTTTTTTAAAGGACCAAACAACCTGCTTTTAGCGCAAAAGTAGGGCAAAACAGTTCTTTGTTACCCGGCAAAGAACCAAACATGACCAGGGATATCCACTCATCACCTGAAAGGTCTGAGTGCGTTAATCGGTTGCTATGGAACTCCCTTCTGTCGGTCATTGTATAATCAATAGTTATGGATGAAATGACAAGTCACACCCCGCGACCCCGAAGGTCAGTCACACATGAGCATAGCCTATGTGTGACATTTCCTTGCGAAGTGACCACGGTCACTTTTCGTTCAGACTGCAACTAGCCAAGCCGCTATGGCCGCAATTTTCTCTCGCGTCGTGAGATGGGATTGCGATGCAATCGCATAACCAGCTGGGAGGGTGTATTTGCGGTGGTAGTAATAGCATTAGCACTGCACTAATGCTCGAACCCACTTCTCTGTCCAGGGATTCGAGCATAGTAGCTGCCTGGCTGTTTTTGTCTTAAGGAGTTGTAATACTCTCTCTCGATATTGATTTGCTGAGTGGGCGTTATGATATCTTTTCCCCTTATAAGCTTAAATACTGATTCAATCGTGCGCAGATCTTTATCTCGACCAACTATGGAGATCCATTCAAGAATTATATGGAGTTTCAGTACGCGTATACCTGCAATTTGTTCGGAAAGGTCGACAGCTTCATCGTACGAGATACTATACTGAGTGTCGAATTCTTTGTGCGCGCTGAATGGTACTATACCGCGCCGAGCTGCATGCGCAGTGGGTATAATGTCGATCGAGACATATGCAGACCCCATGTCACGCATTTCTTGTTTTGGATGCCTAATTTGAAACTTATAGCACTCTGGTAAATTAAACGCTTGCTCGTAAAGCTTCCTACAGAAAGCTTCTGATGCAATTACATCAACATCGTGAACCGCTGTAGTCGCTAATCCATAATTTGCAAGATGCAGTGTGATGGCTGCCCCGCCGACCAAAATTGATTCGTGATTGGGGTCACGTAGCGCAAGCGTGTCAAAAATTACTTGAACATTTCCGTCGGTATACCTAAGGGTTGTTTTGTCTATCATAGTACCCGTCTGCCCTCAAGCGCATGGCTGAGGGTGATTTGGTCGGCATACTCGAGGTCGACACCGACAGGAATGCCGCGGGCGAGCCGTGTCAGTTTGGTATCTAGCTTCGCCTCTTGGATTTGACGCTGAATGAACAGAGCGGTCGATTCGCCCTCTACACTGGCATTGGTGGCAATGATAACTTCTTCAACGTCATCAGTTTTGATACGCTTGAGGAGCTCGGGGATATGCAGTTGCTCGGGCCCAACGCCATCAATTGGTGAAATTGCGCCTCCTAGGACATGGTAGGTCCCCTTGAATTGTCCTGTCCGCTCTAGGGCAACAATATCAAGCGGTTCCTCGACGACTGCGATGAGTTTTTTGTTGCGTTCTCGTCCGTCGTAGAGTGGCGATACTTCTTGGTTCGCATCGATAAGAGCAAACGTTACTGGACATGTCTTGACGCCGCTGTGAAGCGCTGCAATGGATGTTGCCAGGCTGTCGGCTGTCCGCGTGTCGGCACGAAGCAAGAAATAGGCATACCGTTCGGCAGTACGGGCACCCACTCCAGGGAGCCGTCCGAGTTCATCGATAACACGCAGCAGCGCCTCGGGCAATAGTTGCGCGCTCATGCGGGTTACAGACCGAGATTTCCGAGGCCGCCCATGAGTGGTTTCATGCGTTCTGCAGCAACTTCTTGAGCTTTTGCCATACCATCGCGAATAGCAATTTCGATCCAGTGCTCGAGTTCGCTGATATCGTCGAGATCGACGTATGCTGGATCAATCTTGACGCTTTTTACTTTGAGCTCACCCGTAATTTGTACGACGACTGCTCCATCACCTGCCTCTACTTCGATAATTTCTTTGGCTAGGTCTTTTTGGGCTTTGCGTAAATCGTTGAGCATCTTTACTTGGTTAAATGCCATAGTTCTCATTCCTCCCCGTGGATTAACATGTCTTAGTATACGTTATTTTGATGGTGTTTGATAGATATAGAAGCGGTTGCCGTCGGTCGCTCGCGAGTTGGTGACGATTTCTTTTAGTTCGGCGCGGGGCGGTATATGAGTACGAGCGTCGTGTGCAACGATGACGATTTGATTTGAGGCAGTAAATGAGCGGTCAACGCTAAAACGCTTATCATAGTGCGCTACCAAGGTATAAAATGCAGTCTCAGACGGACCAGCATACAGTATTGTGTTGGAGCTGGTTGACTTGAGATTGGTAAGTTGCCGTTGGAGCAGCGTCAGATCTTTCGAATAAAACGATAATATGCTTGAGTTGTACTGATAGTTTCCGATATAGCGCAGCACGCTCAATGACATAATGCCGATGATAACAATTGTCAGCGGTATAAGTCCCGCAACTCTGGCGTAGGGATTACGCGGAAAGAGCTTGTACCAGTCAGAGATGAGAGTGGCGATGCCGAGTGACATCAACAGCGCAGCGAGAGGAAATGTTTCGGTAACGCGTTCGGGGTTGAGGATGATGAGCGGAATGAGTAGCGCGCCCCACACCATCGTGATGTAGCTCCGCGCCGTATATTTGTAGGTAATCAGTTTGTAAAGTCCGATACCAGCTAATAGCACGATACTAAGTGAATAGAGTGGTCGAACGAGAGCGCTCGTTGACTGCGAGGCGAAGCCGGCGATATCTGTACCGACTTGCGTCGTATTGCGCCAGAAATCGATCGAGTGATCTGGTATGCCCAGTAAGGTGCGAGCAACGCCCGGGTCGAGGATAGAAGCATAGATAAGAGGAGTAATAGCGATACAACCGAGAACGATCGCGAGAATAAATCGAAGACGTGAAAATCGCTTGATAATATGGCGGATATGCGGATGAAAGAGCGACGTGGTCAGGATGGCTAATACCAAATAGCTGCCGAGCGGTAAGTAAAGTGCAGTACCGATGAGTACAAGTGTGATGACTTTCCAGAGTGTTCCAAAGAGTTTTTGGCGCGTGACATAGGTGGCTGCAAACAATAACCAGACGGCGACAAATGTGTGCATGATTCCTGGAGTGCCGTCTTGTACCAAAAAGAGAAATTGTGTCGAGGTAACAGCGATCATCGTTCCAAACACGGCGACATTTCGGCGGAACCAGGTGCTTAGCAGTAAAAAGAGGCCCAATACCGTTCCAACACCGAGGATCAGCGAGGGTAGTTTGATCGCGAAGGTCGACACACCAAAGATATTGAAGATGACGCGCTGCAATACATGATATGGAAGATCGATAACCATCGACGGAGACAGAGACTTGATAGAGAGCGAGCCGCTCTGAACACTCGAGGTAAGTTCGGCTTCACGCAGTTCACCAGGTACATAAAAGCTTGCGATGAACAGTACAACTCCGACGCAGACGATCAAGAAACCGTAGCTGACAATATATCGCCAGCGGTAAATCAAAAAATCGGTGACGCGAACTCGCATAGATATCACCAGTATATCACGAATACCAAATGGGCTTAAGCGGCTTAGTCCCGACGTTTGTCGAGTGACATAAAGCGTAGCCGCTCTGGGTGGAAGTAGAGCTGGATCTTACCAACTGGTCCGTTTCGATGTTTGGCGATAATCAGATCGGTGATATTTTGGACGTCGACATTGTCCGGCTCATAATACCCAGGACGATAGATAAATGACACGATATCGGCATCTTGCTCGATGGAACCCGACTCGCGCAGGTCGCTAAGCTGCGGAATGGGCGGATTACGGCTTTCGACCGAACGGCTCAACTGGCTAATTGCGATGAGCGGGACATTGAGCTCACGAGCAATGAGCTTGAGCCCACGGCTAATTTCACTCACCTCCTGTACTCGGTTACCGGCATAGTTGCCATTTGTCTGCATCAACTGAAGATAGTCGACGATGATGAGCCCGAGTGGCTGATCATGGGCGGCGCGGCGAGCTTTGGTGCGCATCTCGAGCACCGAAAGTCCAGGCGTGTCATCGATAAAGATGGGTGCTTCCGCCATCTCCCCCATTGCTTCGCTGATTTTGCTAAAATCTTCGTCACTCAGGTTGCCGGTGCGAATATTCCAGCTATCAACCCCACTAGCGTCGGCGAGCATACGGTCGATGAGCTGCTCTTTACTCATCTCGAGACTAAAGAAAAGTACCGGAAGCTTTGCAATGGTCGCCACATTATAGGCAAGATTGGTGACCAATGTCGTTTTTCCCATAGCTGGTCGAGCGGCAATAATAACGAGATCACTGCGTTGCAACCCGGCTGTCATGTTGTCGAGATCGCGATAGCCGGTGCGAATGCCGCGAAGCTGACCTTTGTTGCGGTGAAGCTCTTCGATACGGTCAAAACTTTCGGTCAAAATACTCTCGATACTCACCAGGTCTTGCTTGAGTGATTGATCGCTGACGCTAAATAACTCGGCTTCAGCTTTTTCGAGCAGCTCCTCGGTGGTCGTTTCTTCGTCGTAGCCAAGTTCGGATATGTCTGCGCTGGCCTTTATGAGGCGTCGACGGACGGCTTTTTGGGCGACGAGTTCGGCGTAGGCGGCGGCGTGTGCAGCAGTTGGGACGTAGTTTGTGAGTTCAGAAAGATAGGCAGAGCCGCCAACTGCTTCGAGCTGGTCTTTTTTGCGTAGTTCCTCAGTGAGTGTCAGTAGGTCAACGGGTTTGTGCCGTTCATAGAGTCGCATCATTGCTCCAAAGATAGTGGCGTGACGCTTGTCATAGAAATCCTTTGGGGTAACGTGCTCAGAAATATCGGCCAGAACTTCTTCGTCAATCAAGACGGCGCCAATCAAACTCATCTCCGCATCGAGATTTTGCGGGGGGACTTTTCCGGCAGTGACCTCTTTTTTAGCCATCGACTGATACCTCTTCTCCTCCCCCCATCATAGCAACAATAGCTGCGGTCTGGCCATCTTTGGGGGGTTTTGCGGTGGGGCTAATGACAATGTCGTGATCAGAAAGCTTCATTTGTTCGAGGATTTCCGCAAAAACCGGCAGTGATTTTTCGAGTTGTTTTTTGTTGAATTCGCGGCCCGCGTAGAGGGTGAATGTATTTGCCGAGAGATCATACCCAGCTTTGCCGAGAAGGCTGTATGCCCCAGGAGCCTTATCTTTTACTCGCTCGAGAAATGAATTCCACTGGAACGACGGCGAACTGGTTGGTGGTTCTTGCTTCGCGAGCGACTTTGAGGTCTCTTTTTTGGCTGGTTGAGCTATATCAACAGGGGGCAACTCCCCTAACGTTGATGAGTGTGATGGTGCCGGTAATGTCGTAACTTTGGGACTGCTTTTCGAGGGTTGGTTACTCATATCAGCCGTTAGCGCGGTAAGGAGTTTTATGTACGGCCAGGCACTTCGTCGCACTTCCAACAGACGATCTAGTAGAGGAAGGAGTGACGGTTGATTGATAATACGCTGACGGAGGGCAGCGATGAGCTGATCTGCCAAGATGACTGCGGGAGTACCGTAGGCCTCAGTGTGATCGACAAGTGCAACAATTTGCCCGAGGTCATCCTCGGCGTAGGCATTGAGTAATTGAGCCACGATATCGCTGTCAGCGAGACCGAGCACCTGCTCGACAATCTCGCGGCTAATACTGTCATCACTTGCGTGACGCAGTTGGTCAAGCAGACTGACACTATTGCGAAAACTACCATCACTCCGCTCGGCAATAAGGCTCAAGGCATCGTCATCGATAGCAATACCCTCGGCGTCCGCAATCGTCCGCAGGTGCTTTGCATTGTCAGCAGGAATCGCCGCCCGAAAGTTGAAGCGCTGGACACGACTCAGTATGGTGGCCGGCAGTTTGTCAACATCGGTCGTTGCCAAGATAAAAACGACATGCTCAGGGGGTTCCTCGAGCGTCTTGAGCAGGGCATTAAATGCCGACTTACTGAGCATATGAACTTCGTCAATGATATAAATCTTTTTTTCGGCACTACTCGGGGCTATTTGGACTCGCTCGCGTAGGTCACGGATATCCTCGACACTGTTGTTGCTGGCGGCATCAATTTCGACAATATCGAGGTGCGAAGATTCGTCGCTATAGGGCAATTTGTTGATTTCGTGTGCCAGGATACGCGCGATTGAGGTCTTGCCAACTCCCTTTGGTCCGGTGAGCAGGTAAGCGTGTGCGATGCGGTTTGCATCAATAGCCCGCTTCAAAATAGTGGTGATATGCGATTGCCCGACAATTTCATCGAGCGATCGTGAACGGTATTTACGATATAACGCCTGCCCCATCAAGTCTATTTTAGCGTGAATTGTCACCAAAAGCTGTTGTAGTTTTCTATGCTAATTGGTTTCTTCGAGATAATGGGATCGACAGAGGGCAGAATAAGTGGCATCGATTCCGTCGATGGCTTTTTGTGGACCCTCAGTGGTCACGACGCCGTTTACTAACCGCGCGTTGACCACGGCAACTTGCCCACAGCCGCCGCGCTCACAGGCAGAGGCGATCTGTATTTTGCGATCAGCCCATTTCAACAGTGCGGCACTGCCAGGAAACAGCTCGCCGCGGAAATCGTTGAGAAGACCATAGGCCTCGATCGTGGCAATATCGGCATCAACGACCCCTGTTGCCAATTGCTTCACTTGCTCTGGTGAGAGAAACTGAGCCTCATCGACGTAGATGAGCCACGGGTGCTCCCAGACAGCTCTGGCACCCAGGCGATTTGCGATTTCGCGTCGCAAAAATTCACCGGCGTCACCTTTCTCGGGGATTAGGAGTGCCGGTGCTTCCATGCCGCCAGCAATGCGGGATTGGATACGAGTTCCGGCTTTACTATCTCCCTCTGGTTTCGCGATGATGGTATTCCAACCGCTATCACGTTTGCGATATTCATCGAGCAATATTTCGGCAGTTTTGCCCCCTGCCATGGTGCTAAAGTGAAAATTTAATTCATGATGTCGACTTGGTCGTCCCGGCATAACACCTCTCCCTACTCTCTTTGTCTATAACTTGTTTTAGTATAGCGTACCCGCATGCTTCGCTTCGGCGTAGATTTTACAATACGAAAAAGGCCACCGAAATGGCTCAGGCTGAGATGCTCATACTTAAGCTATCTCGGCGAACCTTTTTCGGTGGCTCTATTATTTTTGTTACAGTGCCGCTTCAACCGCCGCCCAGGTTGCGTCGGGATTATCCTCGGGGATGATGATAGTTACTTGGTCGCCGATATTGATGCGGAAGTACGTCACGCTAGCGAGCAAGATACGGTATTCTCTGGCCTGAGCCTCGACATAGTAGGCGCCATCGTGCTGTGTCAGTGTGCCAATGATTTGTTTACGAGGGATCGGGCCGATTTGTTTGTAGATAAAACCGCCATCGTCTGCGATGGTAAGTTTTAGGATGTCACCTTCAACGAGCTTTGATTTGCTTGCATAGTTTGCTGGCACGGGGTAGCTCTTGCCGTCGGGGCCAATCATAACCTGTCCATCAAAGACACCTTCGACTACTTTACCGCTCACCTCTTCGCGGCTATTGGTCGGTGTGACGACATTGCCGTCATCACCGATGATGCTGATGAGGAGCTCTTTGGCAGCGGCAAGGTTTGTCTCCGCCTCTGTAATAAGCGACTTTAGTCGCTTGACTTGTTTTTCTGGTAACTCAGACATATTAGTTCTCGCAATCCTTGTCTGTTTTGGGTAGTAATACCCTCATTATATACTGCGTGGCGCGCGTAGTGTCAAGACTTTTTCTTTCCACAGGCCACTGAGAGGTCGTGATAATTTCGTTGTAAGAAAAACAAATATAAAAATATTGATACGAAAGAACCGCCACCGATGAACAACCGAGGGCGGTTCTTTCAAGGGCAGCGGCGAGTGACCTAGGGCAGCATATGCTCGTATCGCTGCTCTAGCCAGTAGATGCCAGACGCGACGCTATTGCCGGCGACAAGGCCGGTCGCAACTCCGATGAGGAGCGCGATAAGCCAGTTACCGACACAGTCAATGCGGCAGACGAGCTGGTAGCCGATAGCGATTGCTGCCACTAGGGCGGTTCCGTCGACAATCCAGTCGTCTCGCCACAGCAGCCATCGGACAAATCGATGATGCATGACGTGCACACTCCTCACCTTCTTCTGGGCGATCGAACAGATATACTTACTATATCATGAAATAGTCACTACACAATGTCGCTTATAGGAGCATTTTGACCGGTTCCTAGGACTACTACATTGGTGTATTCGGCCGCCAACTGGCCCAGGCCAGCGACAGCGACGAGCGTTGTTGGTTCAAAGTTAGGTGTGTTTTGGCGCAGAAGATCTTGTCTGCTCTGCTCATAGAGCTCTGCTACTCCAAATACCGCCTGATCTGGAACAGTATAGACCGTCAGGTTTTCGGCCCGTCGACAGAGGTCAAGCGCATACGTGCCGACGTGGGTAACAGCCGATCCGCCATAGCGCTTATTTGGTGCGGTAGCCTCGACGACATGTCCGGTAGCCAGACTCCGGCTCAAACTATCACTGCCAGCTGCTTGCATGGCGTGCACTTTGACAGTCCCTTTTCCTAATTCTGTCAGCCGCGATACAACTCCGGCGGTAAGACCAGCACCACCGACGGGTAACACGATATGTTCGACCGATGGTTTTAATTGCAACAAATCATCGACAATAGTGCCCTGTCCCGCAATGACCGAGGGGTCATCGTAAGGGTGTAGTAGATCACCGCTAAAAGAATCAACATACGGCAATGTATCGTCAAAGTGCCGCCCCCTCGCATAGACACGTAGCAGTGTACTATCCCAGAGTCCTCGAAGCCCCTGTTGCTTGAGTTCGGGCGCGGTAGTGGGAACGATAACGGTGGTGGGAAGCCCAAATAGTTCCCCGGCGAGTATGGCACCTCGGGCATGATTGCCGGCAGATGGTGCGATAAGCCCGGGTGTTCCCTGGCGTCTCAGGTGATCGGCACCGGCAAGCGCACCGCGCCACTTGAAGGTACCAGCGCGGTTTGCGCTTAAATCAAATAGTGTCACACCCTGTAGGCCTAACTCATGCGTCAGATACGGAAACTCATGGGCAAGCGGTTCAACGCTGGGGACATCAGCCATGTGCGATCGGTAGCGGCGAATGAGCTCGAGGGCCTCGTTTCCGGTTGTTGCGGGATGGTATTCGTGAACCAAGATGATCCTCCTTTCGTTGCCAAAACAGAGAAAAAACCTCGGTCGAGGACCGAGGCTCTGATTTGTCTTTTGTTGATGGTACTAGTTATGAGCCAACAGTCCCGAGGGGCGGGTTGATGAGAATAATGCTAATCACTACGCTCGAATAACTCATGCCTTTAAGCATAGCAAACGAATGCCATATACACAAACTACCCCGCATAGTGCGGGGTAGTTGAGAACAAAACAATGATGGTCGAATACGTGTGACTTAGGCGAGCTCGACAGTAGCGCCGGCTTCTTCGAGGGCTTTTTTAGCTGTCTCAGCTTCGTCTTTGCTTACTTTTTCTTTGATGGGGCTTGGTGCGTTGTCGACAAGTGCTTTCGCCTCGCCAAGTCCAAGACCAGTGATTTCTTTGACTGCCTTGATGACGGCAACTTTTTGAGCACCAGCATCCTTGAGGGTTACGGTGAATTCAGTTTTTTCGTCAGTAGCGGCACCTGCATCACCACCGGCAACTGGGCCAGCGGCAACGGCAACTGCAGCAGCAGCTGGCTCAATGCCATAGTCGTCTTTGAGGATGTTTTTGAGTTCGTTTACTTCGAGGACCGTGAGCTTTGTCAGCTCCTCGGCCAATTTCTTTACATCTGCCATAACAGAGTTCTCCTTATCGTTTTATTCTGGTAATTCGTTTGGTAAGTGAATCTACGCGGTCGCTTTTGCCTCAACACCATCGAGAAGCGCATGCAGGTTGCCTGAAAGCGCGTTGGTAACATCGTGTACCGGAGAAAGTAGCTGAGCTACGACTTCGGCAATCAACTGATGTTTGCTTGGTAGGCTTGCGAGTGCAGTAACATCAGCACTGCTCTGGGCAATACCCTCGCCACTGAAACCGGCGACTAATTCAAGAGCCGGATGAGTTTTTGCAAACTCGTGCAATACCTTTGCAGGCATGACTTCGTCGTCAGTGCTAAATGCATAGAGCAGTTGACCAACAAGCGCACTAGTATCGGTGTCTTTGTAGATGTCCTGTGAGCCCATTGCGACACGGACGAGGCGGTTTTTGACAACCTTGATGGTAACGCCTGCTTCGCGAGCAGCACGCCGCAAGTCTTGGAGGTCTGCGACACTGATGCTTTGGTACTTGGCGACAGCCGTCCCCTTCGCGTTTGCAAAAAGCTGACTCATTTCACTTACCAAAGCTTGTTTCTTGTCTTTAGAAATTGCCATGTGAGTGGTCAATCCTTTCAGAAGTAAGATCAAATCAGTGATTGGTTAGTGAGCAATTATGACGAGATCCTACGTATTAGCTTTGATATTTTTCGACCATATTGTTAAGTGACGACAACCTAAGTCTCATTAATTCTCCACTCCAGACAACCGGCCCGCCGCTCACTGATTAGCCTTCGCCTTGGCGGGCCTTGGCCCATCAGGGCCAACTGTCTGTCGGAGGAACTGTTGAGATTTAGGTACGACATTCAGGTAATGAACTAAAAAAGCTTTGGTTCATTACCAAAGACTTGCGGAAAAAGATGAATTTCCCCTCGGTAGCGAATTAAGCAATTTCTTGCAGCTACTGTCTTTAGGTAATGTCTAGTCGCTAGTATAGCATGGACGGAGCTACTTTTCAAGTTGCAAAAACCCGAGTCTCATCCCCTCCCCACTCCAGACAACCGGCCCGCCGCTAACTGAATCAGCCTTCGCTCTTGGCGGGCCTTGGCCCATCAGGGCCAACTGTCTGTCGGAGGAGGGGTTTGAGGCTTGGGTGTAATATGTGCTATACTACACTTAGAAATGAGCGCTCGTCGGCTAAGCTCCCCAAAGGAGCCACTTCCTCGTTTTTTTCCGAATTCTGCTCCGGAGACGATAAAAGATGTCATGCGTTCCCCCCTGGTGCTTGATAAACCACCCTTTACGTATCACCCCCTTTCACCAACGCCACTTGATCCGCATCTCCTCCATATTAAGGGTGGACCACGTTATAACGAGCATGCGCTTAGCTATATGGTTGACGCATCGCGCCAGGTCAGTATGGGTCGGTTTGCCTCAAATGAGCAGGTGGCAGACTGGATAGGGCATCGACTTGCTACCGTGCCAAATGGTCACGTCAATAGTCTTGGAACAGAGGTGGTAGATAGCACCTGGATATCGGTTCTCTCGGAGATTATGGCTCAACATGAGCTGAAGCAACATCGTAATGATGCAGCAGTGCGGCTGCTTTTTGATGATACGACCCCTATTACTCGAGATGAAGCCGAAGAACTGATGCAGATCAGGGCCGGTATTGCCTCGCCAGAAGTAATCCTCAGGTTTTTTGCCCGGCACCCCGAACTTGGCGGCGTGGAACTGATGAAAGCAACCCGTGCCTTGCAACCGGAACAAATACGGCAGGCAAGAGATGAGTTTTTGGGTATGCTGGCCACATCATCGGAGGCGCTCGACATTGAGTTTCTCGATGAGCCTCCCTATCGTCGTATCCAGATTGAAGACCCAAGAATTATCGTGCTCAAGACTCGACTGGCGACCGTGGCGCATAACGGTATACTGATGGAAGTCGTGATGCGCGATAGCGGCGTGATTCTTGATCAAGCTCAAGATGACCTTACTACCTCCTACATGACAGGCCGAGACGAGGAGCGGCGTTCTCTCGTGTATGTTGCGCCCATCGCCATCACTGCTTACGCAAGGATGGCGGCGGTACAGGGTCAGGATGAAGCGAGTAGTTGAGATTTTTCTAAACGACCGACGATATCGCTGTGAATAGCCTCGATGGAACGGCTAGCGTCGAGTAGAGGAATCTCAAACTCTTTGGCAATTTGTCGATACCCCTCTTGGACACGTGTCTGAAAATCCGCCGTTTTTGATTCAAAGGTATCTGGTTTTGCGAGTTTGCCCCGGCTTGCGATACGTTTTTGGCGTGCGGCAATGTCATCAAATGCTAACACAACACTGAAATCGGGCGACATGTACTGCTTATCGGTGAACGTTGCAGTGATAGCCGAAATAATTGATAGGTCCATGCCCTCTCCGTAGCCTTGAAATGCCAACGTTGACCAGTAGTTACGGGTGCAAATTACCCATGTGCCGCGTTTGAGCGCAGGTTGGATAACTGCATGCCATAGCTCATGACGATTTGCAGTGAAGAGCAAAGTATTTGTCATAGGAGTGCGCGGCAACGTTGCATCTAAGATCACACCCCGAATGGCTTCGGCAACTGGTGAGCCGCCTGGTTCCTTGATATGGATTGTATCTATGCCGCGTGAATGGAGATAGGTGGCAAGTAGATCGGCCTGTGTCGTTTTGCCAGTGCCATCTTGACCTTCGATCACAATGTAACGTCCTGCTTTCACTAGTTCACTCCCTTTGGCAGCCCCTTGATAGGAGTAGGCATGACACGTGAATCTTTGTAAGCGCGAGGCAGCATATCCTCGGGTTTCCAGTTTGCAATCAGCTCGTCTAGATTGTCGGTGGATTGATATTTCCCACTCATCCCCTTTCGCCCATCGGCATAGCTTCCAGCGACTGGGCCGGTTTTGATGAATACCAACTGACCCATTCGCTCACCGACCGGTAGCACGACGGCCTCATGCTTGTTGAGATTGTAGATTTCGAGGGTAATGCGATTGATGTAGCCGGGGTCTACCCAGCCGGCATCAAAACAGACGGCCACGCCGTTTCTTCCCCAGGTACTACGGCTACGCACTTCGCAGGCACCACCATGTGCACGGATGCCGACAAACTCGTGGGTATGTGCAAGGATGCGTTCACCGGGGCGCAACACGATGATGGGATGGTCGAGGGGGATATTTTTGAGTGGCGTATAGCCATACTGCTTGCACCATTCACCGTGTGGCATGGCTTCGAGTGGACCCTTGAAATAGCGAGCAACATCATCTTTGTCGAAGGGATTGTAGACTGAAACGCTCTCATCTACTTCTTGTTTGTAAAAATAATGCCCCAAGGTAAAATCAAGACTGGCCTCACTGACGTGGTTTTTGTCAAATGGCACGCAGACGATTGTCCCGTCATTGATTGCCTCAAAAATCTCTGTGTTGCTATACACACTCATACACATACTCCCCTGTCTTTTATCTTATTGTAACATGTGTTTTAAGGACGACGATCGAGTGGACTGGTGATGGGGTGTGGAACTTCAGCTCCCTCACGAATGCGCTTGATAATGGTGCTCGTTTTCCAATTATCACCAGTTTGGGGATGAGAACGTAGGGGTCGACCCCATCGGCGATTAGTACTGGGTTGAGACCGCGATCTCGCGCTTCTTGGACAACTGCGGGTTGTTCGTCAAAGACGACCAGTGTATCGAGCAGCCCGTGACGTGCCAAAAACTCTGCGAGGATAAGGGATGATTCGAGGCAGGTTTCTTGATGAACCGGATCACCCTCAACGGTGACTAGGTCGATTACGGGAAGAAGTCCAATGGTGCTATCAAAGCTATAGCCTGCGACTCGGTTGGCGCGTGTTTCCCATGGATAAATCGGACGCGGTACGCCTCCT
The DNA here is from genome assembly GCA_049288955.1 of Saccharimonas aalborgensis (SeqCode). GTDB lineage: Bacteria > Patescibacteriota > Saccharimonadia > Saccharimonadales > Saccharimonadaceae > Saccharimonas > Saccharimonas aalborgensis_A. Next base: position 58,441 of record JBAQIS010000021.1, read on the forward strand.
TTTGCTTCGACACCACCCTTTTTTGCTGCAACTTTGTAGTCAGCGTCGACGGTGACGGCAAGTGAAAGTGCGGGTTGCGCAACAGCAGCCTGTAAACTTTCGACCGTGACAGGGTGATTGTGCGCCTGCAAAAAAGCCCGTGCACCGAGCAAGCGGACGTGCCGTAAATACCATTCATGATTATCGTGCGGGACATCAAAAGCACCATCAACCAGCGTAATATGGCTATGACGTATCTCGCGAAGGTGTCGAAATGCGGCAAGCACTACTGCATCCGTATACTCGGGTTCTGGGTAGAGCAGACGCTCGGGCGCACGCAGGGTCGGCCCAAATACTTCAAATACATCTGGATTTCTATCACCTAACTCACGCGCCATAGCAGTCTCCTCCAGTCACTCTATCGATAGTGCTATGGTACAGATGATTTATCGTTTAATCAAGGGGGCTGGTGATGGGATGTGGTACGGGTTCACCTTGAGCACGACGAATAAGATCACTACTGCTCCAGGGCCTATCGGTTTGTGGATTGAGCCCAAATGGTATGTCGTCAGGGTTGATAACGATGGGGTTGAGTCCTGCTTCGGTGGCTTGGGTCAGAGCGGCCGAATGTTCTTTATTGATGACAACATTGTCGAGGAGGTCTCTCTCAGCGAGAAATATAGCGAGAGACACAAATGACTCGAGCGCAGTGCCTCGGTGAACGTGATCGCCCTCTACCGTTACTAGGTCAGTGGTGGGTACGTAAAGCCCCGATGCTGGCGCAGTTTCAAACGTATAGCCAGCTACCCGATCCGCACGTGCCTGCCATGGATAAATGGGGCGCTGAACGCCTCCTTTTTCGGCAAATCCACTCTTTACATGGGCGACTTTATGATCTGCGTCGACGGTGATTGCAGTGATAACGTCAGGAGAAATAAGCATATTGCGCACCATATCGGGAGTTGGCTCAATGCCTCGTGCTATGAGTGATGCAGCAGCGCCAAGGGCTCGCGTATGGCGAACCATCCATTCGTGGCCGTCGTGTGGTACGTCAAAAGCTCCATCCGCAAGAGTGATATTGGTATGATCACTGCGTCGACGGAGTGAAGAAAAAACAGCCGTAACAGCTTGGTCGGTCTCTTCTGGTCTTGGATAGAGTAAACGATCTGGCGAACGAAGGGTTGCGCCAAATACCTGAAATACGTCCCGCTTGTCAGGGGTACCACCAAATGCCATAACTACTCCTACCGGCTCATCAATATGTGAGGTTTGCGTAAGTATAATACCATATCTATCCGCTTTTTGTCAAGTTTTAACAGATGCGTATGGAGATGTGGCACGGATTTTGTAATATTGTCTGGCGAGCGAGTATACAGCGAGTACCCCTCTGACTCATAGGCACATATGAGGTCGATGTATTCGGCGCGCTCGTCATGGTTCATCTCGTCCATCGAGAGCAGATGGCGCTTGGGCACAATCATGTATTGTTCTCGTACTTTGCATCCCTCCCAGATGTCGTAGCCAAATTGATTATGAGCGAGGCGAAAATGCTCAAATTCTTTGACTACCTGGGGACTTTCTGAGTTGAATCCACAAAATGCACAGGAGTTGGATTTGACGGTTTTTTTGTATGCCTGGTAAACGGCTTCATTTTTTGGCTTGCGCGTCATGGGACCGGCCTGGAGAAATCTTCGTTTCATTGGCTCCATTGTAGCACTTTTGGTACACTAAAGAGCGACTATGAAAGAACTCATTGTGGCTTACGATCAAAAACGCGGCATTGGTGCCGACGGTGATTTGTTGTGGCAGCGTGATTTGCCAGGAGATTTAGCCCATTTCAAACAAATGACGATGGGGAGCTCACTCGTCATGGGTCGTACTACTTATGAGTCAATCGGTCGGCCACTGCCTGGACGAGAAATGATCGTCGTGACGCATCGTCCTCTCGATGACGAAGGAATTATTGCGGTTCATAGCCTTGCCGAGGCATATACGAAGGCTTCTAGGGAGCGAACGGTGGTGATAGGTGGAGGTCAAATCTATGAGCAAGCGCTTCGAGAAGGCAGCATTGAGCGTATCCACGCCACCGAGGTCGCGGCAACGTTCCCCGGGGCGACGGTATTTTTCCCAGTACTTGACGCAATGTGGCATGAAACGACTCGCGAACATCACGGGTCGAACGAACATGACCGCTATAGTTACGATTTTGTTACCTACGAGCGATCCTAGATCGCTACTTGACCCTTGATCGCAGGATGGTGTTTGTACCCAACAATTTTGAAATCACCAGCTTCAAAGTCGCCGATATCAGTAACGCGTGGGTTTATTTCTAACTTGGGTGCCTCGTAGAGTTCACCTTCACGGGCCAGTTGCGCTCTCACCTGTTCCTCGTGGTTTTTGTAGATATGGGCACTCCCAAAGGTATGATAAAAATAGCGTGGGGTGCGGCCAGTAACATGCGCCATGGCCGAGAGTAGCATCGCATACTGCACCATGTTAAATGGTACGCCCAGAAACCAATCAGCGCTCCTCTGGTATAACTTCATATCCAAATATTTTTTACCCGTCGTTGGGTCGGTTTTATTTGATGCGTTAAATTGAAATAGCGTATGGCACGGCGGCAATCCGGCTTTGTTCATTTCTTCGAGATTGCCGACATTCCAGGCACTGACGATCAGGCGACGTCCCATACTACGGTCGTTGGTGCGCAGTGCTTCTTGCACCTGACGCAATTGGTCGATCGGCTGCCCGTGATAGCCTTCCCAGGCGCGCCACTGATGGCCATAGACCGGCCCTAGATCGCCATACTTATCAGCAAATGTTTTGTCGGTTAGTATTCGCTTCAAATAGGTGTCTCTCTCTTGTTTCCACTCGTCTGAGCCTTGCTCCGGTACCTCGATGCCTTCACTGCGTAGATACGACACAAACGGCCACTCGTCCCAGATGTGATTGTCCTGCTCCGCGAGATAGCGGAGGTTGGTATCGCCGCGTAGCATCCAAGCTAGTTCACTGCGCACAAGTCGGTGCGCGACAAGCTTTGATGTCAGCAGGGGGAATTCCTCGCGTAAATCGACCCGCATCTGCGGTTCACCGAAGAGGTCGATGGTGCCGACCCCTGTACGATCATCAGTTGGCTCTCCTTCGTCCAAAATTTTTTTTGCCCAGTGAAGATATTGCAGTTCGGCTCGTGGTTTTTTCATGTTTCTCCCCTATTTCTATTCATTATAACAATTGTGAGATAGCCAATCTAGGGGAGTAGAGTCAAGAATTACTTGAAGAATGCCACCATTATTGTATAATAGCTTATGTACAAGAGTACGTCAGGTACCCAGAACGGGTGGTAGCCATCACTCGTTATACAATCTGAGGAGGAATTGAGGTGGATAGATCGCTCCCCCGCGCCTTCGTGGTCCTCGGCGACGTTGGTCGTGTCCATTGCGATGCGCTCATTACTGCGGTGATGGCGTTTGAGCCGTGGAATAGTCTCACTGATGAAGTCATCTACCGCACGCGCGGTCAAGACTTCCATCGCATCTTGCGGCAGCATCTGCGCACGAGCCGATTTGCCGACACCGTGGTGGTCTCGGTCAGACGGCAAGCTGGATGGTCATGGTCGACGATCGTGTTTGTCGTCGACCAGCGAGACGACCACTCGGGTATGTCGCTCCAGCTCCGCCGCGGACTCGTCAGGGCGAGTGACCATGGTCTGACGCGCGTGGTGGTCCCCGTGATGGGAGCCAACTACTGCGACATGTCGGACTCCTCTCTGGTAGAAGCGCTCGGCGACATCGCCGGTCCCATCGTCAGAGAGTGCAACGATGCCCGTTCGCGGCTCCGTGAGATCGTCGTCGTGACAGACGACACACGGGTTGCGTTGGAACTTGGGCAATTGTTGCGCTAATCCTTCATACCTATCTAGTCCCCGTACCCCCATGTCGAAGGCACTCCGCCTCCGTGAGGTGTGCGGGGTGTTTTCGTTTTTACTACGCTTATTTGAACCAAAGAACGTGAGGGAGATAGTTGTAGTACAGTGTCTTGATCTTTTTGTTGTCAATCCGAATGAAATGACTATGTTGGTGAGGGACGGACTTGGCGGCCGAGTTGGCGGGACGCGCATAGACAGCATAGCCTTCGTCTTCCATGCCACTAATGATCTGGACGTACTCGGTGCTTTCTTGAGGTGTTAGCTCGCTCAGGGATTCGATATGTCGTTTCGGAGATAGCAGCAAGTGTTCAGTAACGCGGCATCCATCCCAGAGCGCATACGGAAAGATGTTTTCGACAAGCCAGAAATGATCATATTCGCGTCGGGTTTGGGATGACTTGAGTGAAAAATGACAGAAATCACAATGATCGCCGCGCACACCGCGATGACTTACGTAATGACGTTCCATTTTGCGCGTACGTACGAGCGGTCCGGACTGTAGTTTTGGTCGTACCATGAGTCTATAATAGCAAAAAACGTTTCTTATCGACTGGTGAGGCGGGCTGCCGTATAGACGCCGTGGGCTGCGGTATTAAAGACTGAATGCCAGCCAGGGAGATGGCTCATATATGAACCCAGGAGAGCATCTCTGCCGAGCGGAATGACTGCGCGGCGCTCACGAGGGTCTTGGGCGATATCATAAATAGCTTCAGCAATAGTTTCTACAGGGGTCCCAAAGTGTGTTCGCCACCACTCATTGACTGCTTGTACGGCACGTGCGGTATCGGGATCACTTCCATCGATCCATTCACCTCCATCGATGTCGGTTTGGGTATTACCCGGCTGAACGTCAATAAGACGTATTGAGGGCGGTAGTTTTGTATGCTGAATCGCCATCGCTTCAGAGAAACGAGCTTTTGCGAGCATATACTCTTTGCGGTACGGGTCGGGAAAGTCGGCTTTAGAGGATGAAATTCCGATGACACACCCACCCTTTTCTTGTACTGACAGTGCGCCAACAGCCTGCGAGACAAAGTGAATGGCGGCTTGCCCATTAACTTCGCGCAGGCGCCTGACTTGCTGCCTTGCGGTTTCAGTCGGGTAGTCCCGGATATGACGATGATAGTCGGTACCAGCAACAATATGACCAGCGGCGTGAACGACCGCATCGAGTGGTTGCGGGGCTGCTACTACCTCACTAAATAGCTCTTTTACCCCGTCTGTATCACAAATGTCGAGCTGAACCGGCCAAAAGTTCCGCCCCTGTCGTTCGGGAAACTGTTCCACAATATCGGGGTGATTGTCGACACCGATCACAGCAGTGTTGTATGACTGGAGGAAACGATCTGCGACCGCGCGACCGATGCCGCGACGTGCACCCGAAATAACGACAAGGTTCCTGTATGACGGATCGATATGCGATATAAGCTCTGAGTTTGCCCCCATACGGACGCACCTATCTATCGTTAATTTACTTGATTTTCGACTTTGATGCCTGGCCCCATAGTAGTGGCGATGGCAGTTGATTTCACATAGATACCCTTGAGGCTCGATGGTTTTTGGCTCTGTAAGCTGCCAAAGAACGCTCGGGCGTTTTCCTCGAGTTTGTTGGCGCCAAATGATACCTTGCCAATACTGAGGTGGATTGTTGCTTGTTTGTCGACTCGGTATTCTACTTTTCCGGCCTTTGCTTCGGTCACTGCCTTTGCAACATCAGCGGCAACCGTGCCGCTCTTTGGATTTGGCATGAGGCCTTTTGGCCCGAGGAGACGGGCGTATTTGCCCAGTCGTGGCATATAGGCAGGGGTAGATACGAGAGTATCAAAGGCTATTTCACCCTTATCGAGCTGCTTCAGGAATGTTTCGTCACCGACGACATCGGCACCGGCTTTTTTGGCAGCGTCGTGTTCGGTTTCGGGAGCAAACACAGCCACGCGCACTGTTTTACCGGTGCCGTTTGGCAGTGTCACGGTTGCGCGAATGTTTTGATCAGCCTGGCGAGGATCAACACCAAGGCGTACGTGCACTTCGACGCTGGCATCAAATTTACTTGGGTTTGTCTTGGTGGCAAGCTCCAATGCTTCGCCTAGGGTATACACTTTTGCGGCTTCGACGAGTTTGGCGACTGCTTGAAACTTTTTGCCACGGCGTTCGATGAGTGGTCGAACCTTTGGCGCAGGGCCTTTCTTTTCGTGAGCTACCGCGTCTCCTTGAGCAGTGGTGTCGTGTGCTTCTTTGCGCGCTTCTTTTGCGGCTTTTTCTTCAGCCTCTTCGAGCGCCTTTTCGCTGCGCTTACCGGCTTTGGCAACGTCAGCTTTGCGTTCAGCAACCACTTCTTTATCTACGGCTGGCTTCTTTGTCTTTGCGCCTGCGATTAGACTCTCGAGATCAGCGATGGTCGCCTTTGCGGGCACCTCGATCTTTAGTTTTGCTGCTTCTTCAATAAGTTCGGCTTTTTTTGCCATATCAGTATCTCCTGCGGTAGTAGCGGTGATTCGATCACCTCCCGACATTACAGTTGTATGATGCTAGTATATCACATTGCTGGAGTATTGTCAGTACCCACGCCAGCTCTCGCTCGCTCGTGTGTGAGCAACTGCTCGAGGCAATGTACGCCAGTGGTGACTACTCGTATATGCTCATCTATTTCGGCACTATGTGGTGCACGGTTACGGTTGTGATGAGTAAAGAAGTGAGGTGCGATCATCGTTTTGCCGGCGGTAAAGGCGTGTTGTTCGACCTCGCTTGCTGCGGCTTTCCTCAACTCATTATAGGCGCGGGCATCTACCCACCCAAACTCTTTCATGTTATCCATGGCACCTAGGAGCGTCGATCGGTGCAAAAATTCTCGTCCGATCTCTCTGGCTCGCCCAAGCTGTTGTTCGGTAGTTTGTGACATTGCCGGGTCAGCCATGAGTATGTCGCCGACTGATCTCTCATCGATACCCTTGGGGCGTCCCTCTGGGTGAGCCAAGCGTAGATTCCAGCCGTAGTACGCATAGGGGAACATCTCGATTGCTTCTTGTTCAAGGAGTTTGTCGCGCAATACCTCTGCCTGCATAGCTCCATCAATTAGCTCTAAATCATCGGGTGTTTCATAGACACTACGGACAAAGACTTCATCATCGGAAATTGGTCCATAGTAAGCAGGTGCTCCTGAGGAGACGTAGTGGTTTTGAATATAGTAGTTTGCAAAGTCAAATGTCCGTGGTAGCACAACTGAGTATGCGGCAGCATGTTTAAATCCTTCGCCCCGTGGTCTATATGTAGTACCACCCTGGCTGTACTGTGTTAGCTCTGCTCCTCGAGGTCCTACGGTTGCTGAGGCTAATTCAATCCCCACCCACTGAGGACTTGTGGGCCTCACGTCGACCCACGCCACGCGTTTGCCGGCATCTTCTTCGCCATAACTCCTTAAAACTCGTTCGGCCATATCAATAGTACTCCTTATCTGTGCTATATAATTGATTGTTATTCTACCATAATGCCCACAGAAGTCAATGACACTATATTGACAAATACGCTCAAAAATGCTATTGTGATAATAACGTCTACAGTCCTAGATGCACCTCTCACGAAAGGAAAGCTCGATGAACATCTCTCGTCGCAAGATCAACTGGGCAATCATCGCGGGCCTCTTGGTGGCTGCCATCGCGATCAGTGCGCTTTGGGTGTTGATGGATCCCCTGCGTGGGGCCAACACCCAGAAGCCGCCGCTCGGCTCGGCCACGGTCACGCAGACCATGGCTCCGACCACCGGGGTTTCCACTCCGGTGGCGTCCTCGACCGCCCCAGTGAGTACCTCGCCGACCACCGTCACCGCGACGCCGTCGCGGACGACGGTTGCTCCGACGACGTCCGCCCCCTCGCGGACAACGCCGGTCAACACCACTCCGGTGGTGTCGCGGGTATTCAACCGCTACACCATCCAGTTGCCGCCCGGCACGACGATCGTCGGCAGCCAGACCGGCAGGTTCGGCGAGGTGCGAACCACCTACAAGACCTCGGCCGGCGAGCAGCTCATGACCATCGCTTTCTCGCCAGATTTCAGGTGGCGGGACTACAGCGAGGAGCTGACGGCCAAGTGCCCAAGTGCCACCGAGGGCCCGCAGACCCCCATCAACTGGGGCGGTTCCTATAGGGGCGGCTACACCGCCTGGGACCGCTCCAAGTGTGACCAGGGCCCACTGGTGACGTTCACCACCTTCTCGGAGGTGGAGAACGTGGCGGTGGTGCAGTTCAGGGTGGCCAAGCCGGCCCCCTGGCTGGTCAAGGCCATCGAGAAGGCGAACTGGAAGGAGTAACGTCCTTTCCAGGACGCGCTTCATCACTTCCTTCCACTCACCCCTCGTCCGTGTACTCGGACGAGGGGTCTTCTCGTATGATGGGTATATAAAGTGACTATAACGAAGAAACCCGTCGAGAGACGGAGCGAGCCGATGGTTCGGCGGGCTTCTTCGTCCTTCGACGGGTTGTAGGGAGTCAGCGGCGGCGGTTGCTCCAGCGGCGATGCCACTGGGTGTTTACAAACCGTCTGACCCATTTCGGGCCGTACTCCATCGCGATGAAAGCAATGAAGACGATCAGAAATGTCATCACGATCGCTCCAGCGATGATGTGCAGCCAACTCATGGTGTCGTCTTGTCCTCAAGGCCTTCGGCGCTCCCCCACGTTTTCTCAAGCAGGCGGAGGTTACGCTCGATGGCGCCCTCCCTCTGCTTCGAGAAGCGGGAGTACCGCCGACGCAACAGGATGGCGGTGCCAGCCGCGACGGCGGCACCGGTGCTGACACCGATGATGACCTTGGTACGCTTGCTCATGAGGTGTTCCTCATCTCTCTAATCGGGAGAACTGACAAAATATATTGTAGAATAAAAAAGTTATATTGTAAATACTTATACGAAAAACGCCTCCGAAACCTATCGGGGGCTTTTTCGTCCTCACTATCTCGAGCTAGCACACGCTGAGAAGGGTCCAACCACTTCCCTGAGCTCGCAGACAAAAGTTTTGGCTGCCGTCACTCATGGTGACTGTACTCCAGATACGTTCACCGCGACGGATAGTGGTGCGGATACCCCTATCGATAAAACAATAGGTGCGACCTCGCCATTCCATGCGTGTGGGGTAGGTGCTCATACCGGGCCCAAACCCTACTGCGGTGATAGAAACAGGACTGTTAATTGTTCTCATAGCATACTCTCCTATGGATTAGTGTTTGACAAGTGGTGGAGTATGAACGACAAGGCCTTTTGTCCGCCCCACTGTGTAGCGGTACAATCGTCTGCCTGAAGTCGTGAGTTTGTGGAGGTTCACCCGCGTGGATGAGCCTGGTGCGATAGACGGTTTGGCTGTGGAAACGCTCTCACCGAGAACGAGTACAACCATAACCTATATATAGTATAGCGCGGTGATTGGGTGCGTCGTCAACACTAGTAATTTATGGGTTTTGTGGTGAAAACAGATCGTGAAAATACTTAGGAATAATCGCCACCTGTGATGTCGTAATATGCCTCGAGGGTTTTGAGGTTTTTGGCTTTCATATCAAGAGCAACGGTGCGGCCAACATATCGCCAATGCCACGGTTCGGGTGAATAGCCAGTGATTGGGGTCATGCCCTGTTGATATCGTTCAATGAACCCATACTCAGCAGCGTGAGCTTGCAGCCAGGTATACGCTGGGGTGCTGGCAAAACACTCCAGCGCGCAATTTCCCGCCTTGACATCTATCGCCAGCCCCGTTTGGTGCTCGCTATAGCCAGGGCGCGCGCGTGTACTATCGGCCAAGGCCGTAGTTCCGGTGATATTAACACCTTCATTGTAGGTCGCTATCTGGTTGTCATAAGAGCGAAACGCACTGGTGAGCGAGATAGTTGCGCCAGTTGACCTGATAGTAGAAAGAAGTGACGTAAGTTGCTCGGCCATCTCTTGGCGAACGAAGAAACCTTCGACAAGTGTAAGGTTTTGTGGTGTCCAGGACTGTGGCTCTATACAGTGCTTTTTGTTTACTACCACCGTGAGTGTCGCCGGTGATGAGATATCACAGGGAGTTTCGGTCGGCACTGGATCATGTGCGACGAACTGTTGGGGTTGGACGCTCGCTTGTTCCTCGCGTGACTGGGCTTTGGCGAGTTTTTGCTGCAAAAAAGTTTTTATATTTGCATCGATGAGGGCGAAGTCTCGTTGCTGAGCTTCATGACGCTGTGCATCTCGTGCACGTTCCCATAGATCGAAACAAAAAAGTCCACCAAGCAGAAGTGCGGTGAACAGTACGAGCGCTATCGGAAGCCGTGGGATACGGTGAGAGGTGGTAGATTTCTTCTTCGTTGGCATTGTTTCTAGTATACAGCTTTTGGCAGACACAAATCAGTACTCATAGTGGTGAGTTATGTGATAATGCCGTTGCTAAGATTTCTAGTAAACATACTGATTATTTAAAGGGTGCAGAAAGATCGCGTCTCTTGGCTGCCGCACTGTGCCCGGCGTGGTGCTACCAATACCAATTTGTCCATCACTATTTGCACCCCAACAATAGCTAATATTGTTCGCGATAGCGCATATGCGCATCGCGCCACCTGTGAGGCCGTATATCCTATTGTTTGCGAACACACTGGGAGTATAGGTATCAGTGACAGCGACCGGCACAGCCGTACGAACCGATGCCCCATCGCCACGCGTGGATGACGCGCCCCAGCAGTAGGCTCGACTGGTGTTTATGTCGCCGCCCGTATAGGCGGTGACGCAACCACCTCCCGCCGACGTACCAAGCTCCACGGGCGTTCTGCCCGACAGCACACCCGATGTTGATACTGCTTGGGGTGCGATGTATAACCACGCAGGAAACGTATTGCCGCTGAGGCCCATAGTGCCGTTGTTTCCCAGGCCGCCGTCTAGATTGCTGCCCCAGCAGTAGGCGCGGGCATCGGCAGTGGTTGTCGTGTAGGCGATCGCACAAGTGTGTGCGTTGCCTTGTGCAATACCTCCGTTCACCCCGGGTTCATAGTAAGCATTGCCATCGCCAGTGATGGCAATGACTTTTTTACCCGACAACGCCCCTCCGGTGTAGACAGCAGTGGGGACGATAGCCTTGTTGGTGGCATTAGTTCCTGTAGGCATCACATTTATTCCGAGCTCACCGTCTTGGTTGCTCCCCCAGCAGTAGGCCACGAATGAGGCGATGGCACAGATGTGGTTGTTGAAAGCTCCTGAGGGTGATACGTACGAGATAGTTTTGTTGGCAAGGGCACCATAACCTCCCGAGGGGCCGCCGATGAGCACAGGAGTTAGCACCGAAACATTTGAGGATTTATTATTGCCCACCTGACCGCTAGAGTTGCTCCCCCAACAATAGAGCTCTCCGCCGTCAGTGAGCGCACACGCTGCGTTGCCGGTTACCCCTAATTTAAGGACATTTTTGCCCACTAGACCACCAACTTTTACTGGCACTGAACTATCGGTTGTTGAATTGTTACCCAGCTGACCCTGGTTGTTCCTTCCCCAGCAGTATGCCTCGCCAGTTTCAATAACAACACAGTTGAAATAGCCTCCCGATGCCATCTGTGTGACTTTGTAGGCGCCAATGCCGCTTGGATACGGATCGCGCTTCACTTTGACAGGAATTAGGCTGTCAGTTGTTGTGCCATTGCCAAGCTGGCCATACTGGTTCCTCCCCCAGCAATATGTACTGTAGGAGAGCACGCCGCAGGTGCGCAGCGTGCCACTCGTAGACTGTTGGCTCGAAAGCGTTGGATCCCAGGTGAGAGTTTTTTTGACAAGGCTCGTATATGTCTTTGTGCTCCCGCCCGTGCCAACGGTTGCAGTTCCGGTTGCAGATATTTGCACACTGTTACCAAGGCTGGCATCGAGGTCACCTACGCTATATGTGGTGGTGAGGCCTGTCCGTGTGTACACAGACGATGGATAGCCTCCGATCGTTGCCCCGCTACAGTCAGTTTGTGGTGTTAGGTTGGGTTTGCTTGCGGCTGGGCCCCATGTTTGCACATGCCCAGATGCTTCGAGGCAACTAGCGGCGTACGACGTACCCGCTTCAGCGGCTTGCTCAGCGAGCCGCATATAGTATCGGCTCTGAGTGATCGTGAGAAGAGTTGAGCTGTTTTGTAGCAATGATAACAAAATTGTGAGTACGACAATCGACAACACAAGCATAGCTGGCAGAGAAAAGCCCTCCTGAGATCGTACAGTCCTCATGGATGGTTCACCCGCGTGATACGCATTGTTGTCGTACTTGCTATCGGGGAGCTGCCCTGAGTTGCTAGTGTGAGTGTGATGCCAACGCTGTCCATCGTATCAAGGACCGCTGGGTCGCTTGACGAATAGACATCTGTAGGTGACGTGTCTGTGCCAGAGTAGTAATCGATGGCAAAGCCGGATACGTTTTCCGCGATCACCTCATCGGCAGCTTTGCATATGGCATTCCAGGGACTGACACTCGGAGGGCATGATTGTTTTTGGTATTGCGGTGGATTGCAGGTTGCCGTTGTTGAGTCGGTAATCGTGCGCCGAAACAGGGAGTTGTTACGTACAAAATATACAATAAGGTACGGTAACTTTGGGTTATCGTACAAGTTGGTTGCGCAGCTAAATGCCCCTTGCTTATAGACGGCCTGGCGCGTGTTGCCGAGGGCGTTAGTGGTTGTCGCGTACTGACTGAGCAAAAGTGATCGCGTAGTCGATGATGTGCCGCTATAGGTGACGGGGGTGCCGCCATTATCTCTGCCATATGGATCACTAAAACCTGCGGGCATGCTTGTAGAAAATGCAAAACTATAGCGCACATCATGTTCCAGCACCGACATCCCAAGCTGTGCTGTTGCATCGAGCGAAGCTTGAGTGACCATTCGGCTTGATTGGCGGTAGTTATCAATATATATCGTAAATATTGCAGAGGATAAGATTGCAAGTACGGTCATGGTGACGACGAGCTCAACAAGTGTAAAGCCTGGACTGGAATGCTTAGTATGCTTCATAGCCTGCATAGACAAACTCCGTGTTATTTGCTCCATATGTCACTTTCGACGTCACTGCTATTACACCAGGGCATCCGTATGGCGCCGAAGCGGTTACTAGCTGTGTGACCGGAGATGGTAACCCGCTGATGCCTGCAGTACTATTGAGGAGGGTGGCGGTACTACCAGCGTTACAGTTAAACCAGTTGCGCGCGCCGCTGCCATTCACATATTGACGCAAGTTGGCGTAGGATAGGTTGTCTGCTGTTGTTCGACGTGATGTACTGACCGAAATGGTTAGCGAGGAAATGCCCAGTCCCAGTATGCCGAACAGGAATATACTTGAAGCAATGATCGTGACGATGACCTCTACCAGGGTAAACCCTGACTGCCCGCTGCGAGCGATCATTGTTGCCTCATACTTTCCCTGACCATAGTGCTACCAGTTGCCTCGCTGTAATAATAGAGACGGTATCTGACACAGGGTGCGGTGCTACAGAGGGTGCCGGTTGCCGTAAATGGCTGGTAGATATAGGTATTTTGGGTGGCGGTTGCCGGCGAGGTTGATGAGGCGTTTACTAGGCTATATGAGGACTGTTTTGGTGCGATAAATATATCTTTACCATATGTTGCGGCAATACTGTCAAGCGAGCTACTAATATCGCTGGTTGTGGGGTAGCCGGGACCACTTGTTGAAGCATTGAGTCGGTAGTAGTCTTCAAACGCACGCCCAATCGATGCAATATCGTTTTGTCGCTCAATATCTCTGGAACGATTTAGTAGTAAGGGGTCGGCGGCTATGGCAATAGCTGCCAATATCGTGACAATAGTTACAACCACAACGACTTCTACTACGGTATACCCACGCTCTATCATAGTTATATACCTATTGTATGCGAAAAACCAGAAACAGCAACCATGTAGTTACTATGTTTAGGCAGTGCTCCTCTAATAAGTGCTTCATTTGGGCGGTGTGCGCAGGAAGGGAGTTAAAGTACCTCCCCTCCTGCGCGAGAACAACCACGTGGGACTACATCATCTTCAGTCGGTTCTCCATGATGCCGATCGCCTTTCGAACCGCCTGGATGTAGTCCAGGTAGGACTGAATGGACAGAGTGACGCTCCGAAGAGCAGCGAGTGCGTCCATCTCGCTGTGAGCGCGCAGACACAGCTCGGTGCCCATGGAGGCAAGCTGTGCAACGATCTCGTCGACGATAGTGCTTGCGGTCGCTGGGAGGTCACCGACCTTGATGCGGTAGGCGCAGGCTCGCAGCAGATCGCGTGCTTGTGTCATCACCCCGTGGAGGTTGGTGAAGTAGCCGATGATGGCCGCGTCGCGCTGCGTATCACGCGCCTGGGCGATGCGGTCGAGCGTCGGTGACATGGTGTCGGCTGCTGCAAGCAGCGTTTCTCGTTGCCTTGCGTTGATCATGACCTGCACGGACATCATCCCCTTTCAGGACGAGTCGATGGGTGGTTGCTCCGTCTCAGGAAGAGACGGCTAAAGATACTATAGAATATAACAAAATGTAAAGCAAATATTTCTCATTATGATGCGTGGTCGGTGCAGTTCCCCACTTGGGAGAACTACACCGACCACATGCTCGTCTCAGCCGGCGTCGGGCGCCTTGGCGACCACGAGCGGTTCGTTGACACTGTCGATGAAGGCAGTGATCCGCGCCCCGATCGTCGACAGGAGCGTCCGGCGCTCCTCGGGCGTGGCGTGCGTTGCCCGCGCAGCAGCATCCATCACCTCAGTCTCGAGGTCATCGACTGCCTGACGGAGGGTGGTGATGACGTCACGGAAGGCATCCAAGACGTCATCCACATGCTGACGCGCCGTGCCAGCTTGAGCCTCAGCGGTGCCGAGGTCATTGATTGCAAGGACCACCTCATCTGCTGCTGCCTGCACGGACTTGCGTGAGGGCATGGTTGTCAAGTGAACTCCCTTCGTTTGGTGCCACGGACCGTTCCGTAGCGAGCAGGGGTAACTATATCAGATTAGACGTACTACGTCAAACAATAATTGGTCGGGGTGACTGGATTTGAACCGGCGACCTCACCGTCCCGAACGGTGCGCGCTACCAAACTGCGCCACACCCCGATACCATACCCAGTATACACTGATGGTGCGGGAGGCAATAATACTTAACATTTTATGACATATATGATATAGTTCGTCCAGCTCTTCTACAATTTATTCCTTCTCTCACGGATTGAGGTGAAATCTCATGAACAAGATGCAGAAGCCAAAGCTCAGCGGCTTCCGCAAGAAGGCGGCCGAGGGGTTCCTGCTCGGCGCCGTCGTGATCTCCCTCTTTCCGTGGGCGATTACGCGCTGGGTAGTGATTCCAGCTGTCTGGCTCCTTCTCGTGCTGGAGTTGATCAACGTCTCATCTTGGCACAACAAGCTCTGGGACAGGCTGCCGTGGCGGATGCGGCTCCTGATGGATCGACCCCAGTGGCCTGGTGCATCAAGCAGGATCCTGCCGCTGTTTGTCGTCATGACGACGGGGCTGGCGGCGTCGATGCTGTGGCTCTACTCCTCATGGCAGCTCCTCCTTGTACTGCTGGTCAACGCCGTCTTTACCGATGTGTGGGCCCAGGTGGGTGGCATGTTGGCCAAGAAGCGTGCCATTCGCCAGGGTCGCGCAGCTCCGAAGCAATTCTCTCCTGACTCGCCCAACAAGACATGGGTAGGTGTGGTGAGTGGTCTTATCGGTGGCGCGCTCAGCGGGTTCGTTGCCGCGTGGGTGCTGGTGACGTTCTGCGGGCTGGGAATCCCGTGGTTTGTCTACGCACTCATGCTGGGAGGCCCGATCGTGGTGGTCCTGGGCGACCTCTTTGAGAGCCGCCTCAAGCGCGAGGTAGAAATCAAGGACCTGAGTCGGTTCTTTGGCTCTCACGGTGGGGCCTGTGACCGGCTTGACGGTCTGGCTTCCTACCTCGCGACCGTGGCTTTGACTATCTACGCGCTGGCGTGCTGGCCGTGGTGGATCTGGCTGCTCGTCGCTGCCTGGGATGCAATCGTCATTCGCGAGCTCATGCGCCCGCGGCGCCGCACGACCTGAGGAGGAAACAAGAAAGAGCAACTCGGGTGTCCCAGCACCCGAGTCTTTCTTTATCTGTGCCTCCCCCCTCCCCACTCCAGACAACCGGCCCGTCGCTAACTACATCAGCCTTCGCTCTTGACGGGCCTTGGCCCATCAGGGCCAACTGTCTGTCGGAGGAGGGGTTGAGGCATAGCCTCTATATAATTGACAAAACAATTATAAAAGTATACTATATATTATACCTAACCCCGAGTAGAATAAGAGGACTCCTTATGGGACGTTTTGAGGCTCCGAATGGGCACGACTTCTGGCTCGTCCAGGAGATCTGCAACAACCCACACAATCCCGCGACGTGGAACTTCATGGACACGCTATCGGTCTCGCCGATGCCTGCCACCGAGTTCCAGGGTGGCCGACTCGAGCAAGAGCTGGCCAGCCTGCGCGTTGAGCACCCCGGTGAGTTTATCACCATGGGGGCTGTTATCAGCGTTGCTGATGTCAGCCGGACCGTGTTCCTCGTCTGCCCTATCCGGGCCCTGCATGGGCTCGTGGACGATTTCGAGCAGTGGTTCAGGGATCCGACGGAGGTCATCCACCGGACCAAGGTCCCGACCCGGTTCGGACACGCGTTCCTCAATAAGCAGCACCTCCATGGTGTCAACGCGGCCGACAGCGGATCGTACAATGGTCGCATCGTCGCCTGGTGGTCGCTCGAGGACCAGGTGTTCTGGACGCTGGATGCCATGATCGCGCGCCACATCTGTTCGTGGCTGAACGGAGAGGAGTTCACCGAGGGGTAAGCAAACCCCGCACTGCATTCACAAGCTCATGATGAGACCCCGGATGCGCTGCGGGGTCTCATCATGCCCAATATCAAAACTACCTCTCTGGTATAGAGAGGTAGTCCTTTTTTTGAAAACGAACTGATTAGTCGGTGACTTCGACGCCCATACTGCGTGCAGTACCAGCGATGACCTTGACCGCACCATCCATGTCGATGGCATTGAGCTGTTTCATCTTGGTTTCGGCGATTTCTTCGAGTTGCTTGCGAGAGATTTTGCCGACTTTCTCTGTGTGTGGTTTGCCGCTGCCTTTTTTGATGCCGATCTTTTCGCGGATCATGTCGTCAACGGGTTGGCCGAGACTTTTCCACGCAAAGGTGCGATCTTCGAACACCTGAATGTGAACGATGACGTCCTTGCCTATCATATCTTTGGTTGCTTCGTTGAATGGATTGATAAAATCCATCATGTTGAGGCCCCACTGACCGAGCGTGCTTCCGACTGGAGGACCAGCGGTGGCGCGACCTGCGGGGATGCGGAGCTTCAAGTTACCGATAACTTGTTTTGCCATAGTTTGATT
This sequence comes from Saccharimonas aalborgensis (SeqCode), assembly GCA_049288955.1. Lineage (GTDB taxonomy): Bacteria > Patescibacteriota > Saccharimonadia > Saccharimonadales > Saccharimonadaceae > Saccharimonas > Saccharimonas aalborgensis_A. The sequence continues at coordinate 75,722 of JBAQIS010000021.1, forward strand.
AACTTTCCTTGATTACTAAATATAATGTGAAGCAAATATTTAGTGCGTAACAGATGAATTATACCTGATCGGGGTTATTTTTGCAAGCGTGACTGGGAGATGGCTCGTTCGGCGGTTTGTCCCAATACAAGGCAACTCCGATCGCGCGGAAGTGCTTCGAGCGCTTTGTCCATCGGCCAAAATGAGGGACTGCTCTGACCGAGGGTGGTGTTTTCGAAGCAGCCAAGCTCAGCAGCAATCCGAACCGGTCCCGCGATGCCATGTGTTTTTGCCGCTAGCTGGTCGTAGCGTGCGATGAGACGCTGGAGGAGAGGTACAACAATGCTACCGCCATAGTGCCCCACTGCCGATAGATCATTGCGATCAATTTCGGGGTATGGCAACTCGATGCGAAACTTTTGGCCATCGCCATTGCCGAGTTCCATACTTTGTCCGCCGACACGCGCGACTTCTTCGTCAAAGACGGCGCGAATTTGATCGAGAAAATCGCGCAATAGCGGATAATCTTTTGCCGCTGCTTCGGTCGAATGGCTCATATCCCACATCAATATGTAGGCATTTGGTGTGGTAGGTACGTCTAGCAAGAGCTTGTCGGCGAGCGAGTAGTAACCCTGCCCGAGGGTATCGAGTTGCGCAGTGGATGCCTGAATTGCTTGGTGGTATTGCTGCCACAACTGGCGAAGCTGTAGCTCGCTCGGAAGCTTGCCATGCTCGGGCGAAAAAGCAAATTGAAAGACAGCCTCACCCTCACGTTCTAGCGCGAGCGGCATGCCAAAAACGATATGTTGCTCTGGGTTCATGAGACTCGGCGCAAACTCAGATCGACCAGTACGAAATGTCTCACCGACCCGAGAGGCAACGAGGTCGACGCGTCGACCATTGATATTCGTTCGCTGGAAGTCAAGTCGTGCATCATCGATCGCAGGTGCATTGATGGCGGTAATCGCCGCAGCCGAGTCACTATACCAGCGGTCACGCATAAATAGCACAACACCGTCAAATGCAGCGCATTGCCCGAGAGAGCGCACCACAGGATCAACGGCAGTGTAGATATCGCCGATCGCCTGGACGAGATCGGGTCGCTCTGCCCGTAAGTACTGTTCGTGACGGTTCGCCCGCTCCGGATTATTGGTGTCTGCTGACCAAATCATAATACAAACTATATCCTAAAAACGGGTATTTTGCAAGCTAGCGGCGTTTAACGCGGTCAGCAATAATCGACCCTGCCGCTATCCCAACTGCAATGGTAATGGCTTGTCCAGCTGCTTTCCCGAGACTGATCAAGGCATCTTTGGCTCGCTCACGTCGTAGTTCAGCAGCTTTCTTACCCTCAGCGTCCTCTAGATCTGGAGCGCAATCAAAGATTTGTTCAAAAAGTTCATTGAGTTCAGCCATTTGGCCTTCAACAAGCACGTCAACAATTGCTGAGGCACTCCTCGGCGTCGATTCATGCAGATAGATGTCGAGCAAATCTTCGACAAATGATTTGATTTTTTCTTTTGTGATCAACTCGGTTGAATCATACTTGTCCGAAAGCGCCGCAAAATACTCATTGATATCTGAGAGATTGTTGTAGAGAATTGTTGTGAGCTCCTGGAGCAAGGTTTCGGTACTCTCGGATTGTAATACGACTTCAGCAATTAGTTTCGAAAGGGCGACATGGTATTGCTTTTTCATAGCAACGGCACGTCTTTCGAGTTCATCGATGTGCTGCATGTCCGGATAGGCAAATCGGTCGCACACTACTTCGCAAACGGTAGCTCTCGCCTCATCAAGTTCTGCCAAATACTGCGCATACCGAGACACTTCCTCGTCAGTGATAGGAAGCTCGATCGGATCCTCAAGACCAGCGATAGCTTCATGGATTCCCGCAAGCGGGCCCGACGTAATATTGACCGGCTCTTTACGAGTTATCGGCTCCTCTGGTTTATCGGCTGAAGGGGGCATTTCTGCAACCGTCATGGTGGAACTCCTTTTGCTCCACGATACCATAAACAGGCTTATTTATCCACAGCCACTTGACAAAATGGCAAAAGTGTGCTAGCATGGATCCAGCGTTACATCTTGCAAATCAACACGTGTAGTTTAATTTGAGCAATCAGGCGACCCCCGCCCCTGTTTCTTGGCCCTCGGCCAAGACGTTCATTGACGTATGCCGATAATAAAAAGTCAAAGGCACGAATGAATCGTCACTGACAGACTCTTGGTGGGTTTTCCTGATACTCATATAGCTACGCGAGATGAACGCAACATCACACCAAAAAGTTGACTGACCGCATGTCGGCTTGCACCTCAACAAAACTGCAAGGTGTAATGACAATAACGTTAATGGAAAGGATTTAAGTCGGATGTTAATTATTACATTTATGTCAGCGGGCGAGTAAGTCATCATTTGTGAGGTAATCTCAATCTTGCAAATGTACTTCGCCTGCTATCACCATAGAGGCCTATCACGTTTTCGAAATTGATAGTAGCTCCAAAACCCCTGTGGTTCCCTGCCCTTTGAGTGCTGGCGTTTTTTTGGCAGCCGAATTCGGCAGGCAATCACCCTGACAATGAACCAAACAACAAAACAGAAAGGAGGAGGTATGCTTATCGCAGACCTGAAAGCGATTTTGGCGGAAATGCGTCAAGATCCGACCGTTGCTCCTGAACTACCTGTGGTAGCACGTGCGATTCGACGTACGTTTGCCTGGGAGGTTCTCAGCGAGCTGCTCCAAGTCCTTCAGTCCGTACCAGTGATGTTTTTTACGAATGAACTGGTTCGCCCGGGGCCGGAGAGCCCTCGAAACATCGCGCTTGTCGCACTCAGTTTCGCTGTTCTTTATAAAGTAAATCAGCTTGTCGCCAATCGTATGGGCCTGCATCGTAATGATGTGTTTTGGGGCTCATGGCGCGTTTGGTGGGGCTATGGCAATCGTCGACTGCTCCGCCAGAGTACCGACTGGCACACAGCTCACAGTACTGGTGAGAAAGATTCGTTGATCGGCAAAAATATCGGACGGTTCCAAGAATTGTTTGATGAAGCGCTGTTCAATACGATCCCAGTACTGCTGCGTATCAGTCTGACGACGGCGTTTATGTTTGTGCTTGGCTGGCAATTCGGTCTCGTGGCTATCGTGACGATGGTGCTCTATGGCTATGTCCTGACACGGACAGAGCGAACCATGCACCCTCACCGCGAAGAGTTTCAGACACGCATGAAGCAAGTCGAGGACAATGGCAGTGAATTGACGCGCAATTGGCGGACAATTCGGACGCTTGGTCTCGAGGAACACTTCAGTGATCGCAACGAAGTACTGTTGCGCGACTTTTGGCACGATGAGTACCCTCGTCACCAGACCTGGGCTCGTTGTATCTCGCGTCAGGACGATATCTTGATAGTGAGTCGAGCGTCACTCTATCTTGTGCTGGGCCTTGTTGCTTTACGTTCAGGCAGCAGTGAAGCCATCGGTTCGCTGATCCTGGCAACGACATGGATGGAGCGTGCCTATAGCAATTACTGGCGTCTGAGTGACTTCCAGCGATTGCTCGGACGCGGACAAGAGGCGCTCAGAGAGCTAGTCGCGTTTTTGGCGCTCAAGCCGAGTGTCACCAACACTGATCAACCACGCTGGCCGCGCCGCGTACGCGGAACCGTCAGTTTCCGAAATGTGTCGTTTGCCTATCCAGGTGATTCGAGAGAATCGACTATTTCACAGTTCGATCTGCGCGTTCCTGCACACACCTCGCTGGCTTTTGTTGGCGAGAGTGGCAGCGGCAAATCGACGCTGATGCGTTTGCTCGCACGTGAGTACGACCCCTGTGTCGGCAGCATTACCGTCGATGGTATTGACCTACGTGATATCGACTATCGGCGCTATCGTCATGAGTTGATTGCTGTCGTGAGCCAGACGATCGAGCTATTTGATCGCACCATCGCAGACAATATTCGTATTGCTCGGCCTGACGCGACGATGGACGAAGTCATCGAGTCGGCGAAGGCTGCCGGTGCGCATGAGTTCATCATGGCGACAGATCACGGATACGACAGTCGGATCGGTGAAGATGGTCTGACACTTTCGGGTGGTCAACGCCAGCGACTCGCGATTGCTCGCGCGTTGCTGATGAAGCCAGCGATCTTGATTTTGGACGAAGCAACCTCGGCACTCGATGCAATGAGTCAGGCAGAAGTCCAGGCCACTATCGACGGGCTGATACAGCAACGAGTGTGCACGGTGTTCATCATCGCCCATCGTCTTAGCACTATTCGCGATGCCGATCGCATCGTGGTGATGCACAAGGGGCAGATGGCTGCCAGCGGGACTCACAAAGAGTTACTCTCGCACAGCGCCATCTATCGTCGGATGAATGGTCTCGAGAACGGTTCTCACTCCTAAAGTCTAGTGTGGTTCGTGTCAGATAATCGAAGAGAGGAGCCTGCAAGATGCCTCCGTGGACTGAGTTCCACGGAGGCTATTGCTTGGGTAAATAAAGTGGTAACGATATGAAGTACACCGCCTTCCAAAGAGGCGGTGTACTGATATCTTGATACTTGTGTTAGACTTTTTTGACTTGCAGCGCGTCGAGCTCGACGGGCGTGTCGCGGCCAAACATGCTGACCATGACCTTGAGCTTACCCTTTGCAGTGTCGATTTCACTTACGGCGCCATCAAAGCCCTTGAATGGTCCATCGGTGATGTTGACCACTTCTCCCGGCTGGAAGTCGATCTGATGCTTGGGGTCCTCGACACCCATACGTTTTTTGATCTTTGAGATCTCTGCGTCTGAAACAGGCGTTGGCTCAGTACCACTACCGACAAACCCAGTCACGCCAGGTGTATTACGGACAATGTACCATGTCTCATCGGTTAGTTTCATCTCGACGAGTACATAGCCTTGGAATATCTTGGCCTCAACGACTTTTCGTTTGCCGTTTTTGATCTGAATCTGCTTTTCCTTTGGCACCATAGCGTCAAAGATCTTGTCTGCCATATCGACAGCCTGAATACGCTGTTTGATTGCATCGGCGACTTTTTCTTCGTAGCCGCTATAGGTGTGGATTGCGTACCATTGACGAGTACCATCATATCGATTCTTGTGTGCCATGTTATTTCCTCAAAATAATGTTAAACAAATATTGAAAACCTGCGTCGAGTAGCAAAATAACGACGACAAAAAACGCAGTAAAGAGCAGCAGCGCGCCCGTCATCGCCCAGGTGGTGCGCCGGTCTGGCCAGCGAACTTGACGGAGCTCATACCATGAACCCTTTAGGTACCGCCAGATAGCGAAAAATGGATTGCGAGTACGTCGTACTAGCTTGTCGCCATCGTCACTCACTACCTTCCGTGTCCTTTTGGGCGCTACTGGTTTTTTTGATTTTTTTGAACCACTATCATTTGCTTTAATGCGCGTGATCTTGGGTGTTGATGATTTTGCTGGTGTCGCCACGATAGATTTCCTGCTCTCCCAATTAAATAAGTCTGCTTTCTGGCAGACTGTCAAGAGTAGTATATGTCACCTCGAGAACTTTGTCAATAACAAACGGATGGTTCTTATGGTTGCATGTCCTGAATTTTGTGATGTACACTAGCCGCATGACAAAGAAAACCCACGAGACACTAGCAAATGGAATTGATTTTGAGCAGCGCGACAAGGCGATTGCTCGGTTGCGTGCATTTTTACGTCTTGAGACCGACGAACTCCTTCAGTGTCCGTTGACCGACGACGAGAAAGTAATGCTCGAGAAATGCAACGTGTGGCGCACAATGGTAGAAACAAGAGATACGCCAAATCGCCGTCTCGCGCTGGCAATGCTTGGGCTTGAAGGGGCCGTACGCGTTCTTTATGAGCAGGCGGGGTGTGATGTAACTCGGGAGAGTGTAGCGATCAATAGGGATGGTGAAGAAGTACCATATCGTTTTTCTGCATCACAAGCTGGCTCTGATTTTGGGATGGCTCTCAACTGTCGATTTACCCAGCCGAAGCAGCTTGATGCGTACGGTAGGCCACACGACAGTATGCTCCACGTATTGCTCCCTACTGACGGATACCTTTACGAAACGCTTGCGCACGGTAATCCTCCTGAGAGACAATTTTTCGCCTCAGAGCCAGACATTTACTCTGCGGAGTGGTCAGAGGATGAAAGAGAGTGGTTGCCAAATGGCGGTGTTACCTATCGAGAGATCAGTATGAACCGTGCTTTATACGATGAGAGCGGTGCGTACATATCAGATCAAGCAGACCGGCGCCGTGATGTGTATCATCGTGATCGAGTACATTATCGACCACTCTACACAGAAGGTGCCCCAGGTATCGAACGGTATGTGTATATCACTCAAACTCTTGTAGCTCAGTACCTTGAGGCCATTGAGATAAAGTAAACGGTCATCGTCCTAGCGACGTGACATACTAAACCCAAATGTCGACCCATGGTTGAGTCGAGAGGTCATTTCGATAGTAACCCCGAGTTTCTTAGCTAGTTTCCTTGCGACGTACAAACCAAGACCCGTACCGCCCGTCTCCCTAGTACGGTAATCTTCACTCCGCCAGAACTTCTCGAATACATGTTTTTGATCTGATTTGCTCATGCCAATGCCGGTGTCCTGGACAGAAAACTTGAGTGTAGTATCGACTGCCTTGACCGATACAAGCACACTGCCCTCTTTGGTGTATTTGATTGCATTGGTAACAAAGTTTTGGAGCAGTTCCTTGAGGTAGAGACGGCTGGCTACCACTTCACCGAGGCCAGGATCAAGGTCAAGATTAAACTTGAGGCCTTTTGTCTCGGCTTGAGGCGCGTATTCATTGTAGAGATCGTGGATGAGATCGCTCACATTGATAGACTCGGGCGCATCCGCGACACCACGTTCGGCACGGCTGAGGGTACTGAGGTCATTGACCATTTTTGCGAGAAAGAGTACCTGATCATGGGCAATGGTGACATTGGTTGCAAGCGTGGCTTTTGGAATGTCCTCCCTGGTCATCATGAGCTGAACATTGCTCAGAGTACCCTCGGCGATGGTGATAGGCGTACGTAGCTCATGGCTCACTACCGAGATAAACTCGTCTCGCTCTTCCTCGAGACTTTTTTGTTTTGTTATGTCGCGTAGGATAACGATATAGCCGTCGGTTTCATTGCCGCTGTCGGTTCCTCTGATAGGCGAGAAAATAACTGATAGGTGGAGTGTTTCCTCTGATATGGTGGCACTGAGGTCATCTCTGGATATGACTCCGCGTGCAGATCGAAATGCACTCGAAAACTTGAAGCGTTTGTTGTCCTTGTCGAGCAAGCGGATTACATCATCAATGTGTTTGCCGTTAAGACTTGTGTTGGTATCGAGCAAATTGAGTGTCGCGGCGTTGAATACCTGGATAACACCGTGATTGTCGGTGCTCAATATACCGTCTGCAAGATTATTGACGAGGGTCATGATACGATCACGTTGGTGAGATTCCTCAGATTGACTACGCGCTAATTCGTCTCGGTCTACACGTTGGATCGACATAATTGTCGCTGCAACGTAGCCAACTAGAAGCGTACCGAGAAAGTACATGATATCGCGCGCTATGTACTCGGTCTGGTCCATAGTGAGCAAAATATCGGCGAGCATAGTGGCAAAGAGCGCTAGGATGCTCAGGTTGAGCCCATCTCTGCCCCAAAAGGTAAATGATGCAAGGAGCAGTACTACCCAGGTTGCCATAAATGGCATATCGAGTCCTGATACAAACAGGATATAGGCAACTGAGAGCGTATGGTACAGCACAAGCCGCACGGCAGTATCAAGCCGTGTTTTTGCTCGGACGAGAAACTGGTACACACTCAATATAGCCCAGCCAACAGAGATATACGCAAATGCTGTGAGATTAAACGGATGCTCGTTTTTGACGGCGCCCATCATGAGAAGCAGCCCATAAAACATCAAAATAACAGGCACCAGAAACCCAGCAAATCGGATCAGTTGCTCGGTACGCGCGTTGACATTTGGCAGGCCACCCTCGCTCATCATCCTTTAGTATAGCCATAAGCGAGACAAATGAAAAGCTTATACTGAAGGTGTCTCGCGGGCGATCTGTCGTCGATGCAATTTGTAGTGCGGATCGTGCTGGCCGACAAGCTGCCAAAATGCCTTTGAGTGGTTCATATGTCTCGTATGGCAGAGTTCGTGGATGATGACATAGTCGATGAGCTCGTCTTTTAGCTTCATCAGGGCGATATTGAGGCTTATTGTGCCCGTTGAGCTGCAGCTACCCCAGCGAGTACCAGCATAAGAAAAGCGAATCCGCTCGTAGCTACATCCAAGGTGTGCTCCAAGCGTTGCTAAGCGTATAGTCAAGTATTGTTTTGCTTCTTTACGCAGTACTGTCACGACGGAGTCACGAATTAACTGCTGAACGGCTCTCGATTCGAGTGTATGACCAGGGGGTAGATAGACAAGCAGCTTCTTGCGCTCGATCTTTACTTTCGGGTGATCTACCATTCCTGTTTTGATGACAGCAATGGTGTGAGCCTTTCCGATGGCTGTGCCGTCCAGATACATTATTTTTTTTGGCTGCTTATCCAAAAGTTCGCGTAAGTCGCCGCGTGATGATGCCACAACGCCTCTTAGGTAGACGAGCGGCGTCATGAGGGGTGCTTTGATTGAGAGCTTGCCTGAGGTATCGACATGAATACGGACACTACGCATGCGTGACGCACGGGTCACGGTGATGTCCCCAAACTCTTTATCATGAAGTAGCGCCATAAAAAGTAGCTACCGCTTCTGGCTAATAGATGCGGGTGCGGGTTCGTCGCGAACAGCGATGACCCTTGAAGCACGTTCTTTTGTCAATCGACTAAGCACGGCTTTGACTTGCGTCGCGTAGGTGTGTTTACCACTGATGACAACAGGTGTTTCAGACGGATGCGGCGGGCTAAACTTTCGCGCAATTTCGTCGTAGTCACCTGGCGTCATATCGTATGCCTTGAGAGTACGATCTTGGGCTGTTTCGCTGTCAACCTGCACCCATACGATGACAGGCTTGTAGCCATGCTTTCGCACCCATTTGCAAAACTCGGTGCGGACAGTCCTCGAATCGGTGAATCCCTCATACACAAAACTCTGACCAGTTTTGACGATTTCGTTGGCAACGATTGCAGTGATTGCCTGTAAGGATGGCGTATCTTTGGTAAAAGAAGCAAAGGCGCGACTATCGATACACGGCATATGAAACGTCTCAGCAAACTGTTTGGCAAAAAAGCTTTTTCCACTCCCAGGAAGCCCTACCATCATGATCGCATGAGGATCAGTAAGATGTAATGATTTCATACGATTTAGTATAGCAGATTTCTCTCAGGTGTAAGCATGAGCGATATAGTTATTATATATAGTTGACTGTACTCAAAGAAAGTGAGAAAATGATAGTGATATCTGTACATGATAGCGAGGAGGCGTGTATGAAACTAGCAAGAGCAATTATTATTGGAGGCATCGTAGCGTTGTTGTCGCTCGTTGCACTCGGACATCTTGAGGGTGATAATGCCCTAGCACTCAACCCAAGTGCGAGAGACTGTGACAACAATTCAATTATCTATTGCGGTGCTATTACGCCCGGTGAGCTAGCCACGAAATATGCCCAAAATAAAACCGGCGATTTGCCCGCTCTGTACAGCCACTATGGGATTAGTGGAGCAATGATCAACGCAAAGTCTCAAAAACAAGGCTATGTTACAAAAGCCGGCGATGTCTACTATAACGGCAAGGTTGTTGCAAAAAAAGCCATCAGCGTGGGCCGGCAGTACAATACCGGTAGTTGGGCGGTCGGTATCGGCGGTCACACCTACTATGAGCGCTATACTGGCACACATTACGCTGCTGGAGTTGATGCGATCGCCGTTCATATTTGGTTCGATGCAAATGGCAAGTTTGTCGCCGCGATTATGTACTCATGTGGCAATGCGCTTATCGCAACGCCTGTCGAAGTACCGACCGTCGCCTGTGACACGCTCACTGTTGAAAAGATCAGCCGTACACAATACCGTTTGACTGGCAAAGCACACGCAACTGGGGGTGCTAGCATCAACGCGATTCACTATTATGCATTTGACTCAGCTAGCAAGCCAGTGGTGGGAGTAGCAGGTCCCGATGGACAGTCGACAAGCACTGTGACAATGACCATCCCTAATCCCGGAACCTATAAGCTTCAAGCGACTGCTCTGACGAGTATGGGCAATACGTCGAGCGATGGGTGTACCAAATCTGTCGTTGTCGATCAAGAACCCTGCCCTATTCCGGGCAAAGAGAATTTGCCAAAGAACAGTCCGCAATGTGTTGAGGACAAGCCCGGTGTTTCGATCACAAAGATAGTCAACAATGCCGAGCATCAAACGGTCCTTGTTGGTAGTATCTATGAGTATGAGATTTCAGTAAAAAATACCGGTAATGTGCCCCTCAAAGATGTTGTTGTGACCGATACGGCGCCGGCGGGGGTCGCCTTTATTTCAGCCAGTAGTGGTGAGATAAAGGGCGGCACGTGGCGCAACACGCTACCTACACTCGCTGTTGGCGAGTCACGCAGTTTCACCATTGCGGCAAAGATCGCCGCGTACAAGGCTGGTGTCATCAAGAACATAGCTTGTGTTGAAACGCCGACTGTACCTGGCGGCAATCCGGATGATTGTGACGATGCGACGGTCGAGACAGTTCGCATGATTGATGTGTGCGATTTGCGTTCACATACGATTGTTCGGATTAATGAAAAAGACTTTGATGGCCATCACATGACAAAAGACGTGTCGCAATGTGAAGACCTCAAGGTCTGTCGACTGAGCGACAAGACGATCGTCACTATCAAGAAAAGTCAATTTGACGCTCAGCTTTACTCAAAAACGCTCAATGACTGTGTGCCTAAGCCTCAGCCTACTCCCCCCGTAACTCCACCCACTACTGAACTTCCTCGCACTGGTATCATCGATACCTTCGGGAGCAGTCTCGGACTTGGAAGCCTGGTCGGTGCAAGTTACTACTACGTTGCGAGCCGTCGATTGATACGTTAGTCTGGAGGCAGAGGGCTATACGATTCCTGGGTTGTTATCCAGGCGGTACCATCACCATAATCGTTGTAGACAGTAGAAACCCACAATTGCTTCTCGTTGCTCCAATAGCCGACACATATCCAGAAGCCATTAAGATCATCGGTGACAATAACAAGTTTTGACTTGTCGAAATCCGGTGGATTGGACCAAATCGCACTCCAGAAGTAGACATTTGCTGTAGAAGGTATCAACGAACTTGCGCCATATGTCGTCGCAAGCAAGGCTTGAGTCGTGCAAGTCGGACAAACGTAATTGTCGGTCAGTGTCTTTTTGTTAACGATAAGTTTGTTTGCTTGGCGATACTCTGCAGCGTGGCGTGCGTCGAGTGCGCGGGACTGTATACCATTATAAGCGACTATTGTGATTGCCGCGAGTATCGCAATAACGACAATAACAATCAGGAGTTCGACAACAGTGAATCCTTTTTGCTTATGCATGTCAATAGTATATGGCAAGCGAGACATTACCGCAACAAGATTGCTAACATGTGGCAGGGGAGACAGGACTCGAACCTGCAACCAACGGTTTTGGAGACCGCTACTCTACCATTGAGCCACTCCCCTGTACGAACACATATTGTACCAGAAAACCCCCAACCTCACTAGCTGAGATTTCCACAGATTTCAAAAATGCTTAAAAATTGCTCTTATTTTTCGTACAATCTGTTGCAAAAGATACGACGCACAGCGTATACTGGTTATGAATACTTCTAATCAACACGAGAGGGGTACGTTAGGCAGGCCGTCTAATCTATAAACATGAACATACTGATGCTAGGGTGGGAGCTTCCACCTCACTATGTCGGAGGTATGGGTGTTGTCTGTGACCAACTCACCAAACAAATGGTCGCCGATGGTGCTGATATCGAATTTGTTCTGCCTTTTAGGGCTGATTTTTCAGCTATCACGCACATGAAGGTGACGGCGGCAATTGATCAAGATGCGGAAACCTTGATGAAAAGCGGTGGCACCTACGATTCGACGAAGTTTGAGGTGATTCGAAAAGACGGATCAAGCCAGATACGGACACTGTATGAGCAGGTCAATGCCTTTGCGCAAAACATCGGTCACGCTGTCGATTTCGGACGATTTGATGTCATTCACGTTCACGACTGGTTGACGCTTCGTGCGGGTATCGAGGCAAAGCGTCAGAGCGGGCTCCCCCTCTTTGTGCATATTCACGCTACTGAGTACGATCGTGCTGGCGGTACAGAGGGCAACCCACTGGTACGTGAAATTGAATATATCGGGTTACATATGGCGGACCATGTCTTTGCCGTTAGTGAACGTACTAAGCAGACGCTTATCGATCAGTATGATATTCCTGCCGAGAAGATTACGGTCGCACGTAATGTCATGGAAATACCACCAAAGCTTATCAATGAGTCATGTGAGACCTATCAGTACATTGAAGCGATGCGCGATGAGGGCTACAAAGTTGTGGTGAATGCAGGGCGGATGACTATCCAAAAAGGTCTAGTGTTTTTGCTCCAAACGGCACGGCAAGTGATCGATCGAAACCCCAAGACGCTTTTTCTCTTTGTTGGTGGCGGCGAACAGATACCAGAGTTGCAACAGATAGCCAGTGATCTTGGCATCTCAAAAAACGTTATTTTCACGGGACGAGTTGAAGGAATCGGCAAAGCATGGCGAGACGCCTTTCGGGTATCGGATCTTTACGTCATGCCTTCTGTCTCTGAGCCTCTCGGTATGGTCCCCTATGAAGCAATCGCCTACGGTACTCCCGCGCTTGTGTCGCGACAGTCTGGTATCAGCGAAGCGCTTGTCAATGTGCTCAAGGCTGATTATTGGGATACTCACCGCATGGCCGATCAGATAATAGCTGTTCTCACCCACCAATCGCTCCACGACACCTTGCTCAAAAATGCGCAGGAGGAGATCACGCGTCATACATGGGCCCCTGTTTCAAGCACAATTCAGAGACAGTATCACCATGTCATCAACCTCAGGAAAGGACAACCATCATGAGTCAACGAGCGATTGTGCTCTACGTGCACGTACATCAGCCGTTTCGTATTCGTCCCTATAGTATCTTTGACGCAGGTACTGATCATAATTATTTTGATGCTCCCGACGGGTCGCGAACCAGCAACCGCGATATCTTACTGAAAGTTGCTGAGAAATCGTATATTCCGACGAACGAACACCTTATGCGGATGATCGAAACATATCCGGAGTTTCGTTTATCCATCTCTATTACCGGTACTATCATCGAGCAGTTTGAACGGTATGCTCCTGAGGTTTTGGAAAGTTTCCAGCGTCTGGTTGCAACAGGCCGTGTCGAAATTGTTGCCGAAACCTATTATCATAGTCTGGCTTTTTTCTACGACCGTGACGAGTTTCAGCGTCAAGTTGACATGCATCGACAGAAAATTGAGGAAGTGTTTGGAGTGACACCAACTGCGTTCCGCAATACAGAGCTTGCCTACAATAACGATCTTGCAGCATGGGCAGACAATGCTGGGTACAAAGTAATTTTGAGCGAAGGATGGGATCCGGTGTTGGGTTGGCGTAGTCCAAACTTTGTTTATCGCCCAGCAGGTACTAGCAATATCAAGCTACTGACAAAGAATTACAAGCTAAGTGATGATATCGCCTTTCGATTTAGTAACCGCGAGTGGAATGAGTTTCCGCTGACAGTCGATAAGTATATGGATTGGGTGAACGTGTCGTGGCGAGAGCCGCTCATCAATCTATTTATGGATTATGAGACATTTGGTGAGCATCAGTGGGCGGATAGTGGCATTTTTGAGTTTATGGAGGAGCTGCCAAAACAATGGTTAGCAAAGCATGACCATACATTTATGACAGTAAGCGAAGCCGCTGAGGCGTTTGAGGCAGTGGATGTTGTCGATTGCCCCGAAACCATAACGTGGGCGGATACAGAGCGTGATCTGACGGCGTGGCTCGGCAATCAAATGCAGCAAGAAGCGATGAAATTTGTCTATGAACTTGGCCCAAAGGTGCTTGCTAGCGACAACCTCGAACTCATCAGCGATTGGCGTAAATTGCAGACGAGTGATAACCCGTATTATATGTGTACAAAATATTTCAAAGATGGCGATGTGCATGCCTACTTCAGTCCGTATGAATCACCCTATGATGCCTTCATGTATTATATGAATACCCTTCATGATGTGCAGGCACGGCTGAGTCAGACTGTAGAAGAGCTAAAGGTGGAAGAGACGGATGGCGAGACCAATCGTACTGAGTAATGGTGAACTCCATGTTGGTATCAATAAGTACGCGCTTGTCCATGACTTCTATTACCCGTATGTTGGGTTAGAAAACCATGCTGCAGGACGCTCGCTTCGCCACCATGTCGGCGTATGGGCGGATGGCACGATCTCATGGCTCGATGACGATACGTGGGAGTTTGACTATAGCTATCCTCACCAGGCACTTATAGGACACATCGTGGCGCGAAACCACACGCTCGGTATCATACTTGAGTTTGATGATACCGTTGATGCTGAGATGAGTGTATTTATGCGAAACGTACACATTATCAATATGCGTGAAACTGTACGTGATCTTCGACTGTTTTTTCATCAAGCGTTTGTGATAGGTGACTCACGCAGCAATACTGACACCGCTCAATATTTGCCGGATGCCGATGCGATATTGCATTATCGCGGACGCCGTGCATTTATTGTTTCGGCCCAGGACGACAACCATGCGGCCTTTGATCAGTACAGTATCGGGCTATTTGATATCGAAGGCAGAGAAGGTACCTTTCGTGATGCCGACGACGGTGAACTTAGCATGTGCCCAGTCGAGCACGGTCGAGTTGATTCAACGATACGATTTAAGCTCGACCTGCAACCGCATAGTTCGCTACGTGTACACTATTGGATTGCGTGTGGTTCGTCTACGAGAGAAGCCCTTTACATCCATCGTCAAGTGGCAAAACAAGGCATCAACGCACGGCTTGATCGCACCAACAAATGGTGGCATGAATGGCTAAAACCAGCCAAGGCTACCGCCGAAAAAATTGACGCTGCCCATCGTGATATGTTCATCAAGTCAGTGATGCTTGTCAAGTCGCATATCGATAAGCGGGGGGCGGTTATCGCTAGTACCGACACGGCCATGCTCAACTATTGGCGAGATGCCTATGGGTATTGTTGGCCGCGCGATGGGGCCTACACACTCTGGCCACTAATCCGAATGGGTTATAAAGACGAGGCTTACCGTTTCTTTGAGTTTTGTCGCCGTGGGTTGAGCCCTGGTGGCTATCTGATGCATAAGTATCGTGCCGACGGCGCACTGGGGAGTAGTTGGCATCCCTATGTCCATGAACATGGCGTGGTTGCGCCCCCAATTCAGGAGGATGAGACTGCGCTGACGCTGTTTGTATTTAGCCAATATTATCACCTTCACGAAGATGAGAATCTGCTCAAAGAGTTTTATGAACCAATGATTTTGCCAATGGCAAATTTCTTGGCATCATATATCGATACTCGGACCGGGCTTCCAAAGCCGACCTATGATCTGTGGGAGGAAACATTTATCACTTCGACATATACGACGGCCGTGGTTTATGCGGCACTTCAGGCAGCCGCCGATTTGGCTGAGAAGCGTGATGATGCGGATAGTGTTGTCGCCTGGAGGGCAGCGGCCGATGATATCCGCTCGGCTTCAGTGAAGCATTTGTACAATGCCGACGTTGGAGTGTTTCGAAAGGGTCTTGTAGTCAACGAAGCCGATGAGGTTGTATACAATGAGACAATTGACCTATCGAGCTTTTTTGGGTCATTTATGTTTGGGCTATTCGCCGTTGATAGCGATGAAGTAAGTCAATCGGCCAAAACAATCCAGCGCGTCTTTGGTCTCGATCAAGCCCATCCAGGTGTTCCTCGATATCAAAACGATAACTATCGTCGTGCCCATGCGGAGACACCAGGAAATCTTTGGTTCGTTACCTCATTGTGGATGGCCCAATATTACCTCGAGACAAGTTTACCCAACGAAGCGATGAATGTACTCAACTGGGTACGCGATTCGGCGTGGGCAACAGGCGTGATGACGGAACAACTCGACCCTCTCACACACAAAGAAGTATCGATCGCCCCCCTGACATGGAGTCAGGCTGAGTATCTGTCGACTCTCCTCGACACTATTCCCGAGGCGGCCGTATGAAGCTCGGCAAGCGACTTTCGCTCCGAACCAAGCAACTACTGCGTCACATGACGCCGAGGCACGTTGTTCGTTCACGTATTACCCGATCTACGCTACGGCGGTTTGCCGAGAAAGTTGGACTTGTCTATTTTGGTTATGTAGATCAACGTGATGATGATCATCGACTGGTCCGTGGACATACTGTTTCTTCTACTCATGCCGACGATCACTACTGTGTAGGGTCAATTCGTGGCTACGATGTTGTCTTGGTGGCTCGCAACGATACTATTCGCGCCAAACACTCACAGACGTATGAGCGCTGCCATTGGCTCATCGCTACCGTTGACCTCCATACCCGTTATGAGCTTCCTCACTTTTATATCGGACATGGGTCTCGTCGGTCAGCATTCGAAGCATCATTTGAGCAGCTGATCCCCCTGCAAATCGGTACGTTCGGAACTTACCCGCATGATTTCACCTCAAATTATACGGTCTACGGCATGGCTTCACATGCGCTGGAAATCGAACAAATTATCGTGCCGGGTGTTGCGGGCGTTATCGCATCGCACTTTCGAAGTGCCAGTATAGAAATCGAAGATAACTGCCTCTACCTCTATATCGAAAGCCAGCACCCCTCAGAAGAAGTGCTGGAAAAGCTTATATCAAACGCATTATGGCTTGCGGACACGCTCGACACGGCACTTGCGCCGCGTCTCGATGAATCTCCTAGCCCTTACGCGGCTTGACTTCGTTTCGACCCAGAGATTTCTTTGTCTCGACGTAGGTGACGTGCTTGCGGGCCTTTGGGTCGTATTTCTTGAGCGTTAGTTTATCGGGAGTATTTTGGGTATTTTTGCGTGTCACATACGTGCGATGACCCGTCAGGTCGCTGACAAGCGCAATAATCTTTCGTTTGGTATTCGTTTTCTTTGCCATAAACTTCCTTTTACCGTTGATAAAACAAATTCAGTTGTTGATTATAGCAAAATATGCTCATCTTTTCAAGATGTAGGTATCCCAGGCAGCGTTCGGCTGCCTGGGATACCTACATGAC
>JBAQIS010000022.1:0-31392 GCA_049288955.1 Saccharimonas aalborgensis (SeqCode)
GTCGTAGAGCGGGAAGGTAAATATTGGTAGAATAAGCCATAGATAGGCTCCTTTCTGTAATTAGGTGATTCTTATTACAGTCTACAGGGGCCTATCTTTTTGTTGCAGAGGTATTGAGTGTATACGAGACTATTGACTTTTTTTGTATTTTGTGATAATATCCTATCATGAACGAATTGCGCGATCGTGTACCGTTTGGCAACAGTTTCGCCGTTGATCTACCTAGTCTTAGGGCCTCCGATGAATACCATACTCTAGGCGACCGTGATAAAGCATTGATTGAGGGCTGGATTTGCGGCTGCCCTATCACGCAAGCTCTCACTGCTCCAGAAAGTGATGGTGGGCGAGGTGCCGCCGCTATGTACGAACGATATGCTGAAGTAAACGATATGTTTCGCTATGTTGCAACAAAGGCAGCTGTCGTTAACCACGATCTATTTGAACAACTTGTTAGTAACACTCCCAGAAATCCAGATGAACCAGCCTACCTTTTTGAAAAGGAGTCTACTCCGGCAAACTACGGTACAGACATGCCACCCATCGGAAGTCTACCGGGCTACGCTATTCCACGCATTCTGCTTGAGGTAAACGGTCCATCACTTGAGCATGAGGTCGATATAGACAGTTTACTTGATCAGATGCTGAGAGCATCATCAACCCCCATCGATTTACTTGCTATGATTGCGGGCAGTTGTTTTTCGGCAGGGATGGACGCAAAGCGTATACTTTATCATTCACTCGGTAGAGGCTGGATCGAGGAACATACCGCTACCTCAATGACAAGCTCGTTGCTTGAAGCAATGCGATTAAAAGCACCTAAACTATGGGAAATATACCGTGATATGTCTGCCGAGGAAAAGAACTCAGAACGACTCCATAACGATTTCGCTACAGAAATAGGTAGACGCTCCACTTTTCTTGAGACAGCATCAAAAGATACGTTGTCTCTTAGCCGTGGTGATGCCCGAGTCGCCGTCCGAGCTCGTGGCGGATTTATTACCGAATGGGTCCCCACTACATCAACTAAAAGCATCTTATTTTGCCCTGATGATACGTCAGTCGCCAAGCTTTCTGCATCTCACCCAATGTCACCAGTCGGTCCAAACCAGGCTGAACCAGGAGGACAACACGGACCCGAACGCTGGGCAGATTTTCACCGGCTTCCTTCAGCGGACGGCGAGCTTTCTTTGATAGCTATGCAGGTTGAACGCTCCGATACTGCTGAGCCTTCTTTCAACCGCTCGGTCGAATTACCAAACGAACGTACACTTTTACTCAACCAGACGCGCACCAGCAACTCATCGAGAGAACACGGCTCAAGCATCGGCGAGCACCTCTACTTTAGTTGCCCCGAAGACCGAATAGACCAGATTGTGGTAAACGGCAAGCCGCTTGCAGAATATACTGGCGACCCTCAGGCAGCAGCTCACCTCCTCGAGGACGAAACACTTGAAGTGTACTATCCAGCAACCGATGATGAAGTACTACTGACAATTCAGATTCCTGAGCTACCAGAACTACAGATGAGTGCCAAGGGTCACATATTTGACGAAAACGGTACAGTGCACGATCAGCCGCTGATGGCCATAGCAATTTGGCACCGAAAAGGAACAGATAGCATCTGCATAGAACCACTTTGTGGGTACGACCACGGTAATAATCGTGCGGCAATTATACCCGGCTTTGGTAAACTCCAACTTGTCACGAAGATAGTTGCTTCAGCCTAAGCCTATCTCACTCTCGAAATACCTCCAACAAATATTGACATTCTACGGGGTATGGAGTACAATTAAGCAGATTATTCTACAAAGTTTAAAGGAGCGATATGTCACACGTCAAAGCAGGCGGCTCATCAAAGAACGTCCACAACAATGCCGGTGCTCGTCTCGGTGTTAAACGATTTGGTGGTCAGGTAGTGACCGCTGGTCAAGTACTCGTACGCCAGACAGGTAGTACAAAAATTGCCGGACCTGGTACTTACACAAGTCGAAACTTCACCATTCACGCAGCACAAGACGGTGTTGTAGGGTTCAAAAAAGTCAAAAAAGGCTCATTTACTGGCCGCACCCACACTCGTACCCAAGTAGTTGTTAGCTAGAATTTGGAATTTATATTGCCATTATAGCTACAGTCTATCCCACAATGCCTGGTAGTTACTTGATAGTGCTCGTGCTTCTGGACTCATAGCCCGGTAGGCTTGACCAGCGTTTTGACCATAGGTTGTCGAACCGCCACCGTCACCCTTCTTCTGTGCTTCTTTTTTATCGTGTAAATACATTGCATATCTCTCAAGGTTTTGCCTATCTTCCTCGCTCAGCCCAGCAACCAACTTATCCAACTCTCTTTGGATACGCTCCGTTCGCTGTTCTGGTGTTTCGGGGGTAGGTTTCACTGGCTTTTCCGGCTGAGCCATTACCCAATCAGGAACGGAATCGATAATACCCCGTGGCTGTTGCGCAGCAAGACCAGCACGAAGCTTATCTGCTTGCTCTGGTGTAAGCGCCCACCCCGATGGGTCTGACTCAGGAACGGCAATTGGCTCTTCCCATGGTGCGCGATAGAGCACTTGAGCTGGAGTTTCCTGCGCGAGCGCTGCTGCTCCCTGGCCCATTTCCCTATCTCGTTGCTCACGTTCCTTTTGAGCCATAACTTCTTGTAGATGACGAAGTTCTGCGGTAGGAACATCTTTATAAGGTGAATCAAATTGACCGGTCTGAGGATTCCAGATATTTTTTCCAACTCGGGTATACTCCACTCCCTTAATTACAGAGGTGCCGCTAGGAAACCAGCCTAATTCCGGCTCCGTAACCGGCTTGCCTGCAGCATCACGCTGCAGCACACCATCTGGGCTATACACATTTCGCGGAACCCACATATTTGGACAAGCCCAACCCTCTGGGTATGGCTCAAATCCACGGTCAGCAACCGGAACTTCAGCATCTTGTGGTTGATGGTCCTGGGGTGTAGAAGGTATACGTTCGTGGTGGCTCATTTTTGTTTTTCTTTTAGTATGTTAGTGACTTCACTATAGCAAAAAATTGACTAAAAGTCAATATGCTTTTGCTTAATAATAGCGCTTATATTATGATGCCTGCTGAGGGCCGGGATCCATCCCCAGGTGATGCTTTACCCTCGCGACAACGTCGCCAATGACGACTTGCGACTTCACGAGATAATCATCAACACCGAGCTGTTCGGCACGTTCTTTGTCTTTTGGCTGGCTCAGTGCTGTCAACATAATGACGCGGATGTTTGTCGTCTCGGGGGTATTTCGTAGGATGTCGAGTACATCAAAGCCACTGATCTTTGGCATCATGGCATCAAGCAGTATCAAATCAGGTTTATAAGACATTGCTGCTGACAGCGCGTCTTCGCCATTGTTGACTTCATTGATCTCAAATCCTTCAAGCTCAAGCCGAGAGCGATACACGGCGGCAAGCGCTGTATCATCTTCGACAAGCAATATTTTCTTTTTTACTGCGTCCATATGCATTTATAGTAGCTCAGTAGATTCAAAAGCACAAGCACTCTTGTATATTCGCTGTATAGATTATTTTACTGCTGCCAGAGCGGCGTCCATTTGTGGGTCGCGGCCGGCATCCATATCAGTTGAAGTCAACACTACTGACATATCTGGCGTAATGCCCTCTTTTGTAATGTTCTTGCCATTTGGCGTGTACCACCTCGCGACAGTTACTTTAAGAATCCGTCCTCCGGGCAATTCGATCACTTTCTGGACAGTGCCTTTACCAAAGGTTTTTTCTCCGATCAACGTCGCTGCTTTATGGTCCTGCAGTGCACCTGCAACGATTTCGCTTGCACTCGCACTGCCGCCATTGACGAGTACAACCGTCTTTATACCCCCTAATAGCGGCGAACCGTCTGCCTTGAGGGTGCCAGTGACCGTATCACCGGTGCGCTCTGTGACGATCACTTTTTTGTCGAGCCATAGGCTAGCGACTTGCCGTGCAGCATCAAGATAACCACCGCCATCATCTCTCAGATCAAGGATAATTGCTTTGACATTCTGATCTTTGAACGACCGAGCTGCCTCTGATGCAAGTGTGCCAGTTTGATCGTCAAATCGTGATATCTTCATAATTCCCACACCGTCTTTTACACTCGTACGCACACTTGGATCACTCACCTTTGCCCGTGTAATGGTAAACTCTTTCGTGTCGTTGCCTCTCTTGAGCGTCAATTTAACGGTTGTATCGGCTTCACCACGAACTTTCTCAGCAACATCTGCAGCACTCGCGCCGCGCATCGAAAGATCATTGACTCCAAGTATTACATCACCGGCCTGAACGCCTGCTTTTTCGGCAGGAGAATTGGCAAGTGTACGCAAAATAGTTGGCTGTCCGCTCCGTACGCCAATCTCGGCCCCAATACCACTTACCTCACCATTAAGCTCCTTGTTGAAAGCATCTGCCTCAGACTTATCCATAAATACCGTGTAACGATCGCCGGCAGCGGCCACCATTCCCCTATTTGCTCCATCGATAAGTGCGTTTGTGTCGAGGGTGCCATCGTAATTTGCCTTCAATTTTTGGAAGGTACGCTGCACACTCGAGAGATCGAGTGTATCACTTGAGGCTTTCATGCCAAAAACTGGCGCAATTGCAGCCCACAGTTGATCACTGCGCGTTCCCGCTACAAATGAAGAAATTGCAACCGCACACACGATCGCGATATACCATGCCCTTGTTACGCCTCGCGAAGAAGTAGAGGCTGATTGATTTTGAGGCACAGAAACATGATGCGGTGTGGGTAGATCGGGCACAGCGTTTCCTCTTATGGTTTATGTCATTCATTATAGCGCAGCCAGTGCAGCCGCGCTAGAGAAGCGTCAAATCTATGATAATACTACTATTTGTTTTGGAATCTTAAGAACACAACACCAGATGTCGCAATGTTCATCGTGCTGTATTCACCTGTTCCATAGAAGTTGTATTGACTAACCCGTACTGTGCCACCAGAAACACTTTCTACTATCATGGCATGGCCTACTGGCGCGAGTCCGGGGACGATCGGTAAGATCACAGCGTCACCTGGTTGTGGATCATACGTCCTGACGGCACCACTATAACGCGGTGCGCTCCATACCCATTCATAAGCGTTACCGTTGCCACTAAAATTACCGACATATTTACCAAACCGCTCCGAGAGTGCCCAAGCAACATAGCTAACACATTCGCGGTTGTAGAGTCCCCATGGGTCTGAATATGAATCTTGATAGCCACAATATGGATAACCACCGCTACCGCAGCCGCTATTTCCGCTCCAATTGCTATAAGAGAAATTACCAATTACACCCGAATCTCCGCCGCCACTACTTTGGCGCAGACTGTCGTAGTAGGCGCGCTGTTGAGCGGCAATGCTTTGAAGCTGCGACTGGTTTTGTGAAACAAGCCCCTGAAATGCCGCTTCGTCATTTCGAGTCTGCTGAACAAGTTGAGCCTGCTGGGCTTCTTTGGCAGCCAATGATGCTTGTTGAGCTTTTTGGCGATCGAGCACAACTTGTACGTCTGCCTTATCTTTTTCAAGTTTGATCTTGAGTGCTTTTATTTCTTCGATGGTAGTGTTGAGCGTATCTCGAATTGACGCGCGATACTCTTGTTGATCGACGTAGTCACCGATACTTTTGCTGCTGGCAAGCATCTCAAGAGGCGTAATCGAATTATCGACATACATATTTGCGATTGTTTCCCCGAGCGCATCTTTGTTGTCGGAGATTTTTTTCTCAGTGTCGGTTATTTGCTTTTGAAGTTTGTCGTATTGTGCCTGAGAAAGGTTGATTTGTGCTTGAATCGCATTTTTTTCGTTTGTCAGGCGATCGAGTTCTACCTGGAGGGTTTGGGCCTGCTTACCTAGCTCATCCGCCCGCGACTGGTACTGGCGTATCTGGTTGTTGATAGCCTGCATCTGATCATCATAGCTATCAGCATGAACTCGTTGTGTAATAGACAACGGAGCAGCGAGTATCATCAAGACGGCTGTCGCCACGACAATAGATTTGGTCGCAAGACCTTTGATACTGGGGCGCTGAACTGGTGTGGCGGACCGTTGTTTCATCATGCGTATCGTACCATAAGCATAAGCATATTGTCAATAGAGCTCACTAGAGTTTGAGGTAGCGACGAGTTGCAAGTAGCGACGATATTGTCCCTATGAGTGCACCGAGCAAAATCATACCAAGTAATATAAATCCGATATACATCGTCATCATGTCGACCGTTCCCTGCATCGGGACACCATATGACTTGAGCGATTCCGATGAAGAATACATGATAGCGGCACCCAGCACTGTCGCAAGCACTGCCGCAATAAAGCCGTAGACGATTGCTTCAACTACAAACGGTCCGCGAATGAAGCTTTTTTCGGCGCCAATGAGTTTCATCATCTGTATTTCCTCTTTGCGATTAAAGATAGCCATCCTAATGGTGTTAAAGATGATCAGTGACGAAATACTGACGAAAACGACGCTGGCGATGATGCCTAATTTTTGGGCAAATTGAGTCCAGCTGGCTATCGTCTCTGTCGGTGCTCGCCGATCACCCATAAAGGTTGGCTTGCGAATCGGATCAATGTATTTTTTTAGTGTCTCGTTGTCATTCACAAATGATATAAGCTGACTGGTGTTGTTGACATCCTTGAGATTGATACTTAGTTTTGCTGGTATACGATTGCTTGCCTCAGTAAGTGCATTGAGGGTATTTTGGTCAGTTTTGTTGTCAACCGCGAACTGTGCGCGGTTTTCTTCGGAACTACTATAGGCGACGCTTTCGACGTTTGCGAGACTACTCAACTGATCAACAATCGGCTGCGCCTGTTCCTTT
Organism: Saccharimonas aalborgensis (SeqCode); assembly: GCA_049288955.1. GTDB lineage: Bacteria > Patescibacteriota > Saccharimonadia > Saccharimonadales > Saccharimonadaceae > Saccharimonas > Saccharimonas aalborgensis_A. Next base: position 6,840 of record JBAQIS010000022.1, read on the forward strand.
GTGGTATCTGGCTTCAAGAAAATGGAGCGCGGCAAACGACGACCAATGACATCTGTTGTATCAGACAGAATGTTTTGAGCAGCGACGGTGATAAAAATAATGATGAGCGTGATAGTCATCACCGCGGTAGCGGCGATGGTGAGCCAGGCATTGCGACTAAAGTTATTGATACCGTAGCGGCACATTCGCATAAAGGTAAGCCACTGCCTGCGGTGTCGTTTCTGACCAGCCAATGCCTTAGCATTCGTACTAGAACGGCTCATTGACGATAACTCCCCTGCGCCTGATCACTGACAATTTTGCCGTGATCGATGGCAATCACTCGCCGCTTCAATTTATTGACAATCTCGACATTATGCGTTGTGAGCAACACGGTCGTCCCGTACTTATTAATCTTTTCGAGCAACCGTACGATGTCCCAGCTGTGACGAGGGTCAAGGTTACCGGTAGGCTCGTCGGCAATCAAAATCTTGGGCTGACGTACGACAGCACGCGCAATCGCTACACGCTGCCGCTCGCCACCAGAGAGCTCATGGGGAAAGCTTTTTTCTTTGCCGGTGAGACCAACGAGATCAATGACTTTCGGCACGGTATTGCGTATTTCACGGTTTGTCATGCCGGCAATCTCGAGCGCAAACGCGATGTTCTCAAACACAGTTCGCTGTGGAAGAAGCTTGAAATCCTGAAAGACTACCCCTATTTTGCGTCGCAGCAACGGGATATGCTTGTCCTTGAGCGTATCATAATCAATGCCGCCAACGACAATCTTGCCAGTAGTGGGCTTTTCCTCCCTCGTCAGTAGCTTGAGAAGTGTCGACTTCCCGGCGCCACTCGTACCCACAAGAATCACAAACTCATTAGGCTCAATATGCAAGCTAACGCGATTGAGTGCTGGTTTGAGATCTTTGCCGTACGATTTTGTTACCCTATCTAACAGAATCATTACCACTATTGTAACACAATTTTTCCTGGTAAACGAGCGACGGGCGCTGTTGTTTACTGGCTATGATGCCACCATATGTTGTTGAAGGTAGGCATCAATAAAGCCGTCGAGCTTGCCATCCAACACCGCCTGTGCATCATGTTCTTCATATTTCGTCCGCGTATCCTTGACTAATGTATATGGATGGAGCACATAATTTCGAATCTGTGCACCCCAACTCGCCGACTCACCAGCACGGAGATCCGCTAGAGACTCAGCGTGCTGCTCTAGTTGCAGCTGAACTAGCCTCCCCCTCAGTATCTTGAGTGCTGTCTCTTTGTTTTGAAGCTGACTTCGCTCATTTTGGATTGCCACAACAATCCCTGTAGGAATGTGGGTAATCCTCACTGCACTATCCGTCGTGTTGACCGATTGCCCCCCGTGCCCTCCAGCACGGTAGACATCGATTTTGAGATCTTTGTCGTCGATATTGACCTCATCGGGCGCATCAATCTCCGGCATAATCTCGACAAGCGCAAAACTCGTTTGGCGGAGATTGTCGGCATTAAATGGGCTCAACCGCACGAGGCGATGGACGCCATGCTCTGACTGCAATTTTCCATAGGCATAGGAGCCTGAGATTGTATAAGTTGCTGATTTTATGCCCGCTTCGTCGCCCGCGCTGCGTTCAATCAGGTCGATCTTCATATCTGCCTTTTCGGCCCAGCGCAAATACATACGCTCGAGCATTTCGCACCAATCCTGCGCGTCAGTGCCCCCGGCGCCGGCGCTCAATTTCACAATGGCCGTGTATTCGTCATACTTACCAGAAAACAGCAATTCTTTTCTCCGAGCGTTATATTCATCCTCCAATGCTTGGAGTTGCTGGCGCATCTCAGGCTCCAGCGTTTCGTCCCCTAATTCACACAGCTCAGCTAATTCATCGGCTTGACTAAGCAAGTTAACCCAGGGCTCAACTTGATTTTTTAATACACTTGCCTGTTTACTCGTACGCTGTGCTGTCTCTGGATCAGACCAAATCGAGCCATCATGGAGCTGTTGCTCCAACGAAAGAAGCTGACCCCGTTTCGCATCAATTTGAAGCACAGTGAATGCTTCGATGATAGCATCTCTCGTATCAGTAAGACGTTTTTTGAGTGGTTGCATGTGATTCTATTATAATGGAATTATGAAAATCGGTGTATTTGATAGCGGCATTGGCGGTGAGATAGTTGCGAATGACCTAAAAAAGCATTTCCCCGACGCAACCATTACTGCTATCAATGATAGGGCTCACTTGCCCTATGGGACAAAAACTGAAGAACAGGTAATTAACCTTACCGATACCGCAATTCAGCCACTCATCGCAGCAGCATCAGATGTCATTGTTATCGCATGCAATACTGCCACGACTATCGCTCTTTCATTTCTAAGAAAGAAATACCCCGATCAGTTATTCGTAGGGATTGAGCCAATGATCAAAACTGCGTCAGAACTAACGCGCACAAACGTCGTAGCGGTTTGTGCTACTCCTGCTACCCTAAAAAGTAAGCGCTACAATGAACTCAAGAAGAGCTTTGCCGCTGACATCACGGTTTTAGAACCTGACTGCTCAGACTGGGCCTCTATGATCGAAGCCAACTCGGTTGACATGAGCCGCATATCGTCTGTCATAGCCGACTCACTTGCTAAAAAGGCTGATGTCATCGTCCTTGGGTGCACCCATTACCACTGGATATACGAGCAGATCACGAAGTTATCCCAGGAGCGCGCACATATTATTGAACCTACTCCCTCGATCGCTCGACAAATTACTGCTCTAACTGCAAAACGGCCTCGATGAATTGGTCACCCCGATCCGCATAACTCTTGTACTGGTCAAAGCTGGCACTTGCGGGACTTAAGATAACCGTTGAGCCACTATCCGCGACTGACCTCGCTGCCGCCACTACCTCGCGCATACCGCCCTCAATCCTTACAACTGCCACCCCTGCTTGTTCACATAATGTTGCAATCTTGTCTCCGGTTTGACCAATCGCAATCACACGCGCCCCTGCATTCAAACATGCTTCAATGACTGGCGCATAGTCTGCGCCCTTATCCGAACCGCCTAAGATGATGATTCTTTTTCCTTCAAATGAATTGAGCGCCGCCACCGCAGAACCAGGTGTCGTTGCGATACTGTTGTCATAATAATCCACTCCGTTTCTTGTAGTGACATATTTGAGCCTATGCGGTAATCCATGAAAAGAACGGAGGCCCTCAGCTACAAAAGGAGCGACAGACCTGTCAATCACAAGTGAGGTTGTGATTGCAGCACAAGCGTTTTCTCGGTTGAAATTACCGGCAATAGCTAAACAATCAACGGGACAGATTAATTGATCTTGAATAAAAAAATTGTTCGATTTTACATATACTCCTCGGTCTTCGGCCGTACCATAGCGAATTTTATTGCTAATAGCTTGTGCTGCAATTTCCTCAGACCAGTGATTATCAGCATAGTAAATCACGACATCGTCTCGATTTTGGTATCGCACAATAGTCGCCTTTGCCTGCACATACTCTTCCATCGATGCATGAACGTCCAAATGATCGGGCTCAATCATCAGTACAACTGCGATGTGCGGACTCTTTTCGAGGTCCCATAGTTGAAAACTGCTTAATTCATACACGACGATGTCCTGCTCAGCAACATCAGGTAATGTCTCAAGGGCAGGTTGGCCAATGTTACCAACAAGGTGTACTGTGTGTCCGGCGGCTCTCAATATTGCCGTTATCAAGCTACACGTCGTGCCCTTTCCCTTCGTACCCGTTACCCCGATGATAGGAGCTGGGCATCTCGCGAAAAATTCGTTCGTTGCGGACCAAATGCGCTTAGCTGAAGAAATTTTGTAGGGCGCAAGACCTGCTGTTCGCACCACAAGATCGAATTCAGATAAATCATCGAGTACGTGCGGCCCTAGTCTAGTAGGAACGCCGTCTGGTACAGCGCGTGACAGGGTTTCTTGTTCGTCGACCACCACGACATCATCACCTCGCGATAGCCAGTATTTGACACTTTGCTCACCCTCGATTCCATAGCCCGCAATCGCAATGTTTGCCATTACACCTCCCCCTTGAGCCGTGAGAACAGGCTGCGACGCGCCTCCGTCTCCCCAGGTGACACGGGACCTATTTCGCCATATGTCCATGCGAGAGAATCAATAAACTCGCGAGCCAAGCGAACGATAGTGTCCCTCCTGATAGCGTCAATCAGCTTAATATTCTCGTCTACGGCGGTATAGGAATCGTCAAAGAAATAGTCGCTGGAGTAACACATGAGATCATAGATCGACTGATATGATTTCTGGTAGACACCGTAGGCATATTGCCGAGTCTCGTCCAATTCTTTTTCACTAATATCACCGTCACGCACACGCAGGAGCTCACGCGCGATCAACTTTAGTAGTTTTGGTGCCTGTTCTTTAGTCACTTGTGCCTGAAAACTCCAGTCTGATGTACCGTCGAACTTATCTCCCGCCCCCGAAGAGACGTCATAGCAATACCCCTTATCGCGGGCAACGCCGTAGATGCGGGAGTGAAACGTACCGGTCAGAATATGAGTAAGCATACTCATTGCCCAGCGCTCGGTTTGATCGAGGCGTCGCGGTATCGTCATGGCAAAAATAAACTCGATTGAGTGCTCGTCATTGCGAGTAATTGAGACCGTCTCACCCCTATGATATACGTGTTGTTCCGGAGCAAGCCACCCGTTTCCCTTTGGTAGTTGCCAGTTTTCAAACATGGACTTTAGTTTTGCTCGCTTACCGGACATATCTCCGACGATGCAGAAATGAAAATTTGATTGTGTATGCGTTCGCCGCCAATGTTCATCTAGGCTACCAAGCGTGACGGCGTCGATCGACGCAATTTTCTCTTCGTCCAAAGCAATACTATCGCCGAGCGAGCGATTTATATACTGCCAGAGCGTCCGAGGATGGTTACTCAGCTGACCACTGAGTTCTTCACGAACATTGCCCTTTTCAACCCGAAGTGACTCTTCGGTGAGTATCGGCTCAGAAATTGAACGTAGCTGCAGTCCAAGTACGCGATCCCACTCCATGTCCGCACAGTTTCCCTCGTATACCATATTGGTCTGCCAGGTCGTCGCATTGCTATAGGCACCGTTTTTTGTAAACTCGCGGCTAAATGCCTCGGCAGTCTCAAGCCCCTTACACGTCTTTGCAAGCATATGTTCAAGCAAATGCGCTGTCTGCTGGACGTCCGGGCCAGCAACATACTCATTACCGGCCCGAAAACACAACTCATAGCAAAAGACACTCGCCCCAGGCACATGAACAAACAGGCCCCTTGCACCATTCTTTAGTACCACTTCTTCAATCTTGTGCTTAAGTGCCATACCCCTCCCTTTTAGTGTGGTGTGCGCGAAAATACTGTTTCTAGTTTAGCATTGAGTGAAACGATTTCTTCTTTTTCACCGCTACTTACCCCTGCCAAAACCCAGGTATTATGAGCAATAAACTCGCGAGCTGTTGCCAGCATGCGATCGAGGGTGATATTTCTTATGGCATCGGGGACTTTTTCATAGTCCTTCACTACTTCGTCACCGAAATAACGATTTGAGTAGAAGTTACTGATTTGCGATACTGTCTGAGCTCCCATCTGATGTCGACCGAGTGCATAGGATTTAGCGGCAGCTAATTCCTCGTCAGTAATGCGTCCATCCATGACTGCTTTTACCTCGCGCACTATAATATCGACAAGCCCGTGGGAAGTTTCCAAGTTTACTTGTCCGCCAAAGTCCCAGCTGCTATCGTGAAGTCCTACTGACGTATCACTAAACATGCCGTACGCCAATCCCTTTTTACGAGCAGCACCATAAATGCGCGAGTGCATGGTGCCCGTCAGTATCTGATCAAGACAACTCATCGCTTCCGCCTCTTCGTCGGTGAGTGCACGCGGCAAGGTTAGGGACCATCCAAATGTCAGATTTGAGGCTTCTTTTCGTCGAATAAGCGTCGGGTTGCCACTTGTCAATTCATCACGCGGCACTTCAAAACGTTCGCCACGCGGTAACTCCCACTCTTCGAGCATCCGTTGGATCTGCGCTTTTCGTCCATAGAGTTTACCGGCTATCACAAAACGCATGTTGTCGGTGGTGTGCGTACGCCGATGATGCTCTCTAATGTCTCTCAGCGTTACGTTTGAAATGGTCTGCAATCGCTGCCAGTAGGTATAGACACTCTCGCCAAGCAACTGCTGTATCTTTGGCCACAATACTCGCTCATGGTTATTGAGATATCCCGTTAGCTCACTTTTCACGTTCCCTTTTTCGGCTTCGAGTTCACCTGCATTAAACTTCGGCTGGCAAATCGCGACTTGCTGCAAATTGAGGATCCGATCCCATTCGAAATCAGCACATGTCGCAACATATACCATAGAGAGGTCGCTAGTGAAGGCGTTGTGGTAGGCACCGTTTTTTGTAAACTCTGCCTCATAGGCATGCTCACTCTTAAATGCAGCATTTGCCCCAAACGCCATGTGTTCCATGATGTGCGCCGTCTCGTAGATGTCTTTATTTTTTACATAGCGATTACCGGCTCGAAACTGAAACTGAAAACTCATAACAGTTGCTCCGGGGACATCAATAAGCAACCCTCGTGCCCCATTTTTTAGACGTATCTCCGTGGTGGTATGTTTCATAGCTTAACGATGCTTTTTACGATTTTGTCGTTGGGTTTTCTTCTTCTTCCGTGCAAGGTTACGCTGATGATTTACCTCTGTATTTCGCGGCGCTTTCTTGATATTGCCCTCAAAATCATGGTCTCGGTTTTCTTCCCCACCGGTAATTTCATTGACACCGTGCTCGACCGCTGTTTCGGCGAGCTTTGTTAGCTCTGTATCGTGCTCATCGTCCGTGGCCTCGCGTGTAATCGCATCGGTTTTGCGGACATGATACAGTGCCCGCAGCACCTCCTCACGGAGTGTTGCCTGCAAACTATCAAACAATTTTTGAGACTCACTCCGATACTCCACCAAGGGATCGCGCTGACCCACGCTACGCCAGTGAATGCCTTCACGTAAATGCTGCATATTCTCTAGGTGCTGCATCCATAGGGTGTCGAGAACTTGCAAATATACTTCACGCTCAACACCGCGCAACAGCTCCTCGCCCAAATCCTTTTCCTTCGTATGATAGAGTTTTTGTGCTGCTTCAAGTGCGCGCTCGCGACGAAGTTTATCTTTTTTCTCATCGCCAATTTTTTTGATCAGTGAGCGTTCCAGTGGGATAACTGTCTCAAATTCATCGACAAATTTATTGTTATTTTTTGCAGGAACAACAGTCAGTTCAGCAACCTTTTCGTTCAACAAACGTTGAATTTCAGGCTGGATATTGCCCCCGTCAAGAATCTTTCGCCGCATCGTATAGACAACCCGACGGTGCCGGTTGATAACGTTATCGTACTGTACAACATTTTTTCGCGTATCGAAGTTATAGCCTTCGACTCGTTTTTGTGCAGCTTCGAGCGTCTTGCTAACGGCTCGGTTTTGGATTGCCATATCTTCGTCGACGCCAAGTCTATCCATCAATGCAGCAATGCGCTCTCCCTGAAAGATTCGCATCAAGTCGTCTTCGGTCGAGACATAAAACTGCGTATCTCCGGGGTCACCCTGGCGGCCACCACGACCACGCAGCTGGTTATCAATACGACGAGATTCGTGACGCTCGCTACCAATCACGACGAGACCACCTAGTTCCCGGACGCCTTTACCAAGTTTGATGTCAGTACCACGACCAGCGATGTTTGTCGCAAGCGTAATAGCACCTTTCTGACCAGCTTGCTCAATGATAGCTGCTTCTCGTTCATTATTTTTGGCGTTAAGAATCTCGTACTTGATTCCCTCTTTATCAAGCCATTCAGCAATTAGCTCATTTTTGGCAATTGACCCCGAGCCCACCAGCACAGGACGACCTTTTTTGTGGTATCCCTTTATGGCTTCAGCGACCGCTTTTAGCTTGGCTTTCTCGGTCTTGTAGATCAAATCTTGATGATCCTTGCGAGTAATCGGCTTGTTTGGTGGTACCACCACGACATCGAGACTATAGATTTGCTGGAACTCCTCAGCCTCAGTAAATGCAGTACCGGTCATGCCAGAGAGCTTTTTGTATAGGCGAAAGTAATTCTGGAATGAGATGGTAGCAAGCGTCATGCTCTCTTGTAGCACTGGCACACCTTCTTTTGCCTCAATCGCCTGATGGAGGCCTTCGTTGTAGCGGTTGCCTTGTTTGAGTCGTCCTGTGTGCTCGTCTACGATGATAACTTCACCTGCGGTTGTCACCACGTAGTCTTTATCGCGATGAAAGAGCGTCTGAGCACGGAGTGCTTGATCCATATGGTACACACTGCGCACATAGTCGGGTGTGTAGAGATTTTTTATGCCAAGCATTTTTTGTACTTTTTCAACGCCCACGTCTGTCAGAGCAACACTCCTGCGCTTCTCGTCCAACACATAATCGTCTGGCACTAATTTGGCAGCAACTTTTGCAAATTGATAGTACGCGTCAGGGTTTTCTGCAGCTGGCGCACTAATAATGAGCGGCGTTCGCGCTTCATCAATCAAAATCGAGTCTACTTCGTCAACGATCGCAAAGTTCAGGTCACGCTGTCTGACAAGATCGACTTCATTCACCATGTTGTCACGCAAATAGTCAAACCCAAACTCGTTATTGGTACCGTATGTGATATCCGCCTGATATGATTCTTTGCGCGTGCACGGTCGCAACTTACGCATCCGAGGATCAGTGTGTAATTCGTTGTTATAGGAACTATCGTATATAAAAGATGCCTCGTTGATGATAATACCCGTTGTAATACCAAGTGCCTCATAGATCGCACCCATCCAACCAGCATCACGCTGCGCGAGGTAATCATTGACCGTTACAATATGGACACCCTTACCCTCTAGCGCGTTGAGATAGGCAGCAAGCGTCGACATAAGAGTCTTACCCTCACCCGTTTTGAGCTCAGCCACATTTCCTTCGTGCAACACCATCGAGCCTATCAGCTGGACGTCATAGTGGCGTTCACCAATAACACGCGTCGCCATTTCTCGCACTACTGCAAACGCATCGGGCAAAATCGTATCCAGTGTAACGCCCTTCTTGTGGAGGCGTTTTTTGAGAATGGCTGTCTGGTCACTCAGTTGCTTTTTGGACATTTTTTGATACTTCGGCGCGAGTGCGTTGATTTCGTCAACCTTCTTTGATAGACGTTTCAAAATCCGCTTTTGCGGATCACCGAAGATTTTTGACAATGCTTTTTGTTGATTTACCATATCAAAACCTTGCTACCTCTCTATCTCAACTTTCATACTGAAAAAACTATCCTCTTAATTATACGCGCTGAAGCGCCAAGATAAAAGAGTATCACGTACTATTTTAAGAGATAGTTACTGTTCGCGCGCATAGCTTCGCTTGAAGCGATCGAGTAGCTTGCGTCTGCCAACATGCGGCACGGTCTCTTGCTTGTATTTACGCAGCTGCGATGCAAGCTTTGCTTCAACAATATCAATGGCAGCTAGTATATTCATCGTCGAATCTTTTGCTGTCAAACGACGATCTGGAACGGTCAGGATGACCTCAACTTCGTACTTGTTGCCTTTGTCGCGATTGACCTCGGCCAATTTTACGTCAGCATGCATGCTCTTGCGCGCGTGCCGCGGAGCAAGTCGCTCGAGGCTGCCAATTTTTTTTAACACATATTTTTTTGTGGATTCGTCGACTGTGTATGAGCCGACTCCGGTTATTTCGACGTTTGTGATCACGATAGACCCCTTTCTCGTTAACCGCTAGTACCTTTATTATACGCCTTCTTTGCCATGAGTATCAACGCCTACAGCCTCGTGAATATTCCCAAATCCATCACGTTTCAGATAACTCTCAAGTCCAGCGTTGATCTCACCGATAAGTTGCGGACCTTCAAATATCATACCGGTGATAAGCGCCACCAGGCTCGCACCGGCCCGTATCTTTTTATACGCGTCATGTGCCGAAAAAATCCCTCCTACACCGATGATGACAAACCTATCCGAGAATTCACGGTATGTCTGCCGAATGAGTTCGGTTGAGATTTGACGCGTTGGTTTGCCACTCAAGCTACCCTGAATTTCATCTGGCAATGGTTCACTCAGGTGAGCTGCACTACGATCTTTTAGGAGATTTCCGATTGTCACGCCCTGTATATTGTGCTCGGAAGCTACCTGTAGCAGCTCACGAAACTCAAGCCATGGCTTGTCAATCGGCATTTTAAGAAAAACTGGACTACGAAGCTTGAGACTATCAATCGCTGCAAGCAGTTTCTCAAGTCGCTCGGGATCAGTAAACGGCTCGCCACCAAATGCATTGGGACAACTGATGTTGATCTCGTATAGTTGGCAGTGGTTTTGTATGTTAAGTAGACTTAAGCTCTCGCAGTAATCGGCGATGCCCTGCTCGTCTAACGCTGTTTCCTTAGAATTAGTCTTAGCTACCGACACGGCAAGCGGCATCGAAGTAAATAAGGATGCAGGATATGTAGCGAGATGGTGCAGAATTGCCACTACGCCATCGCTGGGTAATCCAGCATGAACAACAAGGGATTTTGACCGAGGAAGTCGATAAAACCATGGTTTCGGATTACCCCTGCAGGGTTGTGCCGTCACCGACCCGCCCGTCATCCATCCAAAACCAACGTTTTTTATAGTGGGTGCCATCTCAATATCTTTGTCAAACCCAGCGGCAAGTCCAACGGGGTTTTTGAAATGTAAGCCCAGTATAGTTTGCTCGAGACACGGTGCCTGATATGCCCATAGTTTTGGTAAACGCTTCACCACCGGTATATGCTGGGTACGCTTGGCGACTTTTATCAAGCGTTTATGCACATCGTCGGGGTGTTGCTTGAACAGAACTGGTTTGATAGCGTATTTGTAGACATGTTTTGTCGCGCGCCGCACCACACGTTTCATCACGACTATAGTACCTCGCGACCGCCAAGATAGGGCCTAAGCACCGTAGGAATAACCACGTCACCAGATTTCGTCTGATTGTTCTCGATGATGCCGATAAGCGGGCGCTGTGAAAACGCTGTTGCGTCGTTGGTATGTGCCAATTCTACAGAGCCATCAGCTCGGCGCACACGAGTTTTCATAGCGCGGGTTTGATAATCACCAATATAATCAGCGGTGTGCGTTTCACGATACATCCCTTGTGACGGCAGCCATACCTCTACATCCACGCCCTTTGCGTTCGGACGGCCAATATCGGCAGTACATTTTTCCAACACATGGTAAGGCAACTCGAGCCGCTGCATTAGGTATTCCTGGATCGCTACCAAAAACAGGTGCTCGTCATATGACGTTTCAGCTGTAGTAAAGCATTCCATTTCGAGTTTATTAAACTGATGCAGCCTGAAAAACCCTTCGGCATCTTTGCCATAGGTACCCGCTTCGCGGCGGAAAGCTGTCGTGTAGCCCACGTAACGGATCGGCATCTGTGCTTCGTCGAGAATCTCATCCATATAAATCGGAGCGATTGTGTGCTCAGCGCTCGCGTTGAGCCACAAGTCTTCGTCTTCAATTTTGTAAGTCTGCTCTTGACGATTCAGGCGACCAGTAGCCTCAAACACCTCTTGTTTCGCGGCCGCTGGTGGCAAAATCGGCGTGAATGGTCGTGCGCTCAGCTTGAGGCCATGCTTATCGATAATCGACTGCAAGGTTTCTTGGTTTGTCAGAACATCCATCGCAAAACGCCATAGCGCCATTTCAAGCAACACTAAGTCGCCCATGGTATATACAAATCGTGCACCGGCGATTTTGGCACCGCGTTCTTTATCGAGCCATCCCTTGGCCTCAGCGATCTCGGCATGATTTTTGACAGGAAAATCAAAACTCGGTTTATCACCCCAAGTGCGTATCTCCACATTTTCGGCTTCTGACGAACCAATTGGCACCTCATCCAGCGCTACATTTGGTACTGCCCGGAGGAGTGTAGTGAATAGCTCATCAGCGACCCGTAAATGGTCCTCCACTTCCGCCAGCTCGGTCTTGATATTCTTTCCCTCCTCAATTAGCTCCTCCGCTGGCTTCCCGCCCTTCATTTGTGCGGCAATTTCGTTACGACGCGTCCGTAGCTCATCAGCTTTTTGCTGAAGTTCACGACGCGATTCATCGGCATGCAAAAGCTCCTGAATATTTACTGTATAGCCTTTTTGCGCCGCGGCCGTCTGAACGCGGTCGGGATTCTCCCTGATGAAGCGGATGTCTAACATATCTCAAGTATAGCGCACTCTACCCCTATGGGACAGGTTGACTTTTGATAAAGATTATGCTATCATAAATACATGGTTTTCTTCGGCTCACGCCGCTCGCACAATGCCCCCTTTATCCCTGCCGACACACCCGCCGCAGAGCAGGTGCTACGGAGTGCCGAATATCTCGGTCTTGACCCATCCCAAACTATGCTGGTAGGTAGTGCAGCGCTGTGTTTATATGGTGTTGAGCTAGATACCTACGACAGGCTAACAAAGCAACAGCGACCACGCCCCAGCGATCTCGACTATGCCAGCACTCCGCTGTATATGAATCAGCTTGCGAGGCACGGAACCCCCACTGGACTTCAACCACAACTCAAACATACCCTCAATCCACGCCAAACCGTTCTTACTATCAACACTCCGGAATTACCTGCCGATATTATCACTCGTTTCCAGCCTGAACGCGACGATCTACTGTCATACCACGCACGCTTTTTAGCATACCTCGAGAGGCACAGTCGACCAGTTGAGGGTACAGCCCTCCGCATCATTACACAGCATGCCCTTATCAAGGAATTGCAGCGTAACTCACTCGACCCAAAAATTGCTCACGATTTATCACTCGCTCGCCGACATTTCACACGGTAGCTATTCGGTGCGTAACGCTTCGATCGGGTCTAGCCGAGCGGCTTTTCGGGCTGGGAACCAGCCGGCAACCACAGCAACCAGGATGAGCGCAAGCAGCAATAAGGCTATTTGCCACCATACATAGATGAGGAGATAGTTGCCATCACCCAATGACAGTGTTTTTGTGATCCATGGATTGAGCGCCGTACCGACAATAAAGGCGATTCCCGCACCAATTAACCCACCGATCAAGCCAATCCATGCTGCTTCGTAGCGAAACAACTTTGCAATACCGCGACGGCTCATCCCGAGCGCTTTCATCAATCCGATCTGGCTGGTGCGCTCAAGCACACTAATATACTGCGTGTTGATAATCCCAAATACGCTTGCAATCAGCGCTAAAATACCGAACCCAGTAACAATTCCCTGTAGTATATCGACGATCGTAAAGATGATGCCAGATAGATCTTTTGCTGTCAAGGCATTCATCCCCTTATCGAGAATCGATTGCTTAACTGTCTCGGGGCTGGTTGCCTTATCAACAATTACTGTTGCAGAGATGTATTGCCTATACTGCGACGTGCCGGCCGTAAGGTAGTCTGCCAACTCAGCCGCCTTCGTGTCAGATATAAACAGTGCTGCAGTTGCCGAAAATGAAGTGCTTGATTTTGCACTCACGGCACGAACACGGAGCTGTACGTCCTTGGTTTCCACTTGTACAAGGCCTTGAACCGCCGCCGTTCCTCCCTGTAAAAATGCCTGCTGGAGTTCTGCTTGGCTGGGCTGTTTGCCAGTCTTTACCAAATGAAGCGTTACTGTTTTGCCCACGAGATCCGCGGGTTTCATGTCGAGCGAGTCTGCATACGACTCTGGCATAACAACCTCGTCTACGCCGATTTGATCACCGAGTTTTGGTAGTGTCCCGCTTGCGATCGATGCGAGTACGGTAGGGTCATACGTTGTCACATCACTGACATATTTTTTGTCCTTGCCTTCAAATGTTACGTACTGCGTGCTAATAAGGTAGGTGGGAGCAACTTTGCTCACGCCTTTTATTTCACCGATAGTTTTGATATCATCAGCGCTCAACGTCTTGATACTGATGCCATTGTACTGCGCGGCGCTATCACTATATTCTTTTAGGCCTGCACCCATCGGACCATTTTCGCGTATTTTTTCTTTTGTGACATAGACTGACTGCGGATCAACATTGCTCTTGATCAGTTTGTCTGCATATTGGCGAGCGCCTTCACCAACGGCGAGACTTGCTGTCAACGTAAACGCACCCACAGCAATAGCGAGGCTCGTTAGGAGCGTACGCGCTTTTGCTTGGCGCAAATTACGACCAGCTCGCTTCATGATATCGACACGTTTCATCGTTTTGCCTCCTCAATAGACTGGATTTTTCCATCTTTGATCATAATCTGCATCTGACACTTTCGTGCAATATCATGATCATGCGTGACGATTACCAGCGTTGCTTTATGTTTTTTGTTGTAATCAAAGAGCAACTTTTCTATCTGTGCTCCCGTTGTGCTGTCCAGATTACCCGTTGGTTCATCGGCGAAAAGTACGGTCGGCTCCCCGACAATTGCTCGCGCGATGGCAAGACGCTGCTTTTGACCACCAGACAGATCGCGTGCACGCGACTTGACTTTATCATCGAGACCCACAGCCTTAAGCGCTGCGAGTATTTTTGCACGACGATTGCGCAGTGGAACTTTTGCAATCTCGAGTGGCAGGCTCACATTGTTGTAGCAGCTCTCATTTCCTTGCACAAAAAAACTCTGGAAGATAAATGCCATCTTCTCAGATCGAAATGCATCGACCGCTTTTGGTTTAAGTGTCAGGATATTGTCACCATCGATGATAACTTCTCCCACTTCTGGTCGGTCGAGCCCGCTCATTGCATGCATTAGCGTACTTTTCCCACTTCCGCTTTTTCCGACAATCGCAACAGTTGCGCCATCAGGGATAACAAAGCTTACATCATCAAGTGCGGTGAACGTGTTTTTCTTTTTGCCGTATATCTTTGTGACAAATTTTAGTTCAATCATGTATTTCCTCTCTCAAACTATCGTTTTATATTGCCTCAGACCTTGGCATCAGGGTAAAGACTCTTCGTTACATCGTCAACGTCACGTCGTAATTGTGGAAATGGCACACCCTCGCGCGCCGTCACGCCCTCGAACATCCAAAATACCCGCTCACTATAGCCGAGTCCACACGCCGGTGGCATGCCGTATTCGAGCATCTCAACAAAGTCAATATCAAGCATCATGGCTTCATCATCTCCACCATCACGCATTTGCTGCTGCTCTATAAACCGATTGTATTGGTCGATCGGATCGTTGAGCTCACTAAACCCGTTGCACAGCTCACTCCCCACGATGACGGCCTGAAACCGTTGCACGACATCGGGGTTATCGACACTACTTTTTGCAAGCGGCGAAATAAATTTCGGCGTGTTAACGAGCCACACTGGACCAACGACATCTTTGCGAATGTGTTTCCACAACTTATCGATACCACGGGGGATACTATCGGTTTTTTCGACTTCAAGTTTATTCTCGGCTAATTTCGCGCTTACTTCTTCAATGCTCGTATTGTGCACATCGATCCCATAGTGATCTCGAATGACCGTGGCATAGTCCCATACTTCCCACTGCTTACTCATATCAACCTGTTTGCCCTGAATATCAAATTGCAACGTGCCAAAGGTTTCTGACAAAACATAGCGATACATCTCTTCCATGAACTTCATGCCGTCCTGCCAGTTGGCATACGCCCAGTACCATTCCATCGCAATGTGCTCGGGCAGATGCTCATCAGTATAATTCTCGTTACGGAAGCGCGGCCCCACATCATACACTTTTTCAAACCCAGCTCCGAGGAGCCGCTTGAGCGGAAGTTCGTGACTAATCCGCAAGTAGAAATCCTGATCAAGCGCCTCCATATGAGTCACAAACGGCGCTGCATCAGCTCCACCTGTCGTATGCTCGAGGACCGGAACATTTACCTCATAGAATCCATGATCATCGAGGAACTTGCGTGTCGCCTGCCAAAACTTACTCCGGCGAACAAATCGTTCGCGCACATCACGGTTGACATTCATGTCAACGTAACGACGACGAAAACGCTCTTCTTTGTCACGAAACCCCTCCTGCTCGGTTGGCATCGGTCGCAGTGATTTCGTGAGAAGACGAAGTTTCCGTACGTCGACACTCACTTCACCCGTCTGTGTGCGGATAACGACTCCTTCTGCTTCGACGAAATCACCTGGATCTAGCAGGTTTAACTCATCCATGCCCAGCTGCGATAGTGGTGCATTGAGTGGTTCGATAGTATCTGCTTTGAGAAATAGCTGCACCTGGCCGCTCATATCACGCAGCACGAGAAAGGCCAGTTTGCCAAATTTGCGTGTTCCGATCAAACGACCAACGACTTTAACCGTCTGGCCTTCAAGGGACTCAAACTGTTCTGCTACCTCGCGGCATGTATGAGTACGCGCCGACTCAGCAGGATAGGCGTTGACTCCTAGCTTTTTTAGATCATCTAATTTTCGTAGGCGCTCATCGCGCAATTCCTTCAATGTCGCCATCAAGTAGTCCCACTAGTTAGTTACTAGGTACAGTATATCAGACTGTGGTCTCTGGTTATAGTGGGTTGCCGTACTCATCAACTGTTGGATAGAATGTCCTACCGCCCCAACGTGCCATATAGCCGTCCTCTGTATGTATGCGTACGTGATGGACGTCAAACGGAGCATCCCCGTCACGATATTCGATAAAACCAAAGCCATGCTCCCAGTTTGGTGTCGATGCAACGTTAACTCCATCGAGGGTGTGCCCCGTACCATGACCTTGGACCGTTCCATCTACCTTACATAGCGTACCAAAGGAATCAGCACTGACTACCCTCCACTCATCTTCTCCCAGTCGTATACGACGGCTTGAACTTTCATTTCTGTGTGTATGACCACTCAACTTTGATATTGTCGGCATATCACTGTTATGGAGGTAATGGTTAGTTGTACTTCCCTTGCTGCCTTTGCTCGCGTGACCATGCATTGCGTATAATCGATCATTGATCTTGAGGCGATTTGCTGGGTATCCACCATGGTACTTAACTCTCAGCTGATCAAGATGTAAGATTGCCTCAAGAGATAGTGCGACTCTACCCATCGAACCATCGGGATTGATCTGACGAACATCTGCTAATTCTGGAAATCGATCATAGATCTGCTTAAATAACCGCTCTTCGTGATTCCCGCCCAGCCAGTCATACTCGGCGTTAGGATTATCTGCACGAAAACCACCCGTTACATCATGCTGGAACGAGCTTAGGCCAACACCAAGGAGACCATGGGCGCGTCTGTCTCCTGAGAATCTTGAGAAAGACTCAAAGTCAAGCGCATCACCTAGGTCAATTAATCGATCAGGCTGCGCATATTTAATTACTTGACGCGCAACATTTAACGCCCTCGGATCATGCGTTGAGACAATTACCTCCTCACCGTCTATAATGAGACGTCGAAACCCATGCTGTATATCAGACCAGACTGCTGCAACTTTATCCGTTTTCCCCCTAGTTCTAGCTGTAGTTCGAACAGGTGAAATACGTGGTTTCGGAGGTGTCATCGCGTTTATGTATTCTAGCTTTTCCTCGTCGCTCATTCCATGTTTGTTTTTTCCATCAGGCGTGGGAAACTTTACCCAGATACGCTCACCATCCTCGGTTGTCATAGGACCGGCGGGACTCAGCTCGCCAGTTTTTCTATCACGAAATTTACCAATTTGAACAGTCGCACCGACTTTTTTTGGATCAGCACCGTGCTGAAGTAATAACTCACGTGCGACATCTACCTCTGCCCTTGTCGAAGGCCGACTACTTGACGATGCATCAACATCAAAACAGTCATCACCGACATTCTTTGATAGTTCAGTTGGCATCTGCTCTAATCCCCGATGAGCTATTCTTTCTGCCATATTTCTCCCCTATTTTAAAAGATTGACAAGATGCTTGCCCTCACGCCCACAGCTTTGTCTACCCTCGTTTGTAATTTTGCTGAGCCGCCTCCCAAAAAGCGAACTTACCCTCATAGTACCAACCTTATTACGCTAGCGCTAGTGTTTTTTGTATGTAAAATAAACAATATCCCACTATATGTGGAATATTGTATACTGAAAGGACATCGCTTATGCTATCGAGACGATAGTGTAGGTAGTATCACCCTTTGGTGTAGTGATGGTGGCCTTGTCGCCAACGACCTTACCAAGCAATGCAACACCGATGGGCGACTCGTTGCTGATTTTGCCGCTCAGCGGATCTGCTTCAACAGGACCGACGAGGGTATAGCTAAACTTTTTTGCCCCCGTCTTGAGCTCAACGGTGCTCCCTAACTGAATCTTGCTGGACTTCCGGGACTTGATCTCTTCGGCGTTCATGAGAATATCTTCGATCTCCGCAACACGCGTTTCGACAAGACCTTGCTCTTCACGCGCGCTGTCATACTCTGCATTTTCGCTTAAATCACCGTAGTCACGCGCTTCGGCAATCTTTGCTGCAATGTCACCACGACGACTCTTAAGTTCAGCGAGTTCTGCCTCGAGTTCTTTGCGACCAGCTTCTGTAATCTGATATGCTTTTTTCATACTTGTAATACCTCTAATTTCGAGCCCCGTGGAAGGACCTAATCCTCTTGATTAGCGTTGTTACCCCTCCGTAAGACGATCTCGAATTACCTAAGTCTAGCAAGTAATTCGTCATGCGTCAATAGTTCGGTTTCACCGGTTTTTCTCGAGGTAAATTCGTATTTTTCATCGGACATTAGTCGATCACTGACGGTAACACGATACGGGATACCCATCAACTCGCTATCGGCAAACTTGGCACCTGGACGTTCGTCGCGATCATCGTAAATTACCTCCATACCAAGAGACGTAAGCTCATCATAAAGAGTGTTGGCGTGCTGTAGTGACTGCTGGCCAATCTGCACAAGATAGACAAGTGCGGGAGCGACCGACGTTGGCCAAACAATCCCCTTATCGTCTGCAAACTTCTCAACAATTACCCCCATCGCCCGCGTGATGCCAATACCATATGAAGCCAGGTAGACAGGATGTTGTTCACCGTCTTCACCGGTAAAGTATAGTTTCATCTTTTCGGCTTTTTCGGTGCCAAATTTGAAAATATTGCCTGATTCGGCGCTCACCACTGGCACAAGAGATTCCTTATCAATTCCTAGCTCCCTGGTGGCATCATCTAGCACCTCCTCGTTGACCGCCACGGTATGACTTTCATTCACGAAGAGAGTGTCCTCCCCCGCTTCACAAATCGTCTGAAACTCATGGCTAAACGTTGTAAATGCACCACCACTCGCAAAGGTAATAAAGGTGTCCTCGCCTATCCCTAGCCGCTCATAGACCCGCTTATATGCCGCAATAGCACGCTCGTAGTACGCATCACAGTCCGCTTCAGTGGCATGGAGAGAGTACATGTCCTTCATGATAAATTCCCGTCCGCGCATAATACCGCTCTTGGCACGCAATTCGTTTCGTAACTTGGTCTGTATCTGATACACCGACACGGGTAGGTCTTTGTAACTCTTGATATACTGGCGCATCATCTCGAGGATTGCTTCTTCGTGTGACCAGCCAAACCCTACTTCTGTACCATCCTGAAGCGCTGACTTAAACCACACATCAACCTTTTTGTCATCCCATCGGTCAGTCACTTCCCACGTCTCTTTTCGTTGCAAGCTGCTCATGATGATCTCTTGGCTACCGATAGCATTCATCTCCTCGCGTACAACTTGCTTGATATTCTCGAGTACTTTAATACCAAGCGGCGTGTAGGCATAGACACCCGCCATTACCTTATATACATAGCCGGCACGAATGAGTAATTGAGCATTTCGCGACACCTCGTCTGCGGGTGCGTCCTTAAGAGTCCGAGTAAAATTATGCGACAATCTCATATGTGGCTTTCATTGTACTAGCTTCGTGCCAATTTTGCCAGCGAGGGCATCCTGGATTGAATTCGGAGAGGCTGCGTGAGCGATCACTACTTCTATACCGATCTCAAGTGCAATACGCGCCGCCTGGACCTTGCTCAATGCACCACCTTTTCCCACTGGTGAGCCCGCAGTCGTGAGATGTTTGCCTACATCTTCTACCGAAATCTCTGGGATACGCTGCTCGCTCATGGTGCCAAAATCGCTTCGAATACCGTCCTGGTCTGTCAGTAATATGAGATGCTGCGCACCAATTGCAACTGCAACCTCCGCCGCCAACTGATCGTTGTCGCCAAAGCTGATTTCTTCATTACTCACCGCATCATTTTCATTGAGAATTGGTATGGCTCCATACTCCCATAGTTGCCCCACACTCTGACGAAAGCTATCTGACGACGCCTGACGCTCAAGGTCAGCACGCGTCACCAGCACTTGGCCTATTGCCAGAGGGTCAAATGCCTCACGCCATCTCCTCAGTAAGCCCACCTGCCCCATCATCGAAAGTGCCTGGAGCTTTGCTATCTCTGTTGGGCGCATACCAATACCAGCCTGCACGACGCCAAAACCGATTGCTCCCGAAGTGACCAATACGATTCTATACCGTTCCCTTAGCGAGATTATGCTATTCGCAATCACCTCAAAGGTACCCATCGGCGCTTCATATCGAGACAATAAAGTGCTTGTACCGACTTTTACTACCAAGATTGGCGACATTAGTGGTTACCGACCCATCATCATTACAAATACAAGATAAAACGCAACAGCGTTTTTCATCATATGGATGACAACACCTGGCCATATAGTACCGGTTTTTTCACGCAGAAGAGCAGCCACAACTCCCAGGATAAAAACATCAACGGCAAGATTCCATTGGCCATGAACAAACCCAAATACCGCGCTGACGAGGAGTACCGAAAGCCATACGGGCGCATGTAACTTTCTGAGACGACCGTACAAAAAGCCCCGAAACAGCAGCTCTTCTACCACTGGTGCAACGATAACCAAGACAGTGAACGCTAGCATTCGTTCCCACCCAAACACGACCGTAAAGCCGACGTCTTGTGCCTCAGTCACGTTAAATGTTGGCACTAGCGCCACAATGATATTGAGAGCTAGTTGCGCCAATGCGACATACATTACCATCCCGATGAGTCCCCAGCCAAGATCTGTCCATCGAAGTGAGCGTGCAATGCCAAACTCTTGCTTTGAAATAGCCATACGCCATCCGTAAAGAGGTATTCCGACTGCTATGAGCATCGATAACGCGTATGCCACAAGGTACTCAAGCAACACGTAGCTTGGTGCATGGAGACCAGAGATCCATCCTGCTCGCATTAGCATGTGGAATAGCTCTGACGTCAAAAATGCCCCCATGACAAGACTGGCAATTATCCATAGACACCATGCAATCCAGACAACAATACCGGGGATCTTTTGTCTTTTTTTGTCACTCACCCACGAAGTTTCCCAATATCAGCAATTGTCACCAGAACAACAAGTGCCATCAGCACCATAAACCCGATACCGTGGATCTTTTCCTCGATCTCTTGGGTCAAAACTTTTTTGCGCAGACGATAGAGCCACGTGACAAACCATCTACCACCGTCAAGCGCAGGAATCGGTAATATGTTCATAACCGCAAGTGTCAACGATATAATCGCACTCAGTAGCACAAGATGGACGAAGCCTGCTTTCTCCGCCGCAGGAAATATCACCCCATAAATACCGACCGGGCCGGCAACCCCATCACCGATTGATGAAAGTGTCTGGCTTGCATCCTGACGTGTTTTTTCATCTGGACTAAGTTGTAGAGCTATGTTTGTTACGGCCTTTACTAACAGATCACCTACACCTTGCAATGTCACCCAGCTTAACTGGGCCGTTAAGCCAACCCCAACTACTGGCGCAGACCAAGTTGAACGAACGAGCTCCTGCTGCGCTGAGGTGACACCGAGGTAGCCTTTTTTGTCTGCATTGTCTGCGCGTAGCGCTGCACTGGTGGTGTATTCGGTGCCTCCACGAGAATACACGACTGAAACTTTCTCGCCCTTATGCTGTTCGGCAAGGGTGGCAAGCGCGCTCTTTTGCTCAAGCGGCGCATCAGCAAATCGCAAAATCTTGTCGCCCGAACGTAACCCCGCCTTTTCTGCGGGAGATTCTTTACCGACAGATACAATCTCAACAGGTTGGTTTAGTACCGTTGTATCGGCCGGAATGCTAAACTGATTGGGGATAATTTTTGGGATACCGATCGCAGCCAGGATAGTAAACAGAACGACGGCAACCGCCCAGTTCATTGCAACACCCGCAAGCAGTATATTGGTCTTTTGCCGAAAAGAGGCGGCACCATAATCACCTTTCTTCTTGTCACTATCGTGTTCGCCTTGGAGTTTAACAAATCCACCGAGTGGTAAGAGATTTATGCTAAATAGTACATTGTTGCCAAGCGGGCTTTTCTTAACTTTGCGTCCCCAGATCTTTGGGGGAAAACCAATCCCAAACTCTTCGACGATAACACCGTTCCGACGTGCCACTAAGGCGTGTCCTAGCTCATGAACCACTACCAAAAACGTAATGATAAGTAGGCCCACGATAATACCGATCACTGTCTCCATATCAATCCTCTCCTATGATCCATGCCGACGTTCGCGGCGTGCATATTCTGTTAGTATACCGCTAACGTCTTTTGTTGTCATGTCCGGCCAGTGCTTTTTCAGAAATAGTAGCTCACTGTAGGGAGAACGCCAGAGCATATAGCCGCTGAGCCGCTGTTCGCCGCTCGTTCGAACGATCAAATCACATGCTGGTACGTCTGGTGTATACAGAAATTTCTCGATGACGTCCGGTGTAATGACTTGGTCGCCGACGTGGTCTCGCATCGCTTCAAATGCATCAGCAAGTTCCTGATGTCCACCGTAATTGAGACAGATGATGGCTTGCCCGCCAGTCAAATGCTTCGTTTGTTGTTCAGCCTCCTCAATAGCTCGCAAAACCCCCTTCGTCAGCCGTTTTTTTGATCCCGCTATCCTAAGCCGAATATTATTTTCGATAAAGATATGTAGATCATCGGTTAGCACTCGCACAATAAGCTTCATCAAGAAATTAACTTCGATAGGGCTTCGTTGCCAGTTTTCGGTACTAAATATATACGCGCTCACATACGGGACACCTCGTTTGATAGTGTCGACAATAATAGTTTTTACAACCTCATAGCCAGCAGCGTGACCCTCCGAGGCAGAAAGGCCGCGTTGCTTGGCCCAGCGTCGATTACCATCAACGATATAGCCTATATGAGTAGGAAGGGAGCTCGGCATATTAGATGGTAAGGATTTCCTTTTCCTTCGTTTTGCATGCCTCGTCAATTTTTTGCTGATAAACACTCATTAATCTGTCAAACTCTTTCTCAACACGCTTCAGGTCGTCCTCGGAAAGCTCCTTGGCATCTTTTTTTTGGCGAGCGTCCTTGATGCCATCCTGACGAATCGTACGCAGACCAATTCTCGCCTCTTCGCTTTTTTCACCCGCTTGCTTGACGAGCAGTTTGCGGCGCTCCTCGGTCAGTGCCGGTACGGGAACGCGTACGACACGACCATCATCACTCGGATTGAGCCCCAGACCCTGATCGTTCCTGATCGCGGTCGCAATATGTTGGAGATTTGCAGGATCAAATGGCGTAATCTGTAGTAGTTGCGCCTCCGGAGCAGTAATATTTGCTACCTGGTTGAGGGGCACTTCGACACCATAGGCCATTACCTTTATGCCGTCGAGCATGCCAGGATGAGCTCGACCGGTACGGATCTTGCCCAGCTCAATCCCGAGATGCTCCAAAGCACCCGTCATCTTCAGTTCGTATTCGTCAGTGTCAAACATCAAATAATCCTCACTTTCTCGTGAGGATTATTATAGCAGAATGAAGTATGAATATTTACTTTGACTTCGTCTGGGAGCCCTGGATAACCGCTCTGTCCAGCGCAGCAGCGATAACCGCTACGTCATGCGAGTCGTTCGTCTTTCTGGTTACATTAGGGCCACTAACGAGCATATCCTTTGAGCTAGCGTCCACCCGTGTGGTAATCCCATTCTTGTCTACACCTAGCTCGTATACTGTATACGTCCGCGTTTGTGGGTTGTACGTCCTACCGTTACCTTGCCGTAGTTCCGCGTCGCCCTGAGTAAGGCCCTTCTCCAACCAATCGAGGACGTCCCCTACGCGAGGATCCTTAGATTTGTCGAGGTTGCTCATGCCCTTAGTGGTAAATACGAAACTAAAGTCAGTGAATGCTAGTCTTTCGTCAGGTAGCTTGACCGCTTGAACAAATGAAATTGGCTTACCGGTTGTGCTATCTAGCTGATGAACAACCTGGAGCGTCAACAATCCGGTCTCTGGGTTAAATGCAGTCGTCACCTCTGGCACATTAGCAGGAGTATTCTCGCCTTTGTTTGAGACTGCCCTACCGTTATTAAAGACGTATGCCCCGCTTTTAGGATGCCGTAGCTGCTCAATAGCCCAAGCGGTCGATGAAAGTGCATCGCCCTGCAACTGCTCCGTCAGACGCAGACGATCCTGCCTAAGTTTGCCCGGCACCGCAGCGCCATGTTTGAACTCTTTGAGGGAATGTATGGCGGTACCAGTGATCCGCGTTACCAAAAAGTCATTTCTACCTTCGACGACAAGTTCGACAAGAACTTTGCGGGTAT